>CAYMKI010000001.1:0-61393 GCA_964390695.1 uncultured bacterium
GAGTTTTTAGTACTCTTCAATAAGGCCGCATGCTGCTTAAACCAACCAAAATCGTGCGTCTTCATCAGGAGCAGACAGCTTAATTCCTGTTTCTCATCCAGGCGCACTCTAAAATGCATCTGCCGGCCATGTTTATAATATAGAGGCACCAGCTTGCTAATATAATGGCCGATTTTATTCTGCAGATGGGGGGTGCTGAAGTCTCTAAGCAGTAGCAAAGCTTGCAATGCTAGAGATACAGACTCCAGGTGCGGCTTGGAAGATATTTTAGACCTTCCCGCAACCATGCCTGTGATTTCATCGGCAAAGGACTCGATATCTTTGTCCAAGAGTTTGACCTTGGGGATCTCCCGTATATTCCGCAGGCACTCCTTTGCTGCTAGAATTGCTGGAGACTCGTTGGCCTGGCAAGCCCTAATGCTGTATTTAAATAGGTCAAAATATGCCTTGAAGCCCTGAGCAGAATCCATAGACGTGAGCTTCAAATCGGGCATGTGGATGGAAAAGCACCAATAACCCTTCGAGGGAGAAGCTTCCGATTTCCAGACGACTTCATACTGAGAAGCCGACTCTTGAGGGTAAACCTTGTAGCCCAGAGAAGACAAACCAGCATTCCACAGGGATGTTGAAGCCGATTCCACCGCCGGCGTGGTATATCCCAAATAAGACTTTCCCGCATTCCACAAGAAGGTAGCTGCCTTATCAGCCTTCTTGGTTATACCTGCGCGAACTTCAGGCTTTTGAATGACATATTCCCCGGAAAAATAAGGCAAAAGGAGCTGTGCCGTCTGCTTGTTTGCATCGGCAGAAAGCAAAGTCAAACCAGCGGGCAGACCCAATAAGGACTCTTGCAAATCTAAGATAGACCCTTTGAATGGCGCAGATTGGCACACCAGCTGTTCATTGACAATCTCAAAGGCCAACTCCAAAGCATAGAATTCGATTTTTTGCAGCTGTCCGTATTTTGTCCACAGCAATATTTCAGAAGATGCAGCAAGGTTGAGCAAAAACTTTAAAGAAGTGTGTTTTTGAGGATCGAATACAACAGCTTGTAACCCCTCATGCTGCGCTCGCTGAGGGTTCATGTTATACAGAGCATTTATAATCACCTCGGTGGAAGAGCTAGAAATACCATGCGATAAATCAGAGGAAAATTCAGGTTGTCCGTGCTGATTGAAGAAAATCACTTGATTTTGCTGCAACGACACATACAGACGATTATGAGCCCCCAGCCTGCCTAAATTATCCAAGCTTTTTCTTTCTACCGGCAGATATTGCAACCACACATCAAGATGTTTGGGATGCGATTTATAAATGGCGATGCCATCTGCTGATTTTTCAATAAGGTTCTGGATACCCTGTGAATCTTGGCATTGATAATAGGTTTTACCTGCCGCAGAATAGGTACTGCACGTTAACCAGGCTTCGGAAAAAACAGGGAAAGCCTCTTGAAATAAAGTGTCATTCAATATAGCTGGAGGCAAAGCACAGAGGGTGGATTTGCTTGATAAATTTGTAAAATTTCCGCTAGTAAAGTTGTACTGCCACTCTGTATTGCTGAACAAGGGAAACGAACCCTGCCAGCCTTCTTCTTGATTGATAAACTCTAATTCTCGACCCTTAGCTATGGCTTCGATGATATGTCTTCGAAGTTGTTGACCGGCATCTTCTTTGAGCATATGCTCGATTTGCGGCAACCACTCATAATACAGCTTTCGAACATTATCTGTATCGATAGGATCTGCGAGGACAAAAGCCGGGGTATTTTCCCAGATACCATACAATATAGCCAACTCTTTCAGTTCATGGTGCCCAAGTTGCTTTCTAGCAGCCATTTGAGACAGCATTTCGCTTATAATATTGTAAAGATAAGGCCTCCATGCAGACTTCGGCTGCAAAGCCTCCTGATACCATCTATTAAGAGTTACTTTGAAATCTACCCCTGCCGCAGGCAGAGCATCTGCCGGCATTTTTGCCCGTAAGGCATGATACAGATGCATCATGAAGAGTGCTAATGCATATTCCTGGATGCGCTCAAATTGCTTAATATGCTCCTCGAAAAATTCGCTTAGGAACTGCGGCAATTTAGGATCGACTTGCATAGCTTTTTTCAAGCTCTCCGGCTGAAGAAGCATCCTTTCGACAATAGATTGAAAATCGGTATTTTTCAACAGAACCGGATTCTTTTTGATCAATCCTAGCATACTCCAGAAGCCGGATGAAGGCTCTAAAGCGATTAATAATTCTTTGAGGTCTTTTTCCGAAAAATCCTGCAGCAATTCAGGTTTTGCCGTATAGGCTATCTGCTGATAGGTCTTTTTCTTAAGAGGGTGATCGGAAGATAAATCCAACT
Organism: uncultured bacterium; assembly: GCA_964390695.1. Lineage (GTDB taxonomy): Bacteria > Chlamydiota > Chlamydiia > Chlamydiales > Parachlamydiaceae > CAWACC01. Next base: position 2,354 of record CAYMKI010000001.1, read on the forward strand.
GCCAATTTTTGTATGCCCTTTCCACAGCCAACCAGGGGTCATCCATGATGGCTTCTTGCGTAAAGGTATTCGTTTCTACAGAAAAAGAATCTAAAATCCCTTTTTCCGGATGGCACGCATAGAATACGGCCAAGAGCAGGGGATTTTTGATCGTTTTTCCCCATCTAGAGAATGTACCGGCGAGGAAAAGAGGATTTGGACAAGAAACACCGCTCCTCGCATATCTTTGCACCCAGGTAAGAGGAGGGGTCTTATTAGACTTCACTTCCAAGCGAATATTGTTTATCGCCTTCAGCAGATCTTGGCACTGGACGTTATCTTTATATTGCTTTTTGGTCAGGTCCAACTCGCAGTCATGCCTTTCATACTTTTTACCATTATCAAACATCGTCCATCCCACAACACCACCATCAAAATCGTTGTGCCTGTTGTGCGCTCGTTCGTTCTCGTTTTTTAGATCTTTAACATACTCTCTGTAAGTCGGAGAAAGGTCTAGCAATGCTTCATAGTAGCTTTTGCATTGTTGTAGGGCAGATTCTTCCAAAAGCGTATATACAGGATATCCTGAATGCCCTATTAATATTCTATGTTGACTTAATCCTCCTGAATATCCAGCAGAGCCTCTCATCAGATCTACGAGCAGAAATAGCAACTCCGGGCAAAACATGAGGTTTTCGATGTTTGTAACACTCCCATTTAATCTGGCCAGATGCTCGCAGATGATAGCCAATTTAGCCATGGCCAGAATGCGGTTAGGACAATTTGAGACGTTGAGATTGATTAGAGAGAGTAATGTCGAGCTTATTTCGGCTAAGGCATGGCTGACCTGGATGCGTTGCTCCTGAGTAAGGCTCTTCCAAATGTCATTAGCACTTTTAGGATCTAACGGCAGCGACAGACAAAATTCTACAGCTTGCTGCTCGCGCTGCAAAGGGATCAAATCCTTTCTTTTGAGTGTGTTCAATAGGCCGTCGAGCTGGGCTTGGCAATTAGACACCGTCAGCGGGGAATGGACAACGGAGGGCTTATCATATTTCTTGTCCACTAAGATATAAGGCGAGGTCAATGACTGTTTATGACGCTTAGGCTGATCTAATGCCTCGCTAGATACGATAGGAACAGTGGGCTCTCGCAAGGTTACCGGTTTGATGTTCAAAGTGAGGCTGCTAGGAGCGATAGAATCGAGAAGCTTTGGAGTCGTTTGCTTTAGTTTAATTTGATTTAAGCTCTCCTGAATTTGTATCAGTGAAGCGCTAATATACGAGGCTTCCACTTGATTCAAATAGTTTCTAGATTGGTTCCAGAGAATATTTCTGGAGATGACTTTCAATCCTGCTTCTAAATATTTATAAGCTAGCGAATTCGTGTTGAGACTGGCTTTAGTGTATTCAAAATACTCGCAAAAGACTTTAATCTGTAACTCCAGTTTCTGGCGGCTTTTTTGCCTTAGGCTTGGCTTGCGAGCATATCCCTCTTGAAGCAGGTCGGAGATATTTTGATATCGGCAGACCGAAGATTTTGAAATATGAAACCGGGAATTGGAGTTAAGAGCCACTTTTGGTTTAAAATTAGCAAATAAGGCATTTGCTTTATGTATCGATTGTTTGCCATTTTGCGAGAGGCTCAACAGATTTTTTATAAAGTCTTCGTCCAGATCTTGCAAGGTCAATTTATCCAAACGGAAGTTGCAGATTTTCTCTCTTCCACCGAGGTTCACTGAGCTAGAGTGCTGAACATCCGCGCTTCTGGAGAAGGGCAGCATGGAATAGGTACTGTCTAAATTCTTGACTACCCTGATAATGATATGCGTTCCCCCAGGCAGGATACAGCCGCCATTCTGCGGCATATTCTGCAGATAGTCTCTAATTTCACGCACCAATCCCTCAAATTGTGCTTTAGCTTTCTCCTGGGATGTGGGATCGATATTTTCAAGTTTTTCTGCCCATATGGCCGCCTGTTGCAATTCGGAAAGAAATTCCTTGGGCACAGAATTATAACGGCTGAAAAAAGCCTGCAAAAACTTCAACGCCGCACTTTCTTTACTGCCACTAAGAGAATAGGACGTTGAAGATAGTATAATTTCTTCATAGATCCCCTGATTGACCATCACATTATCTGTAATGGACCGATGAGCGACAAGGCTCTCAATAATGGGAGAATCGAGATCTTGCTGAACCTCGCCGACTTTTTCTGCCGCGCCTAATCTAAAATGGAGAAAACCTTCACTATCCAATGTACGAACAACTGTGGGTGGAATCATAAATGTGCGCCTTTACTTTTTTTAAGTCGAGATAGTAACAAAGCGCTAATATTTCCACAATGAACCTCTTGCATAATTAATCTCCTTCCTCGTGCCCTTGCCCATGCCCATGCCCATGCCCATGCCCTTGCCCTTGCCCAAATTGTTTTAAATTCCTTATCCTCATCCCGAATAAAAGGATTTAAACCACTGAGATCAGCGAGAGTAGTGTGAAAAGATTTGAACCACTGAGATCAGCGAGAGTAGTGTGAAAGGATTTGAACCACTGAGGCAGTGAGGGCAGTGAGACAAGAGTGGGAGCATCATAGAGGTATGGGTATGTAGCCTTACCTGCAAATTTTTTATGACTCAAAATCATATTTATTTGTAACTATTCAGTACTCTAGAAGGTTCTATAAATATTGCACAGTCGAAGTAAAGTGATTCAGATTACTTATTAAACTAATAGCAGGTATATATCTGAGAGTTCATGCATGACGATCTAGATTTAATAAATAGATTTAAAAAGAGGGTCGACAGGGTAAAGGGTAAGGGCACACATCCACACATCATTTGAGAGCTCAAACTAGCCTCATTGCTCACACTGATCTCTGTGATAAAACCTTTCATACTACTCTTGCTGATCTCAGAGGTTTAAATTCTTTTATTCGGGGTTGGGATAAGGAATTTAAATGAAGTGGGGCAAGGACAAAGGGAAGGAGATTAATTATGCCTATTGAGCTTTTCTTTTCTTCATAAAAATCTTCCTTGATTTCATTTTACTCTGTCTTAAGCCCTAAAAAATGCCTATGGGATACGCCAAGGCATTAGATGCGTTGGATCAGTTATCTGATTAAATGTAGGCTAGGATTTAGGGGCGCCAGTTGGGTTTCATGTTCCAAAAGACCTCCGCGCGCAAACAAAGCCCGCATGAGCGTCGTAAGATTCAGTGCAGGGCCTGACTTCGAGGAGGGAAGGGGTGAAAGCCACAGATATTGGCAGATCCCGGGTTGTAGATTTTACTTTAGCTTTATTAACCCGTACACGTTCATGTTTCTGATTACTTAAATCCCAAGTAACCTCTCGCTCACCTAAAATAGCTTCTGCCATCAACTTGCCTAAAATATGATCATCTCCATTTGACATAATCACTATTTGTTTTGGCTTGCTTATCTGTTGTTTGGATAAAACGGCTGTAGGCTTCAGGCTACCTAACACCACTGAGCTTGATTTAGGCACATCTGAAGTTTCTTCGATGGCTTTATATCGTTCTGGATAGTTTGCTTTATCTTCCTCTTGAGCCATTTCTAGTTGCTCATTATAGGTCTTGCCGAAACCGCGAGACTTAGCTTCTTCCCATACCCAATGAGGATATTCCTCTTGTCTTGTTACATTTGAGGCTGGCGGATACGTGCTAACAAATCTGGCTTTTGGAAATAGACTCCCTATAGCCTCCAGTCTATTTAACACCACGATTTTATATTCCCCATCAGCTTTCTTCAATTTAACTTTGCCCGGATTGAAGAAACACAATCCACCTTTTATTGCATATTCTCCATAGAACCTTCTTGGCAATAGATGTTCTTTACCTTCAAAGAGAATGTTGGGATTATGCATCATCAATTGTTTGATACCCATAACGCGGGGAGGGTGGATCATTTCGCGAAACGTTTTGCTATCCACTACCTCTTTCCACGTTTTGCACACTAGTGCCACAGTGTCTAGCTCTGAACTCAATTTATTGAATATATTCGGAAGTACATCCACTGGAACAATGCTCAAGGAACTGTAATCAATATTTATCGCCATTAAAAAACATCCATTATATTTATTTGTAATTTATTAACTGTTTTTAACATACTAATATACATAAATAACATGGCTGCAGTCAATAATTATCTACGTAATTATCTTTGAACTGGACTTTTGACAAATCATCAGGCTTCGCCCAATGATTTGTTAAAATGGCTTATTACATAATTTCGTAAGATACGGCTGTTCTGTGCCGCGATAGCGACTATATAGACTGATTTGCAAAGATCGTAAAGAAGGTCTTTTGAATATCTTCTAAAATCTATGAAATCAAACGAAATTAAGCCGCTTTAGCGGCGGAAGCATGTAGCCACAGGCATAAGCCTGTGGAAACCAAAGCTAATGATATAGAGCCGTGGAACGGCGACAGATAGGCGATATCATTTTTTCTGTCGCCGTTCCACGGCTTTATTTTTAATACAATCTATACCACAGGCTTACGCCAGTGGCTACATGCTTCCGCCGCTAATGCGGCTTGAAATTGTGTCATTGCAGGGTTAACCTTGTTTTCTTATATTAGCTGCCATGACTTTTTTAGAAGTTACGATTCACCGTAAGTTCTTAAGTACGTCCTTAACTAGCTATGGCATCGCTTATCAAGGACGTACGTATTTAACGCGATGTGTATTGTTACATGCTGATTATAGGACAGTATTGATAGGCATGCTTCTAGGTTGTATCTAGAGCCTTCAGCACATCGTTCAATGAAAACCCCTTGCGCACCAAACTGGCAATGACTTTGTTCTTTTCTTTGAAATCTTGTAAATTTCGCTTATGATATTTTGTGGACAATAATTTCCTGATAGCTGCATCCTCAGAATAATCTTGGTGCTGCTCGGACAACCAGGCATCTACCTGTTCCGTAGAAAAACCCTTTCTCCTGAGCTTGCTAGCTATAAATAAACGCCCTTTTTTTAATTGCCGCTGCTGCCTGATGAAAGCCTCAGCCCAGCTATCATCATTTACATAGCCCAGGTTTTGCATCTCATTAACTACCTGTGCTGCTATTTCCGGCGATACACCTTTAAGCGATAACAGCCGCATAAGATCTGCGGATGATAAATTTTGGCGGGCTAAGCGTTTATAGGTATAAAGCTTAGCTCCTTTGTGTTCCAGCTCTGCATATAATTTCAAGAACTGCGAATGATTTTCGCAACTTTGAGGCAAAGGCGTTTTCGGAGAAATAATCGCTGTAGAGACTTCTCTCCACAGCTCATCATCGATGTAGATACTCAGGCTGGTCTTTGCGACTTCATAGTGAATGGTAGGCATGCGTCATTTTTTCATTTCAAATAAGGTGGGCTGCTTCTCTTCGGCAGCCTTCGGTGTTTTCTGCACCAATACCTTGTTGACTGGGCGATTGGACAGGCGATTGCCTTTTGCGGCTACGCCTTTCACTAATATTTCCGCAAAGTCAATGTCCACCGAAGAGATACGCTGCTTAGGTGCAGGCACTAGATTCAATTCCAGCTTCACATCCGGCTGTGTGGTGATGTACATGAGGTCCATGTCTTCCTCAAAATAACGATAACTCTTATCTAGGATAAACTTGGAGATAATAAATCTCTTGCCATAACACAGGTAGGTGTTTGGATCTCTATAGACGACACTGAACACGCTCTTCTTGTCAGCTACACCGGCATAGATAACTTTATTTTTATCCTGGTGGACATATTGCTTTTCAGGAATATTCGTCACCAAATACGAACCGTCTTTATACATCAAAAGTATCTTGTCGTAATTGGTGCACTCGAAATAGGTATCGCTGGCTACTTTCGTTCCGATAAAACCAGAAGCTGAGTCGAAGCCTATTTTCACCACACGGGTGTCGATTTCACGTCTGTCGATGCTTTCGATTTCCTGGATTTGCGTCTTGCGTTGGTGTTCTTTGCCATACTTTTTGATGAGATGTTGCAAGTAGGTAATGCTCACCTTTTTAATCTGCTTCAAATCCTTTTCCACTTTGGCCAACTGGTTTTGGTTGGCTACGATTTCCTCCTGATTTTTGTCGATATCGAAGCGTGAAATCCTGCGGATCGGTATATTGAGGAGTTTTTCGCGATCTTCATGCGTGGGAACGCGAAGCAGTTGCCCGTGGAACGGCACTAAACTGGCAGCCACGGTTTCATGGATTTTTTCATTTGAAGGAACTTTTTCAATGTCTTTATACAACCTGTTCTCTATAAAGATCTGCTCAAGGGTCTTATCAAAGATTTTTTCGAGTAGCTTGTCCCTCTCGATTTCCAATTCCCTCTTTAGATAACTTTGCAGTTTTTCCACATGGAAACACAACACTTCATCCACGGTCGGTTCCCAAGGAAAAGCATCTTTAATGATCACCAACTGCGAATGCAGCGTGACTTCGCATTCGGTATAGCCATATAAGGCTTTGATCATCTCATGGGCATAAATCCCTCGCGGAAGCTTTATTTCGATCTCCACCTTATCGGAAGTATAATCATTGATAGCATCAATTTTAATTTTGCCCCGCTTCGCTGCCTCGTCGATGGATTTGATTAAAGACTCGGTCGTAGTTCCATAACAAATTTCGGTGATGACAATGGTTTTGGGATCTTTTTCCTCCAACTTGGCGCGCAACTTAATCTTACCTTTGCCCTTTTCATACTGGGAGGCATCCATGATCCCCCCTGTGGGAAAATCAGGCAGAATGGTAAATTCCCTCTCCTCCAAAATGGCAATTTCGGCTTCCAATAATTCCACGAAATTATGCGGCATGATATGCGTGGACATTCCCACGGCAATACCTTCAGCCCCCTGCATCAGCAAGAGGGGAATCTTTGAAGGTAGATATATCGGCTCCTGACGGCGTCCATCGTAGGACGGAATGGTTTCGGTCAATTCCGCATTGAACATCGTTTCTAAGGCTAAAGGCGAAAGGCGGGTTTCAATATACCGCGCCGCTGCTGAAGAATCTCCGGTATAAATATTTCCGAAGTTTCCTTGTTTGTCCAACAAGAACCCTTTGTTAGCCAAATTGACCAGCGCTTCGGTGATCGGAGCATCTCCGTGCGGATGCAAGGCCATCGTCTGACCGGCCACGTTGGCCACCTTATGCAGTTTGCCATCATGCATATCCCAGAGCGTCTGCAAAATCCTGCGCTGCACGGGTTTCAATCCATCCATTACATTCGGTATAGCCCTATCCAAAATAACATATGAGGCATATTTGAGATAATGATGCTGCATTAACTGTTTAAAATCGTCCATACTTGTCCTACTTCTATATATTGCTATTTTGCTGAGCGTTCAAGGATTCCAAATCTTCATTGATCAAATTTTGCATGATAAACTGCTTTCTTTCAGGAGTGTTTTTCCCCATGTAAAACGACAGCGTGGGTTTAATATCATGAAAACTATTGATCGACACAGGCAGCAGGCGTATATCTTTGCCAATGAATTGCTTAAATTCATTGGGGGAAATTTCACCCAATCCTTTGAAGCGAGTGACTTCCACGCCTTTTTTCAGTTGTTCTATAGCCTTATCGCGTTCTGCTTCGCTATAACAATAGAGGGTTTTATCTTTATTGCGCACTTTAAACAACGGCGTTTCCAAAATGTGCAGATGGCCATTGATGACTAAGCCTTCGAAATAAGTCAAAAAGAAGGTGATCAATAAATTGCGGATGTGCATACCGTCCACATCGGCATCGGTGGCCAAGACGACTTTTTGATAACGCAACTGTTCGATATCATCTTCTATATTGAGAGCGCTCATCAGGTTGTACATTTCTTCATTTTTATACAACTGATCGAGTTTAAGCCCAAAAACGTTTAGAGGCTTACCCCTTAAGGAGAATACCGCCTGCGTCAGAGGATCTCTGGATGCGACAATGGACGCGCTAGCCGAATCTCCTTCGGTAAGAAATATCATGGTTTTGTCTGCATGTGCCGATTGATCTTGATAGTGATATTTGGAATCTCGCAGTTTGGGGATTTTAAAGGATATTTTCTTTTGCTTGTCTTTGGCTTCTTTTTTTACCGCTGACAATTCCTTGCGAAGCTTTTCATTAAAAACAACCCTTTCAATGATCTCATTGGCTGTAGCAGGGTTTTTATAAAGCAGCTCTACCACGGCGTCTTTCACTTCTTGCACCAAAGGCGCCCTAATATCAGTGTTACCGAGCTTGTTTTTGGTTTGCGATTCAAAGATGGGATCTTTGACCCTGATCAGCAAGGTGCCCACGATACCTTCGCGCACATCGACGCCTTGAAAGTTCTTCTTGGCAAATTCATTAACACCTTTAAGAATGCCTTCTCGAAAAGCGGAAAGATGAGTACCTCCGTCTGAAGTATACTGGCCATTGACAAAGGAAAAATAGCTTTCGCCATAACTTTGGGTATGCAAGAAAGCGAACTCCAGCTGTTTACCCCTATAATGCAGTGGCTCATAAAGCTTATCTTCGGTCACTTCAGAGTTCAACAAATCCAGCAATCCATTCTTGGATTCGATGGCTTCGTCATTGTAGTAGATGGTTAAGCCCGTATTCAGATAAGCATAATGCCACATTCTCTTGAGAACATATTCCTTTTGATACCTGGCTTTTTTAAATATTTCCGCATCGGGAACAAATTCTATATACGTTCCATTCAGTTCCTTAGTAGTTCCGCTCTTTTGATCTTTAAGCAGTCCCTGCTCAAACCTTGCTTCCATGTACTGACCATCGCGGTGGCTGCGCACTAAAAAATGGCTAGCCAAAGCATTCACAGCTTTGGTGCCCACGCCATTCAACCCGACAGAAAATTGGAACACGTCGTCATTATATTTTGCACCGGTGTTAATCTGGCTGACGCAATCGACAACTTTTCCTAAGGGTATCCCTCGCCCATAATCGCGCACGGAAACTTTAGAAGTCTCTTCATCGAGACTCACAATAATTTTTTTTCCATGCTTCATGATAAATTCATCGATGCTATTATCGATGATCTCTTTTAGCAAAATATATATGCCATCATCAGGATGTCCGCCATCTCCCAGACGGCCAATATACATGCCGGGACGCAAGCGTATGTGGGCCAACGCATCCAGAGTTTGCACTGTACTTTCATCGTATTGCTTCGCCATTATCACCTACTGAAATTAAAACGTAATTTACAAGGGAAAATATACCTCAATCTGGATATAAAGATCCACCTTCAAAATTATTTTTTTGTATCTATACCAGCTTTTGACTTCATAAAGTCACATATACTCATTTAGTTATGTGTTAGAGGGATTAATGAGCAGTGATACATAGGCCGGGTTGAGCTTTTCACTCGCAAGATATTGCACTAAGTTCTGCCTAAAATCCGAGCCCGCAGTGATATTACCCTGAAATCGCTCTCTTATCATGTGCATCCAAATTGAATCGGGATTTAAGGTCTTCTCTAGAATCTTTGGCATCAACTTCTCTACCAAGCCCTTATTTTTCATCTCTTTGACTATTGTTTCCCACCGATCCATTGTGATAGCTCCCAAAGATTCAAAAAAAGAACGAATATCTTCAGATTCCAAACAGGAAGCACATATATTATTCAAGCACAAGATCGCTTCTTTATGTTTAGATTGAAGCAGGTATTTCATAGCCAATGTGAATAACCCCTTGGCTCCCTGAGCCGTAAAACGTATTTTTATTGCCACTTTATAGCTCTTCTCCAAATCGTCCATGCGCAGATGGTGTTTGAAAATATCTTCATAAGTTTGAATAATATACTTTTCAGCAATATGAAAGCCTTCCTTTTTTGTGTCCAAATTATTATTTTTTAGCACAGTAATGCCTTCTTGTTCGGCTTTTTGCAAAATATACTCGCGTAGGGTTTTCTGCATGATCTTTAAAGTATTTATATATTTCTGTGTATCTTTTTCGAAGCTTTGAAATCCCCTGAATATTTCTGAGTCCATCATTTTAAAGTGGGAAATATTCTGCATGAGGTTAGCAATGGCACAAAGCCTCTCTTGAGGAGTTTTTTGTTCGACAGGCAGTTCACAGATCTTGCCTTGATAGATTGCCCAGATGGCTTTCAATTGTTCCTTTGACATCTGTTTGGGTATGGTAAGTTGAAAACCTTCCGTCGTACCAATGATTTGAGTGTGATCTTTGGAATTATCCTCTTGTTTTCCCATACGGATCAAATAATTGCCTGAAGCAATGCTCTTAGATACTGTATCGAAACCATCGACCAAATTATGCAAAGACATAATAGTGTCTCCTCATGTTAATATTCTGTTGCTATAATAAAAAAAAGTATATATCCGAAATAGGGTAGTTCTTCAATAACATTAACATTAATCAAATGGAATGTTTATGCTCGCACATGCAAATCATCTACTAAAAACTGCCGCGGGTAGAGAGTGGAAAAGGATAGGCGTAAAACACCATCATGGCATCAACGTCCCCTTATTTGCTTTGCACTCGCAAACAAGCTGCGGCCTCGGAGAGTACTATGATTTGATTCCCTTGATTCGCTGGTGCAAACAAATAGGCTGGGATGTCATCCAGCTCTTACCTTTAAACGACAACGGCCCAGACACTAGCCCCTACTGTTCTTTATCGGCGAATGCCCTGAATCCCATGCATTTGACACTCTCTCAACTTCCTTATCTAGAGGCCATGCCCAACAGCGCAATGCGCCTTAAAGAACTCCAAAAGCTGAATGCAACTCAACGCATCGATTATCCCACCGTCTTTGCCGCCAGACGAAATTTTCTAAAAGATTACTTTTCTTCGGTGGGAGAGCAGATTATATCTACCTATGACTATCTGCTTTTTCTCAGCCGATATCCTTGGATCGAAACCTATGCGCTATTCAAAGCCATAAAATTCGACAGGCAGTGGCAGGGTTGGGAAAGCTGGCCGCCCGAAATCAAAAATGCCGGAGCCAAAGAGTATTTTACGCTGCTGCGTCAATTCAAAGACGAGGTGAATCTGCAAAAATGCCTGCAATACCTGTGCTTTCAACAAATGACCGAAGTCAAAAGCATCGCAGAACAGCACAATATCCTTCTTAAAGGCGACATCCCCATCCTCATCAACAAGGAAAGCGCGGATGTGTGGCATCAAAGACGTTTTTTCCATCTGGATTACGTGGCGGGAGCGCCGCCGGACATGTATGCCCAGGAAGGGCAAAAATGGGGCTTTCCCTTATATAATTGGGATACACTGGAAAGCGACCACTACAACTGGTGGAAAGTGCGGCTGAATATCGCTAGCCATTTCTACCATGTCTACAGGATAGACCATATCGTCGGTTTTTTCAGAATTTGGGGCATCGCACAAGACCAACCGGCGAAAACCGGCCGCTTTTATCCCTCGGATACTTCCTTATGGATACCGCAAGGAAAAAAAATCCTGGAGATGATGCTGGAAAACTGCCTGATGCTGCCGATAGGCGAAGACCTCGGAACCGTACCTCCGGAGGTACGGTTATGCCTCAAAGATCTGGGCATCAGCGGCACCAAGGTGATGCGTTGGGAACGAAACTGGGAAACAGATAAAAGCTATATCCCTCTGGATCAATACATTCCCGAAAGCATGACGACCGTTTCCACCCATGATTCGGAAACTCTGAAGCTTTGGTGGAAAAACCATCCCGAAGATGTGCAGGAATTCTGTAAATTTAAAGGCTGGAAAATGACGCCGGAATTAAATAGCGAAAATCATGAGGAAATCCTGCGGGACAGCCACCACACCGGCAGCCTCTTTCACATCAACCTTCTCAACGAGTACTTAGCCCTGATCCCCGGAATGACTTGGCCCAAAGAGGAAGATGAACGTATCAATATCCCGGGCCTCATATCCGAATTTAATTGGTCTTATCGTTTTAAACCCAGCCTTGAAGAAATCACTTCGAATGAAGCCTTAGGACAAAAACTGCAAAATATCATCCGGTAAAGTTGGGTTTCAAATACCTCTCCTTCGTCGAGGTATCTGAACTGTTAGGTTTAAAATACTGTAAAAAGCTGCCTTGAGCTTCCAAATGATCCTTTTGTCCATTGAGCTTCTCACTATTTTGGTTTGTGAGTTGTTAACCATTCTTGAATTTCAGCTTTCAATTTCTCATCGGGCTTGCAAGCCGATAATTCATAGATTATACGAGTCTGCGGATCAATAAACTTTCCCGTGTCTTTATTGGTGATGCGCTCTAAAGTCCTGTAATCATAGACATGGTCCTGATGGTTTAGGGGGGTGCGATAAGGATTTTTCATGACTTCGAAATAGATGGGATCCAAGAAATTTTCTGGGGGCTCTTCTTCAATTAATTCCTTCACATAATTTGCAGAACCCATTATCCCACGAATAATTGTGCCAACAGAACCGCCATTTTCACAGATGACAATGCCTCCTGGGATTTCAAAAGTGACCTCCTGGATGTGGCCACCATTCACAATGACAATTTGAGGTCTTTGGGTTGCGCTCACTTCAGATTTCGTAGGAAGCTCATTATGTTTGGCTTTTTCGACAATACTTAACACTTGCTGCAAATTTTGAACTTTAGATAGGGTTTTTTGTTCAAAGCTTAAGCCGGCCACATGTATTCTTCCATTCATATTGCACATGTCATTTGAGGTGACTTTAACTTTTCCTCCATCAAAACTAGAACAACATGTAATTCCTGTATTCTTAGAACGAAAATCAAGGCGTTGACCATACAGATTTGTTAGCGCTTCTTCTGAAGGGAGTGTGTAAAAACTAGAACTCAGATCCATATGTAAATTCCTCTATTTTGGATGTTAAATTTACTCGATGTATGCACACTATGTTTGAACGAAACAGGAACGCATAGAAACGCTAATAATTTTTTTATTATAAAGGTATATATATATGTCCACAGCTACATAAAGAAACAGTGTAGACTCTAAAATGCAGGCTTGAAAAAGCCTGCATTTTACAGCCGAGATCTAGCGGAGCAAGGCCTGGGTTACAATGAAATAAAAGATTGAGTCCTGGAAAGGACGACATGAATTAATTCCAAAGGGCTGTAACATTAAGGCTTTTCAAGCCTGTACCTTATCGTGCCTGCTCTTAATTTAAAAACTTTAAATACCTAAGTATAACATTTCTATAATCTTCTCGAGTTAATAATAAATTAAAAAACTATTTATTAAAAAAGCTTAACACCATATATTTAAGCGATTACACAACTATCTAGTTTCAGAATAAATATCTTGAATTTAATCAGGTGATGACTTTTAATTTATTTTATGGTCATACGCATTATATTTTTTATATCTTGCCTGTTTTTTGGGGGTATTAACCCAGTGATATCGCAACCTTCTTCCCAAAAACTGCGCGCCTTATACAATAGCCTCGACGAAAAATCCGCGGCGCAACACCTCGCTTTCTATCGGCTTTACGGAGAAACGCCCGAGGGGCAAAAAGCCCTGCAGCACGCTTGGCTTTTATTAACTGAAACCCCGTCCAGCTTAAATGCCGAGCTAAAATTGTTTCCGGATTTTGATCTCTCGATCGATGCCATCATGAGCCTGGTCCATCGGCAACCCAGCGCGCCTCTACCCGATCTCTCTGAAGCTCAACTGCGAATGATCGAAACCTTGGGGCAAACCCTTTTAAATCGAAAATTGAAAGGCTATGGTATCCAGAATGAACAATATCTTATCCACCTCCCTCCCGAAGACATCGACCTAGCTAGAGGCTTATTGCTATCACAGTGGGGAAATGCTGACCTCGTAAAGATAAGAAGTTATGAAGCTGTGTTAGATTTAATCGCCTTGCAAATACGCGCTAAATTCGCACCTGGAGCTACGGCCGAAGATAAAATCCGCAGCATCAATGCCTTCATCTTTGAAGAAATGAAATTCAAATTTCCACCGCATTCCTTATATGCCAAAGATATTGACGTCTATACCTTTTTGCCTTCCGTGCTCGATTCGCGACGAGGCGTCTGCTTGGGAGTTTCCATATTGTACTTATGCATCGCCCAACGCCTAGGCATAACCCTGGAAATGGTGACTCCGCCCGGGCATATCTACATCCGCTACCATGAAGGCGATAAGCTTATCAATATCGAAACCACAGCCCGCGGCATCCACTTGGACTCCGAAGAGTATCTTGGAGTGAATACGCGTTCGCTGCAAATGAGAAACATCAAAGAAGTCATCGGTCTTGCCCATTTTAATGAAGCCTCGGTGCATTGGCAGCAGCAAGACTTTGCAAAAGCCCTGCAAAGTTACCAAAAAGCCGCCCTTTACTTACCCGAAGATCAACTGCTCACAGAGCTAACCGCCTATACACACCTGATCCTAGGCGATGAAGAGAAAGGCAGCTCTATGTTGAAAACTGTGCAGCATCATCTTCCCGATTATGCCGTTTCCAAAAGCAGCCTAGCCGAAGACTATCTGACAGGCGCAACCGATGGCCCAAGCATTAAAACCGTCTTTATGCATGTTGATGAAACCCGACAATCCATCTTAAAGAAAAAATCCGCCCTGGAAGAAGTGCTGCATCAACACCCAAAGTTTCGGGAGGGGCTGCTCAGCTTAGCCATCTGCTGGCTGCAGCTTCATCGTTCCGGAGAGGCTTTGGAGATTTTACAGCGATACCACGAATTAGATAATCAAAATGCAGAGGTAGAATACTATTTGACGATTTTAAATGCCGAAAGAGAAAACCTCCCTCAAGCTTGGAAGCATCTGCATCAAACCGAAAAGCTGCTACAACAGCGCGAATATACTTCCAAAACTCTTGTGAAGCTACGCAAGTCCTTAACCTCCCTCTGCAAGGAATAAGCGGAAATTTTACCTTGAAAAAATTCCATGTTTGATTTAGCCTCCAAGTTTCGGCTATGAAAAATTACATCTATACTCATATTCCCGTCTTAACTATGAGAGAAACCCCAAGCCTGCATTCAAAGGTGGTTTCACAATCTCTCCTGTCTGAACAGGTCGAAATTCTCGACATACACCAAGACCGCTCCTATATAATGACTCCGGATAACTATACTGGCTGGGTGGATAGCAACGCTCTCGTCCGACTTGATAGACCCTTTCAAGTAGACCTTAAAACCTCAAGAATCTCCTCGCATATCTACCGGGAGGCTGATACTGAATATGGTCCCGCCTTTACACTGCCTTATGGTTGTCAGTTAGCATCTGTAGATAGTTCAGATGCGCGTTGGATTCAAGTATCCATCCCCTCAGGAGAAAAGTTGTATATCCAAAGAGGAGACGTCTCGCCGCAAACTCCCCTAACCGCTCCATCTGAACTTATCCCTTTTGCCCATCGTTTTCTTGGATTGCCCTATACATGGGGCGGACGCTCCAGCTTTGGATTCGATTGCTCAGGATTTGTGCAAATGCTGTATGCTCAATTAGGAATGCTTTTAAAACGGGATGCTAGGCTGCAAATCCTTGATGAACGCTTCCAAACTGTTCTCATGGATGCTCTTAAAGCCGGCGATCTGCTGTTTTTTGGAAAATCCGAAGCCGTTATATCCCACGTAGGAATGTGTTTAGATGAACAGAGATTCATCCACGCCACTTCAAGGGAATTGCAACCTTGGATCAGGATCAGCCATATCACGGATGCGGAATGGAGCGGACACCCCACCTGCTACTATCCTTACCGCATAGCCAAACGTACAATAATGTTCTAACTTTATAATCAATAGGAGCTAAACGATGAAAATCTATACAAAAACCGGAGATAAAGGGGAAACTTCCCTATTTACCGGTCAAAGAGTGCCCAAAAACGATCCTTTTATGGAAGCTCTTGGCACAGTAGACGAATGCAACTCAGCTATCGGTGCAGCCTTGGCTTTGCTGCCTTCCCAAGGACCTTTTGAATATGTGAAGGAACAGTTGATGCTGATTCAACATACACTTTTCGACCTTGGGGCAGCCTTAGCCACTCCCCTCACTACTGCGGCCACAGCAAAAATCAACAAAACCCGCTTTGATCACGAGGGCGTAGAACTATTGGAAAAGTGGATGGACCACTGGAACGAGCACCTACCGAAGCTGCACGCCTTCATTTTGCCCGGAGGCCATCCTAGTGGAGCTATGCTGCACTTAGCCCGCAGCATATGCAGGAGAGCTGAAAGGACCGTATTGCCCATTTATAAAGCCGGAGACGCCTCTGATAATGTCTTGGTATACCTGAACCGTCTATCCGACTATCTGTTTATCATTTCCAGATACGTCAACCATTTATCCTATACCCCTGAAGCAAAATGGGAGCAACATAAGCACGACCTGTCTATAAACAATTAATCCGGAGGCGGGGGAGGACACATCTGCACATGCTAGGCTGTTGCTGGGGTGTCGCCCTTTCCTGCCTCAACGTCAACAACAACTATGACAATGCCAACGATCTTGAGTCTATTAGTTTACGCTTTAAGAAAGAGTCAGAATTTTCAGGTTGTTTGGCTATAGGCAATAGCTGTATGCATGTCTGGAAATAGATGTTCCTTACCAACGATGTCCACAATGCCAGAGCTGTGAAAAATACTCTTTTGGCTTGCATTCATATTCGCCAGCAAGAATGTGATGTTTTTCTTCTTGCATTTCAATGCGAAGAGTTTAATAGCACGCAAGCCGGTTGCATCTATTAAAGGTGTCTTACGCAAGCTGAGGATAAAATATCTGGGCGAGGGATTCAGGCGTAATAACGCTTCATCCAACAGATCCGCCACGCTGTAAAAAAAGGGCCCGTTGATTTCAAACACCGCCACATCCGAAGGAATATCTTTGTCTAACAAAACGCTGCCCTCGTCCGAAACCGCAGCTTCGTTGTTATTGTCCGCGACTAACTTTCGATAGATTTCCACTGAAGTGTTGTCTGTCATCGACTTGACAAATACAAGCGCAGCTAAAACAACCCCGACCTGTACGGCCACGGTCAAGTCTATCAACACTGTTAAAAAAAACGTGATCAGCAGGATCAGCGCATCACCCCTGGGGCCTTTCAAAATATCCACGAAATGCGGCAGCTCGCTCATGTTCCAAGCTACAAATAATAAGACTCCGGCAAGGGCTGCTAAAGGGATTTTTCCTGCTAACGGAGCCAAGACCAACATCAATAATAGCAGCGTAACAGCATGTATCATGCCCGCTACTGGTGTTTTAGCTCCCAATTTGATATTGGCGGTGGTTCTGGCAATTGCCCCTGTTGCAGGTATGCCCCCAAAAATAATAGATCCTATATTCGCCAACCCTTGGGCGACAAGCTCTATGTTCGATCTATGCTTATTTCCGGTCATACCATCAGCAACTAAAGCCGACAATAGCGATTCAATTGCTCCCAACAAAGCTATAGTGATGGCATCGGGAAACACTTTTCTAACCAGCTCATAGTTGAACTGCGGCAAAGAAGGAGAGGGTAAAACTCTAGGTATGTCGCCAAATTTCGACTCAATGGTTTCTATGGGAAAATCAAACCCATATGCTATAGCTGTCACTAAAACAATAGCCATGACAGGCCCAGGTGCCCTAGGAAAAATACGGCGCACCATAAAAATAAGCACCAAGGTAGTTAAGGCTACTGCCAAAGCCCATCCATTCCAGGTGTGGGCTATTTGGCATAAATACCCGCACTTTTCCAAAAATTTAGGCGGCACGGATTCGGCTTCTAAGCCAAAAAAGTCTTTGACTTGACTGGTGGCTATGACCAAAGCAATCCCCGTAGTAAACCCCGTCGTAACAGGAAACGGGATAAATTTGAGCAATACCCCAAACCTTGCCAGTCCCATAAGTACCATTAAAATACCTGCGATCAGAGTGGCCACAGCCAATCCTTCATATCCATGCTTTTGAATCACTGCATACACGATGACCACAAACGCCCCTGTGGGTCCGCCGATCTGCACTCGACTGCCTCCCAGCAGAGAAATCAAAAAACCGGCCACAATAGCTGTAAACAAGCCTCTCTCAGGCGGTACACCCGATGCTATCGCAAAGGCTAAAGCCAAAGGCAAGGCTATCACCCCTACACTTAACCCCGCAAATAGATCATGGAAAAAATTTTCTCGAGTGTATCCTTCTCGAAAACAGATGAAACTTTTGGGAATGAAATCTTTGTAATGGAATGGCATAAAAATCCTTAAAACTAGAAAGGGAAGTCATCATTATGCGATATAGCATCTTAATTTTGCAACTCTCTCTATTACTTGATAAGGCCTAGTAGGAGAATAAAGGTGTTTTCAATTTTGTTCAAACTCCAGTTAATTTGCCAAACCTAGAAAATCCAAACACGAATCAGAGCCATCCATTTTTTCCGAATAACAAAACACTGAGATAGAACAATTGCCAATATCGGGTTTTTTCTTTCTATCCATTGAATTGAGGCATTTTTGTACTAAAGTAGTTATCAAGCTTCCATGGGAAACCAAAACAATTTCTTTTCCTGGATTTTGTCTTGATATGCTTTGTATCTTCGTTATAGCCCTTTTGAGCAAATCGTTATATTTTTCCGCGTTGGGAATATTGGGCAGATGATTCCAAAGATCTTTTAGCTCAGGGTATTTAAGGATAAGCTCTTGCTCACTTTGGTCTCCCCATATAGCTATACACTCTTGATACGTTTTCTGCGAAGCTTGTCCCCAACAGATTTCTTTAAGATTGTCACTAATTTGAACTTCAAGACAAAGTTCTTTAGCCAAAACTCCGGCCGTATGGGCAGCTCGGATTAAAGGTGAAGAATAGACGGCCGATATCTGCGTCTTTCGCTCTTCTTGTAGTTCCCGAATCTTTTTAGCAAGTTTCTTCACTTCCTCTTTGCCATTATCTGTCAAATCTTCATCCACTTCACCGCCGCTAAGTTTTTTCTGTATGTTTGATAAAATTTCGCCATGGCGTATCACATAAAATCGGGTCTTCGTTTCATTGAATGAAAGAGATTGATCAGTATCCCATGAGAATTTCATTAAATCGGGATTCACGGTAGATGTAAGGTTTTCTCCAACTGTTGTCTTAAACTTTGGAGATATAGAAAATTTTATATTTTCAATTGAACAACTATCGTTTGGCAGTTGTATAGATAAGTCATATGCCATAAATCTTCCTTTCTTTAATTTGCGGTTATGTCGTTTATTTTTTTAATAAAAAAGCACAAATTTTATAATTTCTTGTTTATAAATTAAACTATTTTATTTCAGAATAAAGGTTGAATTTTACCATATATTTTTAGATTAGGTCAAAAAAAACTGATCAAACATCTCTTCGAACTTCACCCGGCATGCATGTAAATCCAACTCATCATCAAACCACAAGGCAAATTGACCTAAGGCCTGCTCGATAAACATTTCATATCCATAAATAACAGCTAACTGCTTATTTACAGCTGCCTGCAGCAATTGGGTTTTTTTTGGTTTTGTTTTAATATCCATGACAACAGATTTTTCACATAGATACTTAGGATCGATAGGCAATTCTATCGAGGTGGTGTTGACAAAGATATCGTACCCTTTATCATAACAAGTAGCCATCTCATGAATTCCGTAATATTCCGCTGCATATGAATTCGCCAAAAGTTTAGCTTTCTCTACATCCCTATTTACAATAGTCAACGACGCCCCTCTGCGATATGCCTCATAAGCTATGGCTTTAGCCGCTCCTCCTGCTCCCAAAATAAGCACTCGTTTGTTCTTCACCTTTACCTTTCGCTCAATAGCATTCAAGGCGCCCATTCCATCCGTATTATATCCCTTCACCTTTCCATTTTTGAAAACAAGGGTATTGACCGCCCCTATGTCTTTTGCCACATGATCAATGCCATCCATAAAAGGCACTATAGCTTCCTTGAGCGGCATGGTGACACTTAACCCACAAACTAAGTTTTTTTTCGCATATTCCAAATAAGATTCAAGCTCAGGAGGTTCTACTCGCATTTTCACATATACAGCATCGATGCCCTGAGATCTAAGTATTCGGGTATGGGTGAGATCGCTCACACTCATTGTTATAGGGGACCCAATCAATCCATAAAGCTTGCTGGAAAGAGATAAACTCGGATAATGATAATGCTCTCGTAGCATATCTACATTAAGCTGTCCCGGTGCCGACCCCAAATGATCGCCTAAAGAAGCATAGGTGAAAGGATTATCATGCAAAGGACCTATAATCCTGCTGACCTGACCGGCTTCTCCCATGCAAACAGCCAACAACCTAGACATTGATTTACTAATCGGCCCCTGCACATATTTTGATAAAATATCCCTTTTAGATATCGCCCAAGAAAGAAATTTTAAGGTATCTACCATCGAAGCAGGCATTACCGCTAACTTGTATATAGCAGCGGGTATTTTGACCATATTCTCATATATAGAATCTAAATCGACAGGAATTTCCTTAAAATTATGATAGGATAAAATGACCTGGATAGCGGGATAATCTTTTTGCATCTGAAGAATCCATTCCTCAGGTATATCCACTTCAAAATCGATATATTCTGGATTCAAAGCAGCCAATTGCCGCAAAAGGCTTTGACGTTCCCTCTCTGACCCGCGAAATGCACCTCCATGCTGGGGGCTGCGTAGGGTAAATATCAGCGGCTTTGCATATTCACTTTTCAAGGATTCTAAAAAAGGCAAGTCTATGCGATCCCATAGATCCAACCGCAATTCCAGCAAATCCACCTGGTCTTGGACTAAGTCGATCTGTTTGCGGACCTCGAATATATCCGGACCTTTAATGACAGCACAAATCATATAACATCCATTCTATGGCTTCATCTATCACCTTTTCCTGCACAGGCGCACAATAGCAGCCGTCAAAACATTCCGTTTTGCCAATCTCTTGAATGATGACAAAGCGGGGTTGTCCGCACAAGGATTTTTTATCCATAGCCATGGCTTTTTTAATTGCACCTGCAGTGATGCCCGCAGGCAACCGCAGAGGCATCCGGTATTTGCTAATGATGGCAAGGAGGCGTTCAAATGCTTCCGCTTTAAGCTTCCCCTGAAGCATGGAAATATAAGATTCCACAGCAAGGCCTATAGCGACAGCTTCGCCGTGGGATAGGGTATACTCTGAGCTCTTTTCCAAAGCATGGCCTATCGTATGTCCAAAATTCAACAAATTGCGCATGCCTGCATCATGTTCGTCCTGCATGACAATCTGCATTTTAATTTCACAGCTTTTGTGAATGGCCGGAACAATCTGGGAAGTCTCAAGGGAGCATAATGGGTCGCAATGCTCAAACATAAAATCAAAATAGGCTCTATCTGCAATCAAAGCGTGCTTGATCATCTCAGACCAGCCGTTGCGTATTTCGGAGGAGGGCAAAGACCTTAAAAAAGCAATATCTATGATCACTTTTCGGGGTTGATATACAGTACCGATCAAGTTTTTTCCGTATAACGTATTCACGCCGTTTTTTCCGCCGAGACTGGCATCTACCATTCCCAGCAAAGTCGTAGGCATCATAATCAACGGTACACCCCGTCCATAAGTGGCTGCTATATATCCGGCCAGATCTAAGACCACCCCGCCTCCTAAGGCTAACACCGCAATATCGCGCCCTAAGCCTTTTTGCAGCATAGCATCTTCAATAGCGGCTTTATTTTCCCTGGTTTTATTCTGTTCTCCGGGAGGAAATGTAAAAACGAAGGATTCGAATCCTGCATGGCATAAAGCAAATTCTATGTTCTTTGCATACAAATTAGCCACTGACTCATCCGTAATAATGGCTATTTTTTTACCATAAGGACTGAGAGCAGAATGAAGATGAGCCTGATCCCCCCAAAAACCTTCATAGAATAGGATCTGGTATTCATGCTGTTTTGCCTCTAGCTTTACCTCAAGCCTCATATTCGCACCGTCCTATTGGCAAGTAACGCATCCACTAACACCAAGGCGACCATAGCCTCCACCACTGGCACAGCTCGAATTGCTACACATGGGTCATGCCGAGATCCCTCTGAAAGCTTAAAAGCCGCACTATTGCCTTCGATATCCACTGTGCTTTGCTCTAATCTGATACTAGATGTAGGCTTAAAAGCTACACGTCCGATCAAAGGCATGCCCGTGGTAATACCGCCCAAGACGCCTCCCGCATGGTTGGTGGCGGTCTGAATACGGCCATCGACTTTCACAAAAGCATCATTATGCTCGGATCCGCGCATGCTGACACAAGCAAATCCTGATCCTATCTCAAAACCCTTGGAAGCCGGTATACTCATCATGGCATTGGCCAATGCCGCTTCGATCTTTTGATAGACAGGATCTCCCCATCCCACAGGTATTGCAGTGGTCACAAATTCGACAATTCCACCGTATGAATCGCCGGAAGCCTTAGCCGATTCAATCAAAGACTGTATAGCTAACGACTTATCTGCGTCGGGACAAAACACTGGGCTTGCTAAAGTTCTGTGTCTAATTTCATGGAAATTATCAGGAAGGGTTCCCACGGTAGTATCATACACCTGTTTTACATATGCCACTACCTCGACACCGTGAAGAGACAACAGCTTCTTTGCTACAGCACCTGCAGCGACCCGAGAAGCTGTTTCTCGAGCTGATGACCTTCCGCCGCCTTTGTAATCGCAGATTCCATATTTTTCAAGATAAGTGAAATTGGCATGACCTGGCCTTAGCAAATGTTTCATGGCTTCATATTTGCTGGAGTCTGCATCCTGATTGCGAATCAGAATAGAAATCGGAGCCCCAGTAGTTTTGCCTTCAAATACCCCGGACAAAATCTCTGCTCGGTCTGTTTCGGCACGTGGTGTAGTATAGGCATTCCTGCCGGGAGCTCGATAAGCCAAAGCTTTCTGGATATCTTCATGAGATATTTCCAAGTCAGCCGGACAGCCGTCGATCACCACTCCGATAGCCGGTCCATGGGACTCACCCCAGGTGGTTACTTTAAATAGATTTCCAAATGCATTGCTAGCCATCCATCCTCCTTCTGATCAACTCCACCACTTCAGCTGCGGTAAAATGAGCGGTTTCGATAACGTGAGTAGCTACGGACTCATAATCCTCTGTCCTTTGTGCGGCTATGCGATAAAATTCCTCTTCAGGATTACGTTTGTCAAGATATGCAGGGACACCCCTCGCAGCTATTCTTTTCCATACTATCCGAGGGTCTGACTGGAGGTAAATGATCTGTCCCAAGCTTTTGACATACTCACGACTTTCTATATTCATCAAACTGCCTCCTCCCAAAGAAATGACGGATCTTTTTTCTCCAGGTAGTGTTTTAATTTGCTCCGCTTCCCATTGGCGAAATAGGCATTCTCCCTCTCGAAGAAAAATCTCTCGACAAGTCATCCTTATCCCCGTTTGATGAAAGTAGGCTGATTCAATTAAACAGTCGACATCTATGAAATCGACTGGGTAGGACTTCGACAACAGCTTCCCTACGGTCGTTTTTCCACACTTGGGCAAACCGCAAAGCACTATATTCATGGTTCCTCTTTAAGATAAGCTCCTAGACGTCTAAAGTCCTCTAGAAAGGCTGGATACGTTTTGGAGATGCATTCCACATCCGCTACGCAAGTGGTTCCGGATGCTGCCATGCCGGCTACGCTCAAAGCCATGGCTATGCGATGATCCTGATTAGAGCTGACCTCAGCTCCCTTCAACTTAGACGATGAAATCCATAGTCCATCCTCTCTCTCAGAAATATACGCTCCCATTTTTTGCAATTCTTTCGCTACGCAGTGGATACGATCGCTCTCCTTATGCTTAGCCACAGCAGCATTGGTGATTAACGTTTCGCCTTCTGCAAAACAAGCCACTACAGACAAAATTGGAAGGGCATCAATACAATCATTAATATCGATAGACATACCCCTCAGCCGCCCACTTTTCATTACATGCAAACACTGATTTGTTTCATCTACCTCGATATTAGCTCCCATGCGGCGAAATATGTCTATAATTTTTTTATCCCCTTGCGGATCTGATAGAGTGACATTATGCAGGGTAACTTCAGATTGCGTAATGATTGCTGCAGCCAGAGGAAATGCCAATGTGCTGAGGTCTCCGGGCACGCGATAACAAAATCCGTCATATCTTGCGTTCCCATGCATCACATAATTTTCATAATTAGTGTGGGCATACCCAATTTCCAACCGTTGAAGCCAATGCAACGTCATGTCCACCCAAGGCTTTTCTCCAGGATTCTCTACACATAGTTCGATAGGGCCTGAAGCAAAAGCTCCGGCTATTAACAAAGCAGAGACGGGTTGAGAGTCTTCACCGTTTAAATGTGCCTTGCCCGGCTGAATCGGGCCGCGCACGATCAGAGGAGCCCCTCCATCGCCTCTTAATGTCTGTACAGACACACCCAGCTGCTCTAAAGCGCCGATGATGGGCTTCATTGGTCGACGATACTTGATGGAATGATCCCCGGTAATGACCACCGGCATGGATCCCAAAGCTCCAATTGCGCTGCAAAACCGCAGGACTATCCCTGAATTTCCCGCATGGATGATGTCTTCGGCACAGTGCACTTTTCCGGCTATGCCTCGGATGTGCAGCTTCTTTGGAGAGACCTCTACAGAGGCTCCCAAAATCCTAGCAGCCGAAATCATGGCAAAGATATCTGGCGAGGGCAGATAATCTTCTATACAGCTACGGCCATGAGCCAAAGCTGCAAATAGGACAGCCCTCAAACTCTGCGATTTCGAAGGAGGCAGGCTGAGGCCGCCCGATATTTTCGATGCGCTAACTATATATTTGCTCATGCGACCTCTTGCTTCCTTGCCTCCAGTTGATGTATCAGCTCTGCACCTGCCAGCACGATAGACCAGCTCCAGTTAACCCATACTAAAAATAAGGGCAGCGCTGCAAAGCTTCCATAGACCGCACCATAACTGGCAACACCTATTTGAAAATACAAGTAGATCCACTCTAGACATTGATATGCCGAGCCGGCAACGATCCCTCCTAACAGAGTATTTAGCCATGAAATTTTGACATTGATGAAATATTTATAGATCAGGGTAAATAACAACCCATTAACCACAAAAGGAAATGATTTTAAGAGCTGCTTCAGATAAGGACTTAAAAAATCCACCCAGGCGTATTCTTGCGAAACTAAATTCAACTGAACCATCGTCATGACCGCTAAACTGCTGGATATGATGAAAAACAGCGAACCCAAGATGAGCATGAAAAAATATTCCATATATTGACGGAAATATGACTTACTCGATTGTGTCTTAAAAATCGCGTTAAAGGCATATTCAATATTTCCAAATAACTGCAAGGAAGTCCAAAGAAAACCAATCAAGCCCAGCAATGCCAACCATCCGCCATGGACTTGATCCAACATAGAATACGCAAATGAAATGATTTGATGGGCCATTTCAGGCTGGTCCAGCAAACGGACTTTTAACTCCGCTTCCAGATACTGTTCTAGCCCAATACCCTTGGCTATTCCGAGGGCCATTGATAAAATGGGAACTATCGACAATAAGGTGTAGAACGTCAAAGAGGACGATTTATAGCCGCATTCATCCGAAATAAAACCTTTGACTGTCTCAGTAACTGTACTAAATACGTGGAAAATCTTCATCATCTACACTCAGCTCTTTATCAGCAGCTCCTGCTATATACACTTATACCGTTGGTCGCGCTGCCCTTTCGGGGCTGCATCTCCAGAGCTACCCTCTTTGGCCTATTCTAGGGCTCTTGATTATATTAGCGGGGACTGCTGGCTCTATGTCAAAGAATTATCAAACCTTATTCATTCATGATATGAATGCCGGGGATATCTTGCAATCCTCTCTCGAATTCGGAGCTTTGACTTATTCCCCATCGGCTATCTATTTTTAAGCTTGCGCGAGCATGCCCATCCATCACAAAATCTATCTCTATAGGCAGATCGCCTTTATGTTCTGTAAAAAGCTCTTTTAGCTTTAAAATATGGCTTAACCTTCCTTTGCAAAGATCAAATTTTAAAGAAAGCTTCAAGGGTTTTGATGGAACAGGGGGGGATTTCTTCTCAGGCATACTGGGTCCAGGCTTGGGTGTTTTAGGGTCTCTTTTATGTTGGGCAAAACGCGCTATAGTCATTTTAGCTTTATCAAAGGCTTCGTCGCAAGCCTGAACCATAGCCTCATCGGTCTTAGTGAGATCGCCCAACCACTTACAATCTAGCTTCAGAGCATGTTCCTTCTTATCCACACATAAAACAGCATAAAGCAGCTGGTTCTCTTTGAGCAATTGCTGATTTTCTTCGTAAAGTTCAGGCCATATCGGCAATTCATAACTCTCGGCACCATCGTTTATCATCAGGATGGCAAATTTCTTCTGCGATTTCGAGGATATCCTAGTAACCACAGACTCCACAATAAAGGCCGCTCTAAATACATGGTTGTGATCCATGGTATCTAGCTTACTTAATGGCACACAAGCTAATCGTGTAAGTAAATTTTTACAACTATCTAAAGGATGACCTGTTAAAAATAGCCCCAAAAGCTCTTTTTCTTTTAATAAAACATCCAGTTTCGAGGATTTATTTGTCACAGGCGGCGGCTGGCCAAACCGACCTTCATCTTGTTCGGAAATCTTGGCAAATAAACTCATATATCCCTTGGCTTTATCCACCTGCTCACCGGCTGCAGACTCATACATCGGCTCTACACTTTCTCGCAAAGCATCACGACTCCAACCAATATAATCAAAACAACCCGCATCCACCAAGTTTTCTATGGCTTTCTTGCCGACCTTTTTCAAATCGACTCTTTTAAAGAACTGGTAAAAGGTTTTGAACGGCCCCCTTTTATCTCTTTCGGCTAAAATAGCCTCGACCACTCCCGTGCCAATACCTTTGATGCCATTCATGGCAAAGCGGATACCCTGAGGGGTAGCCACAAATGTCAGGCCTGCTTCATTGATATCCGGAGGCAAAATAGCGATATCAAGAGCATGTGCTTCCCGAATAAACTTTGAAACCTTGCTTAGGTCATCGCAATCGCATGTCATCAAAGCAGCCATCCACTCTTTGGAATAGTTGGCTTTCAGATAAGCTGTCACATAAGAGAGAAAACCGTAGGCAGCGGCATGCGATTTGTTGAAACCATAAGCTGCAAATTTCTCCATCTTATCAAAGATACCCATGGAGATATCTTCTAGAATCCCTTTCTCCAAAGCCCCTTGGCGGAATTTCTCCCTTTGCTTGGCCATCTGGTCCATATCTTTTTTTCCCATCGCGCGGCGTAAGACGTCGCCCTCGCCAAGGGAATATCCCGCTAATTTGCTCGCGATCTGCATAACCTGCTCTTGGTAGACCATGATACCATAAGTCTCAGATAAGATATCATTCAACCAGGGATGATCGTATTCTATAGGCTCGCGGCCATGCTTGCGGTTGATAAATGAAGGGATCATATCCATCGGACCCGGACGATAAAGAGCGCCCACAGCGATGATTTCCTCAAATTTATCCAAATGCAAATTTCTGGCCAGGTCTTGCATGCCTCCAGATTCTAGCTGGAATACACCCAGCGTCCTCCCTTGGTTCAACAGGTCAAACGTTGCTTTATCATTCAAGGGCAGGTTGATCCAATCAATCGATTTGCCTGTAGACACGCGAATGGCGTTCACACACGTTTGTATCGCTGTAAGAGTTTTGAGGCCTAAAAAGTCGACCTTCAGCATTCCAACCATCTCCACGGGCTTCATCGAGTACTGTGTGACAGGCATATCGGTATCTTTGGCATTGCACAGAGGAATATGCTCTAGCAGAGGGTCGCCGCTGATAATAATACCTGCGGCATGAATGCCGGTGTTTCTGATCGAGCCTTCCAGCTTCATCCCGACATCTATGATGCGTCTGGCATCTGCATCCTGCTCATACATAGACTTCAGGTCAAGATCTTTTTCGAGGGCTTTCTCCAATGTAATATTGAGGTCTTCGGGAACTAATTTAGCGATCTCATTCACTTTAGATAAAGGAACACTGAGCACCCTGCCCACGTCCTTGATGGCCATGCGGGCTTTCATCGTGCCGAAGGTGATGATTTGAGCTATGTTGTCTTTGCCATATTTTTCCAAAGTATAGCGGATCACTTCGCCGCGCCGGTCCATGCAAATATCCACGTCGATATCGGGATAGGAGATACGCTCGGGATTGATGAAACGCTCGAAGAACAAATGAAATCTGATCGGTTCTATATCGGTGACGCCTATCAGATACAGAATGATGGATCCTGCACCTGAACCCCTGCCGGGTCCCATGGGGATGCCGTTTTGTTTGGCCCAGTTGATAAAATCGCCGACGATCAGCAGATAATCGCCCATGCCTTTAGGCACGATGATATTCATCTCATAGGAAAGACGGTCCCTTACCACCTGCATCGGTTCTTTATCCGGAAACAGCTCCTTTATTTTATCCAAGCGATCCTGTGTATATCGTTTACTAATACCTTCCTCACAGAGCTGCCACAGATAATCCTCTACAGCTTTTACCTGCTCTTCTTTTGTATAGGTTTTATTTTCCAAGGCAGGTGGGATAAATATGGGATAGTGCTTGGATTTCAGATCTAATTCAACATGACACTTTTCTGCGATAACCAAAGAGTTGCTGATAGCTTCCGGAATGTCTGCAAAAAGTTCCTGCATTTGCCCAGGGGACTTAAAATACAGCTCATGCGAAGCATAGGTCAAACGTTTAGGATTGGGCTTGCGATATTTGGGATTGCCCAATGAGTCCTTTTCCCAGATTTCACAAGGCTCTCCGGACTGGACATTTAGCAAGATTTCATGCGCCCGCCAATCTTCGCGTTGGATGTAGTGGCTGTCATTCGTAGCCACTAGAGGAATACCCAATTTCTGCGAAGCCTCTATCAAAAAGGCGTTTACGGTGTTTTGCTTCTGAATATAACTTTGATAATTCGGATATAGCCACGTTTCCTGCTGCATGCCATCCCGGAAGATATCATCTTCGCTCATCGAATGGCGCATAAGCTCTAAATAGTAATCCTCGCCGAAGATGTCGCGATGCCATTTAATGATCTCTATGGCTGCTTCAGAAGACCCTGAAAGAATCTCTTGAGCCAAGCGGCTGTTCACACAACCGGAAAGGCAGATAATGCCTTCCGAAAACTTTTTTAGAAGCTCATTATCGATCCTCGGATTGTAATAAAATCCTTCTAGATAGCCCAAAGAGGAAAGCTTGCACAAATTTTTATAGCCGGCATTGTTTTTGGCCAAAAGCGTCAGATGATAACTGGCCCTGTTGCCGCTCTCCTTTTTTTTCTCTATACGGGAACCCGGAGCCACATAAATTTCACAGCCGATAATGGGTTTCAGCTTTAGCTCTTTGCAAGCTTTATAAAATTCGACCGCACCAAATAGGTTTCCATGATCCGTCAAAGCGCAGGCCGGCATACCGAATTCGGCGGCGCTCTTGGTAATCTCTTCTATGGATGCTGTTGCATCTAGAATGGAATATTGGGAATGAACGTGTAAAGGAACCCATGTCATAGCAAACAATCACTAAATATAGGCGATGTGCGACTTTACTATGCGATCTTTTCTAGGGTTTCGCACCAGAAAAGATCGCAAAAAAACAACACATGCAAATTAAAATATAGTTAACAAAACGACGGGTCTGCGCAATGTTTTTGAACGAAACGAAACAAAAGTGCAAAGACATGTCATTGAGTGATTTTATCATAACGGTATTTTGTATCATAGATGATGAATTAAAAAAATGCTCAATGGCAAGAAATTGCGTCTAAATCAAAAAAATAATTCAAACTACATTCAGTCAATTAACGAACATGAGATATATTTAGGTTGCAAAAAAAAGTATATATAGACTAGACTAAGGTTGGTTAACAAGGAATGTATTATGAGAATGGTCAATATCTATGAAGCCAAAACGCATTTCTCCAAATTGATCCATGACGTCGCCGAAGGCAATGAAATAATCATCGCTATGGCCGGTAAACCTGTGGCTAAATTAGGCCCGATTAAGACAAAAACGACAAGGTGCTTTGGAGTACTCAAAGGTAAAATTAAAATCGCTGAAGACTTTGATGCCCCCTTGTCTGACGAGTTTCTTGCAGATTTTGAGGGTTAAAGACATTATGCGATTACTCTTGGATACGCATATTTTTCTATGGTGCGTGAATGGCGATAAAAAACTTACAAAATCAACCCAATCAAGAATTATTAGTGCAGATGAGGTCTATGTAAGCAGTGCATCCATATGGGAAATCACCATTAAAATTAAGCTGAATAAACTGCAGGGCAACGTGAATGAAATTGTAGCAGCTATTGAAAAAAGCGGGTTTTTAGAATTGCCTATCACATTCTCGCACGCTGCTGCTGTGGCTAACCTGCCTGATATTCACCGAGATCCCTTCGATCGAATACTGATAGCACAATCCATTACAGAACCGTTGACTTTTATAACAGCTGATGAACAAATCAAGAATTATTCTTCACTTGTTGAAGTCGTTAGCGTCAACCCGACTTTATGAATCCTCAGCGGTAGCCGTTGCAAGTACAGGTTCCACGGTCTTAGGCTTACGTTTGATTTCTTTGACATTCCAAGTGGGTATCAACAGCAACGTTCCCATCACACTGCACACCAGCAACGTAATGAAAAAAGCATCCCATCCATAAATTTGTGTAATCTTGCTGAGCGGATAACCAGCCGCTGCCGCACCTACATAAGAAACGCAGCTAACAAAACCATTAGCCGTTGCCGCAGCCTTTTTATGAGAATACTCCACGGCGCAAATACCGATCAACATCTGAGGGCCAAACACCGAAAATCCGATACACGCTAAAGCAAGGCCGTCCAGCCATCCGTAGGCGTCCCCTGTAGGCACATACCAAAAAAAGGCGATAGAACATAAAGCCAACAACGTAAAGATCACGTTGACAGGCCCTCTCTTGGCTCCAAAAATCTTATCCGATGCCCAGCCTGCTGCCAAATTTCCACAAAATCCACCCACATCAAACATCGAAACGGTACCGTTCGCCAGAAAATTGCTCGTATATCCTTTGTTTTCCAAAAGATATAAAGCCGTCCAATCATTGACCCCTGTTCGAATGACATACACAAAAAAGTAGGCCGCAGCCAGCAACCAAATGAATTTGTTTTTTAATACATATTCTACCAAACGTTCCCGCAGTCCAAGCTCTTTTTCTAGTTCTTCTTGATTTTTGATTTGGCCATAATCATTGCGAAACAGCTCAATCGGTGGCAAACCTAAAGACTGCGGCGTATCCCGTAATCGATTAATCAGAAAGAGGCCGCCGAAAATGCACAAGACCCCCGGCACATACATCGCCACACGCCAACCGGAAGGGATCATATGCATGAAATCTTCGGGAATCAATCCCGAGCTTTTTAAAATCAGCGGCAAGCTCATGCAAGCCCCAACTATCCAAGGAGTCAGTCCTGCGCCTATGTTATGCGATATGTTCCAAGTTGACCACCAAGAGCCCCGCTCAGATTGAGAGTACCAATGGGTCAAAAATCGAGCACATGGAGGCCAGCCACACCCCTGAAACCAACCGTTGAGCCCCCAAAATAAAGCGAAGAAGAAAAAGGAAGAAGAAAGCCCAAAGCATATATTTAATATACCTGTCATAATCAGTCCAAACGCCATGAAATAGCGGGGATTCGACCTGTCCGACAAAATTCCACATGTAAATTTACTTATTCCATAAGAAATCGCAAGTATGCTTCCGAGCATTCCCAATTCACTTTTATCGTACTGCAAATCCGCAATAATGCCCGGCATGGCAAAGGTAAAACTCTTTCTCGTGAAGTAATAAAACACATAACCGATCAACATGGAGTACAAGATACGAAACCGCCAGTATTTGTAGACAGCTTTCACTTCTTCCTGATCTTGAATAGGCTCTATATGCTGAGCGGGTTTAAAAATATTAAAAATCGACTTCAAGGAAAATCTCCTGATTTGCTGACATAAAAAACTAGAGTATAACAAATTAAGGTATTCGATTCAATAACTATATATAGGTTTTTCCCTATAAGGATTTTTCACAACTCGACATTGCCATCTTTCTGATGGCTCATATGGAATATACCAAGAAAAAAATGTGTATTTTTGTTATATTTGGTTGACGGTCGGCTTTTATTGTGATAGAACTGCGATTCTATACCTGGATTACTGCATTTAGGGGAGCATTTACTGGTATTTTTATATGATTAAGCTCACACTCAACCCACATTCCGATAAGGAAATTAAACAATTTCAAAAGAATCTTATTTTGATTGGATCCTGTGAGAGCGCAGATATTTCTTTGCCGGGAGAAAATCTTGAACCTTCGCACATCAAAATAGAACAAAAAGCTGACGACTACTATATCATTAATGTAGCTAACGATCCATTCACCACCTTAAATGGGATGCCCTTTGGTAAAAAGAAATTAGCCAATAATGATGTCATTCAAATCGGAAATACAGATATTCAATTTAATACCGATAACAACGTCGACAAAGAACTGAGGGATCCTCCCTCCCAGACTGACGCCATTAAAACCACTCCTCAAGAACATTGGCTGGATACCAGCGAAGAAAAATTGCAGGAACTCATCGAAAATAAAATCCATGAAAAAAGCCATGAACCTTCCTTGGCATCTCATAATTTCTCTCCTTCTAACAACAACATAGCCGATTCTGCTCTAAATACCCCTTCCTCGTTGGATGACGAATATCAAGAAGAAGACATCGAAGAAGAAAGCTATGAAGAAAATGCCTGGGAAGACAGCGAGCTCCAAGAGCTGATCAATGAAGTCAATCAATTGGAACTCGAACAAGAGTTTGCGCAAGAATCCCCTCAAGAAGAATCCACACAGTCTACACACCTACCTCAACCGCCTGTGCCACCCATAATTTTGAAAGATAAAAAAAATCTGGCAGAAACCACAAGTACCATAACTCCACAAAAAAATCACAAAGGATCTTTAAAAGACGCCTATTTAAGCGAATTTGATGATGAAAGCGAAAGCTGGAACCAACACAAAAAAAAGAGCCCTATAGAATCCACAAACCCCATAAAGGCCAATTTTAAAACCATCGGAATTGCCCTTTCAGCTTTTCTAATTATATTCATATCGACTCTACTGATACTTTTTTTCCACCTACGCGCAAAACACATTGAAGACGAGTTAGATGCCGCAGAAGGCATCGCCGATATCGCCATGGCCCTCTCTTTCGCTCAATTAAACCATGTCAAGCCTCTTAACCAAAATTGGTCGGATCCCGATTTTCTCAAAAACAATCTGATGGCTGTTTTAGCTTCGGAATATTCTCCTGCTTATTTCTTTGAAAATCATGGGCAATTCAGAAACAACGAATATTCCCTCAGAATTTACTCCAGTGCCGATTTATCCCAATTCCTAATCATCGCCCAACCTTCTCCTAATCTGCTTCAATGGTTGGTTCCAAAAGCCTCTATTTTAGTAGATTCCAAATCCATGGAATTGCGCAGAACAACTGATTTGAAGTCGCTCAATAGGCTTTTATTGAATCCCAATACCCTTGAAGGCATGAATGCAGTAGAAGTCAACAACCTGATTAAACAGGGTGAAATTATCTCATTCCATTCCATGTCTCGTCAGGGAAAAGATCTAGGGTATATTTTTGCAAAAGCCATGTCCTTGGTCAGACCTGGAGCCGAAAACGCTATCTACAATGCCCCAAGATATTACCCCTTCAGCGAAACCTTTTTAAGAAAAGCCCTGATGATTACCGACAACTTCATCAATCCCTATGAAAGAAGTCTAATTCAAGAAGAAATCAGACAACTAGACAAATACCCGAATTTAGTGCTTTACACCACTAAAGGCCTTAAATGGCTGCAAAAGGCTCAAAAAGCCATGAGCATCCTGTATCCGACCAACCATTTCTTGTACGCAACCATACAATTAAACCCGCAAGGAAAAATTATCGACAGCCATTTGCTTATGGAAAATAAATCTTCGTCATCTAGTGACGATGAAGATCTCGCCGAACTGACCTTCCTTATGGAGCAGGGTGAGCAGAATGACCTGTTTGAAATCGAATTCAATGATGCCAATGACGATGAAATGCCATCTCCATTCCACGAAATACCTGATCACACACCGGTTACCTATCAAGGAAAAACTTCCCCAGAGACCCAGCGCCATCTATACAAAGATGCACAGCGTTTTTCAACCTCCAAAGATCAAGATATCCTCTTCTCAGAATTTGAGCTCAAAAAACTATTCGAAACTAAGCATCATGAGGATATACTTCTACTTTTAAAGAACCTAGAAAATCTGCTGCGCAGCGGTGAAAGTCGATATCACAATGACCCTTTACAATTGGAAAAAAATCAGGCGGCTATCAGCTTCATCGCAGAACTGACCAGGATTATGCAGCAATATCAAGAGGCTAAAAAACAAAACACCTCCACCTCTACTACTGAACTCAATGCGCTCCGAGAACCTTATTCAGATATGCCTGAAGCTAATTTTCTTGCTTATACAAAAGCTGTTGGCACTCAAGCACAGGAGACACCTCATCCCGACATAGCAACATTCCAACCCACAGCGATAAAATCCTTCGAATCCGAAATTCAAGCTCATCTGTCTCATATCGAAAATTCCGAACATCTGCAAGAATTAGAACGTAACGTGACCAGAGCTGTCTCTCTAATTACTTTTGACAAAGTCTCCGACACAAAAAAACTCGTCTACTTTCAAAATGAAATCCACTATACCGTCCTTGAAAAACTAAACGCTTTTCTACTGTCCAACGAAAAAACGCTGCCTAACAAAGAATTTATCGCAGAAAATAGACCGATTTTGGCAAATATCCTTAAAACTGCTTGGGTGATCGACCCAGATGAATTTGACTTCTACTTAAATGAGTTCGACCTGCGTCTGCAGGAACTTTCAACTTCAGAGTAATTAACTCACCTTACGCTGCCTCTGACGCGGCTGCGTAAGGTAAGTCTTTAATGCGTATCTTCAAGATGGATTCTGCGCACGAAGCGATGATATATGGGTGAAAAGACAATCGCCATGGCGATTAGAAATATAATTCCGCTGTATAAAGCATAAAATCCAGCAAATAGCTTGCCACTGTCGTGGTGAAGGGGGTCTAAAGGTCCCATACCGGACAAAATCATCGACGCATTCACAAAAGAATCCAACCAAGACATATTTTCTGTATAGTGATATCCTAATATCCCTATGAACAAGGATGTCAGCATAATCGCGGTTCCAATGGTAAAATTAAAGGCGAGCTTTTTTATGAAAATATGGTTATGGGACGCTTTATAGGGTATTTTTCCATTCATAAGTCACACCAATGAAAGTCAGATACGTTAAAATTATATCTTACACAAGATAGGAAAATTATTACAATTACCCTTATTTAACCTCTGCCCATGCCCTTGCCCATGCCAAACTCGAATAAAATGGTTTCAACCACCGAGTGTGGTGAGAGCAGTGTGAAAAGGTTTGAACCACTGAGGAGGGGAGGGCAGTGAGACAAGTGTGAGCACACAAATAATGTATGAATTTGCTCTTTACCTTTCCCTTGCTCGACCATCTTTGTTTATCTATTTATTTAAACCCAACATACTCTAATTGCGCGCTTATTGTAACGCGATTGGAGTATGTTGGGTTTTAATCTAGATCGTCATGCATGAACTCTCAGATATATAAACCTGCTATTAGATTAAAAAGTTATCAGAATCTATTTACTTCGACTGTGCAATATTTATAGAACCTTCTAGAGTACTGAATAGTTACAAATAATTATGACTTTGAGTCATAATTATTTGCAGGCAAGGATACATACCCATACCTCTATTATGAACCCAATTTTGTCTCACTGCCCTCCCCTCCTCAGTGGTTCAAATCTTTTCACACTACTCTCTCTACACTCAGTGGTTCAAACCCTTTAATTCGGGATCAGGATAAGGAATTTAAAACAATTTGGGCAAGGGCACGGGAACAGGTAAGGAGATTAATTATGCAAGAGAACTATTTTCTAAGGCCTAAGACCAAACATGCCAAAAGAAGACTTCATCGATCCTACCACAGGAAGTTCACCTTTTTCCATCGACTCTTTCCATTTCTTGGCTTTTTCCACAAAAGGGGAGATCTCATCGGCAATACGGTCACCCGTCAAATCCCTTTGTCGAAAAGTTTGATATAAGATCAAATGATCGGTCTTGGCGCTATAGGCGAAGATGCCATGCTGCGGATAAGGCATGCCATTAGCTTTGAGAGCCTCGCGAAATAAGTCTTCGCGATAGCGTCCTGGGGGAATAGGGCCCAAATCAGCACCTATGATAAACTCATCATTTCGAGGATTTTGCTCGAGCTGTATTTTTATGCCTTCAGGCATATTGATCAGACACGAATGATTGCGATCAGGATGCAGATCCGGAATTTTTAAGACCTGACCCACTTCGCTCAAGATTATTTCAAGATAATTTTTGACCATATAATCCCCTCTAACCTTGTTCTTCCTCGTCTTCTTCTTCCTCGTCTTCTTCTTTCTCAGTCAGCTCTTCCAGCTCATCTTCCAGATCTTCCAAGGCTTCGATGATAGCCATATACAGTTCATCGCGGTGTTGAATAGACTTATAGACCTGGTTGACGGCTACTTCACGTACGGCATCTCTCAGTTGGCTGAAAACAATGATTTTGGCAATCAGCCATTGTTCTATACCTAGTTTTGCCGCCACCTGTAAAACCTTTGCTGCAGAGGGATACCTTTCGGCAGCCAAAGACATAAACTGTTTGGAAACCGACTCGAATGTCAATTGAGAGGGCATATCCATGCCTTCTTTGGAAAACAAACCTTCCATCAGATGCATTCTGCCTTTGAAAAAGCGATAAACTCCTAAAATAGCCTGCAAAGAGCGCGTCTCGGTCAAGAGGCGATGCAACAACCCTCTGGGAATAGACGGTCCCTTGGATTTCATGTCTGCACCCAAAGAATGCAGCAGATAGTCTATCACTTTCTTCAGTTCTTTGAAGGAATACCGATTGGAAAGCTCTTCAAAGAGGGTGGCCGATTCCCTAGGATTGCCTGTAATGTCCCTATAAAGATCTCGCAGCGATGTTGGGGTACCCAAACCTTTCTCGGCGGCCATACGGGCTTCTTGAGTGATGTTTTTGCCGGCGACAATTTCACGTCCGAACTGCTGATTGAAGTCGTCTTTAGCCTCTTTAACTACACGGGCTAACTCCCCTTCGGTGGTTTCTAGTAGGAAATCAAAAACTTCATCTACTAGAGAAACATCTGAATAAAACTCGAGAATTTTTTTTAGGATGGTCTCTTTGTCATCACCCGGCTTAATGTGTTCGCGGAGCAGGGTCAAAATGTTAGCTTTAAACTCGGGATTGCGGCGGCTGTACTCATCGGCAAATTTTTTGATCTGCTCTACCGGCAGCAGTCGATGAGCTTTTTCGCCAGGCTGCAGATTCTTGTTTACGCGGCTTCTGTTGTTTTTAAGCGTCTTTTCGGTCCTTTTAATCCTGGCAGCAAACGGGTTGATCGCCTCTTCTTGCTGATTTAGAAATGCCGACTGACTTTCTTCTTGCTCAGCGCGAAGCTCTACCTGCTCTTCTTGAGCTACTTCTTTCATAGCTTCTAAAGTTATATTGACAGGCTGTTCTCTTCTGCCTACTCCAGACAAATCGGCCATAATTTTTCCCTCCCTGGAAAAACATGTTTATCTCAACGCCCGGCTGTACAAAATTAAGCTATTTGTATCCTACCTAGGGGTTGGATGCGGATTTCAGGCACTATCTCCTGATATGACACCACAGAAATGTCTGAAAACTCCATTTCTATGAGCTTCCGCACAAATCGCCTAACATCTATAGCCGTAAGCAATACCGGAGGCTGACCTCCTGGCGGAGGCGGCGCGACGGTATTCCTTACACCTTGCAAAATGAGCTGCACGGAGTCCGGATCCAAAGCCAGGTATGACCCGGCGGACGTTTGCTTGATGGCTCCGCGCACCATGTCCTCAATTTCCGGATCCAGAATATAAACGGACAGCACCGACTGCCCTTGCGAATATTTGTAGCTGATATATCGCTTCAACGAAGACCGCACATATTCGGTCAGCAGCACAGTGTCTTTTTCGGTTTGGGCCCATTCGCTGAGCGCTTCCATGATGGTGCGCAAGTCTTTGATGGAAATCTGCTCCTGAATCAAACGCTTGAAGATATCGGTCATCTTCTGCAAAGGAATCAAACGCGTCACTTCTTTAATCAGGTCCGGGAATGATTTCTCCATAAATTCCAACATGGATTTGACTTCTTGTATACCCACAAATTCATTGGCATAACGTCTGAAGAAATAGGATAGGTGCAGGATCATCACTTCGAGGTGATTCCAAAATTTAATCCCGGCTTTCTCGAGCAATTCCTTGTGCGCCACATTCACCCACAAAGAAGGCAATCCAAGAGAATTCTTATACGTGGTATAGGGGAGATTATAGCGCTTGAGGTTCTCTTCGGTTTCATTCGTCAGCACGCATCCTTCTAATACCTTGCCGCGCACGATAGGCACTTCATTCAGATGAATGGAATACTCATCCTTGTCCAAGATGGGCGAATCGGTCCTGACATGCACACCAGGGAAGCGCACGCCCAAGTCCCCGTACAGAGCTTGGCGCATTCTAGGGATCATTTGATCGACAAACCCTTGTCCTCGCGGAGCTTTCTGAATTTCGACGCTCATATTTTTGCCGCACTCTAAAATCACCGGCAAAGTAAGGGCGTAACTATCAATGCCGCCGCCCGTGATGACTTTATGGCCTTTGACGGATGTTTCGGAGGTCGGCTGTTCAATGGAGGCGATACCAGCTCCTCCTCCCCCGCCACCGGTAGAGACTGTACCGGGCTCATACGTCGATTCTGAAGTCCAGAGTGCATATCCGATAAGTCCTAAAGCTAATGACAAAATCATAAATGGAGCTAAGGGGAAGCCTGGCAAGAGGCCCATGCCCATCAAAAATCCGGCCGCAATCAACAACGCTTTGGGCTGTTTCAATAATTGTCCTGAAATCTCCGAACCCAAGTTAGTGTCACCTTTTTCACTGGATACGCGTGTGGTCACGATACCGGCGGTAATGGAAATTAAAAGCGCAGGGATCTGTGTGACCAAGCCGTCACCTATCGTCAGCAAAGCATACGTCTGCACAGCATCCATGGTGGTCATGCCGTTCATCATCGTACCGATCACAATACCGCCCGTGATGTTGACGATACAGATGATCAACCCGGCAATGGCGTCCCCCTTAACGAATTTCATGGCACCGTCCATTGCACCATAGAGCTGGCTTTCCTTTTGGATGGCCAAACGCTTTTCACGGGCTTGGTTGGAATCCAGCAAACCTGATCTCAAGTCGGCGTCAATACTCATCTGTTTACCCGGCATAGCATCCAAGGTAAAGCGGGCGGCGACTTCGGCCACGCGCTCGGCTCCTTTGACGATCACGATAAAGTTGACGATGGTGATGATCATAAAGATAACACCCCCGACAACAAAATTACCTCCGACGACAAAGTTACCGAACTGATAAATGATGTGACCGGCATTGGCATGCAGCAAAACCTGACGGGTTGAGGCGATGTTAATCCCCAAACGGTAAAGCGTAGTGATCAAAAGCAAGGAGGGGAATATCGAAAGCTGTACAGCACTGGGAATATAGAGAGCCACCATCAGCAGTGTCACAGATATCGTTAAGTTCATGGCTATCAAATAGTCGATGATATCCGGTGTGACCGGCAAGATGATAATTGCCAATATACCGACAATTAAACCCGCTAAGGCAATATCACTCGATTTCGAAATATTCTCGAGGGATCTTTCCCCACCGAGCCGGGCTGTAATTCCATCCAGGATTTTTTTTATAAAGTTCATTTAAAGTGATCTCCATCTATGATCGCATCTTACCTGATTATAATCATTCTCTCTTTATTTACTCATCAGCAAAAAAAAACTATCACCTGATTTTTAGACTAGATCCCCATACCGTCACTACTTTTCTGTATAATCATAGGCACTTTCGGTATTCAAAGCATTAATCCAGCGAATAATTTCCGCTACAGCTTCGTATGTCTCTTCGGGCACATACTCATGCACATCACCATCTTCCCACAATTTTCGTGCCAACTTGATGTTTCTGATCACCGGCACCCCATGCATCTCGGCCATTTTGATAATTCTTTGCGCCAGCAGGTCTTGCCCCATAGCTATGATGTAAGGCGCTGCATCCACTTCCCTGTTATAGCCTAAAGCCACGGCTATGTGCTGAGGGTTGGTCACTACAGCTTGCGCTCTCTTAACGCCACCCGCAGGTCCCTCGGAATAGGCGATTTCCTGTGCAATCTGACGACGCTTACCCTTGATATGCGGATCCCCTTCGGTATTCTTGTACTCCTGTTTAACTTCAAATTTTTCCATGCGCATTTCTTTAGCAAAGTCAAACTTCTGGTAGGCAAAATCGGCTATAGCTACGAAAATGAAAAATAAGCCTACCTTAATGACCACTTCCATAAGAAAGGCGTTAAAGACTATTAAAGCTCCCGCTGTGGGAATCGACAACGTCCTGATCAATACAGGCAAACTGTTCATCATCACTTTGTATATCAAATACGAGGCAATACCGATCTTAATACACGACTTGATCAGCTCCACTAGGGTCTTCATCTTGAATTTGGCTTTCAAATTCTGGATCGGATCAAATTTCTTCGGATCGAACTTAAAAACTTCAAGAGCAAAAACCGGGCCAACGGCCAAGAAATTGACGAGGACACCGACCATGGCCACGATCACCAAGATAGGTATGCTGCAGGTAAAAATGACCAAGGCCGAATCCATATATAGCTGCGAGAGAATATTGCTCAACTCTTGGTTCGGAATCAGCCGAAAGGCGGCTACGGTAAAATCTCGCATATTATCGAACATATAGCTGCCCATACCCAGGACCACCCATATGGATACGATAAACGTAAACGCAGAGGGTAAATCTTGCGATTTTGCGACCTGCCCTTTCTTCTTGGCATCCCGCAACTTTTTAGGGGTAGCTTTTTCGGTTTTTTCGCCCATAAAATCATCTCTTTAATCTATAAGATGAGAAAAATATACACGAGTTATAATATAAGATATAGATCTATCACCATCTTTAGTATATATAAGCTTTTCCTGTGCTGTCAAGGAAAAATTATAACCCAAAATTTGATTGAATTTTTATTTTATATTGATTATAAATAATTACAATATCAGGTTTTCAATTTGCTTTTTATAAAGAGGTATTATGTCCGGACCATCTTCCAAACTTTCCTGCGGTATCGTGGGTCTTCCCAATGTAGGAAAATCCACTCTTTTCAATGCGCTCACCTCCAATCAAGCCGCCGCTTCCAACTACCCATTTTGCACTATAGATCCTAACGTCGGAATTGTAGATGTTGACGATCCCCGTTTGCCAACGCTCTCAAAACTCTCGGGCAGCTCAAAGATAGTATATGCCACCATGCAGTTTGTCGATATCGCCGGTCTGGTAGAAGGCGCCTCAAAAGGGGAAGGACTAGGCAATAAATTCCTAGCCAATATCCGCGAAACGGATGCTATCGTGCATGTGGTCCGCTGCTTTGATTCCACAGACATCGTCCA
The DNA here is from genome assembly GCA_964390695.1 of uncultured bacterium. GTDB lineage: Bacteria > Chlamydiota > Chlamydiia > Chlamydiales > Parachlamydiaceae > CAWACC01. The sequence goes on from CAYMKI010000001.1 coordinate 43,979, forward strand.
CGTCAGCGGATCTATCAATCCCATCCAAGATATTCAAGTCATCAACCTAGAACTCTGCCTGGCCGATCTGCAAATGGTGGAAAATTCCATCTCCCGCCTAGAAAAACAGGCCAAAGCCAAAAAAGACTTACTGCCCGTGATCGCTTGCTTGGCGCGCATCCAGCACCACTTGAACGAAAACAAGCCCGTGCGCACCTTCGAACTGACGGCCGAAGAGCAAGAACTGCTGAAGCCCTATCCTTTTTTAACCAGCAAAAAAGTGCTCTATGCTTGCAATGTGGCCGAAAAAGATCTGCCCACACTCGAAAATGAATACGTGCGTAAAGTCCGGGAATATGCCCATGCCGAAGGCAATGAGGTCATCACCATCTGCGCCAAAATCGAAGAGGAAATCGCCCAGCTGCCCCTCTCCGAACGCACCGAATACCTGCAAAGCTTGGGCTTAAAACAATCCGGCTTAAGCCGTCTGATCAAAGCCTCCTTCGACATGCTCGGCCTGATCACCTTTTTGACTACCGGCGAAATGGAAACGCGCGCTTGGACGATCACCAAGGGCACCACGGCTGTAGAAGCCGCCGGAAAAATACACACCGACATCCAAAAAGGCTTTGTCCGCGCCGAAGTCGTTTCCTACGATAACATGGTTAAATACCAAGGACGCAACGGCGCCAAGGAAGCGGGAAAAGTGCGCTTTGAAGGTAAAGATTACATTGTCCAAGACGGCGATGTGATCATTTTTATGCATCATTAGAAAATTAGGATCCCATGGAACTTTTTGTCACTTGCGCAGAAGGCATCGAACCGCTGCTCACCGAAGAACTGCAACAAATCGGATTTAGCGATCTGCGCCCCGGCTACCGAGGTGTTTACGTACAAAATGCGGATTTAAATACCGTATATAAAATTAACTACAGCTCCCGCCTGGCCATGCGAGTCCTATCCCCGCTGACCCGCTTCCGCTGTTTTGATCAAAGATCTTTATACAGGGGAGTTTCGCAAGTCGATTGGCTAGAATTAATTCCGCGGCATAAAACCTTTGCTATCGATGCCAACGTCTCCCATAAAAATTTACGCAACAGCTTATTTGCCTCACAGGTGGCCAAAGATGCCATCTGCGATCAATATCGCGAAAGAACCGGCATACGCCCCTCGGTATCTCCCAAAGACCCCGACATCCAGCTTAACTTATTCATACGCGATGATAAAGCTATATTAAGCTTCGATACCTCAGGCATGCCTTTGCATAAACGCGGCTACCGCCAAGAAAGCGGCGAAGCGCCCATGCAGGAAACGCTGGCTGCCGCCCTCTTGAAAATGGCCGGCTATCATAAAGATGCCGTGTTATGCGACCCGTGCTGCGGCTCCGGAACGATCTTGATAGAGGCGGCTTTGATGGCCACAAATACCGCTCCTGGGTATTTACGCCAAAAATGGGGGTTTATGGACCTGCCGGGATTTTCCTCGCAGGATTGGCTGAAGGTGAAAAACGAAATCGATGCCCTACGTCAACCGCTATCCTCCGGCATGCTCTTTGGCTGCGATATCAGCAAAGACATCGTGCGCATCTGCAAAACCAACCTCCGAGCAGCCGGCTTCCTCTCGCAAGTGGATATCCAGCAAAACGACTTCCGCAACTACACCCCTCCTAAATCGCCCAATCTGATCATCGCCAATCCACCCCACGGCATCCGCCTGGAAACCACCGACCCCTTAAGGTCGCTGTATCGCGCTTTGGGCGATTTTCTCAAAAATAAATCCGCTCGTCCGGCTAAAGGCTTTGTGTTTACCAGCAATATGGAATTAGCTAAAGAAGTGGGATTAAAGCCCACCCAAAGGCATGTCCTGCACAACAGCGGGATTGAGTCGCGATTCCTGGAATTTGATTTATTCGCCTAGCTAATCCTTCAGCGCCAATACGGCTTGTTTACTAGATTATGATTATAGAGCTTACTATCCTGAGGGGTATCCAACGGATTTAAATCGGGCCGTAATTGAATCTTTGACACCAAGGACGGGAAAGAACATCAATCCAAAAATAGCGCTGAGCGTCCTAATGAGCACTGACGAACCGTTTAATTGTTTAAATGTGACATCTAGACGATCTCCTTTCCATTTAAATGCACTGTATCTGCCACTACAGTCTGCAAAAGGAGCAATGACAAGCCTTCCAGGGGCTAAATTTGCTAGGCTTTGAGCTATAGCCGTTTGACCGTCATCATTCTCAGTGATCTTGCCTGTACTACAGCTTTCCAAATAGATACACGCATCGGAAGCCAACAGATTAAGAGATTCCTTCAATAAGTCTATATTTTTGCTGGCCAATTTACGACCTTCAGCTCCGATTATATCTTTGTTTGAAAGATAACTCATGGGATTTTCTTCTAGACAATTGCTAGTCAGAGTTATGAAATTAGGAGCCCCATGAGCCCTGATAAATAGACCGGTAATAATGTTGCGATTATCTTTAGCTGTAGTTTCTATGGCCTGGTTTATATCTTGAATGGAACACAAAGACTTGTACACAATATGGGTATGCTCTTGCAAGTGCAAAGTCCTCAAACGATAGCTACCAATATGTGCTAAACCTTCCTCTAACCCGACAGCTGAGAGGACAAGCAAAACTTTTTTGTCCTGGATCTTATTTCCATTATGAACATATTTTACTAAACGATCAGCATATGCATCTAACGCCCCTATGACCACACCTATGGCTAAGCCGCCAAACACAAGCGCCGCGGATTTTCCCATGACATTATTCACGTTAAAGCCCTCTCATCACTATTTTGAAATTTGTGTTAATTTATATTAAATGTTTTATGGAGTCATGAAAACCCATATCATTCGCAATGATCCTACCCTACGGATCAAAATTTTACCACCAAGAAATTGAGAAGGTGCTTATTCATGAAATTAACTCAACTTGTTTAAGCTCAACCTTATGAAAGAGCTTTCTATCCATTGGGGTTGCGTAAAGATTTAAATCGGGCCGTAATGGAATCCTTGACACCACTGAATGGAATGGACCACGATGCACAAATGGAGCTGATTAACCTCATGAAATCGGACGATTGGTTTATTTTTTTAAATGTGACATCTAAACGTTCTCCCTCCCACTTGAATACACTGTAACGGTTAGTACAACTCTTAACAGGAGCGATAACTAGCCTTCCAGGAGCTAAATCAGCTAAGCTTTGAGCGATAACCTGCTGTCCGTCATCATTTTCGGTAATCTTGCCTGTACAGCAACTTTCTAAATAGATACACGCATCGGGAGCCAGCTTATTAAGAGATTCCTTCAATAGGTGTATATTTTTGCCTGCCACTTTCCGACCTTCGGCTCCGAATACATCTTGGGTTAAAATATAGCTATTGGGATTCTCTTCTAGACGATCGCTGGTGAGAGTGATTATATTGCGATTTCCATGAGACCTGATAAAGAGACCGGTAATAATGTTGTGATTATCTGATGCTGTAGTTTTTATGGCCCGGTTGATATCTTCTATGGAACCCACGGACTCGTACACAATATGGGTATGCTTTTGAAAGTGCAAAGTGCTCAAACGATCGCAACCCATACGATCTATACGTTCCTCTAATCCAACAGCAGTGAGGACTAACAATACTTTTTTGTTAAAGGTCATATGTCCTTTATGCACATTCCTTATTAAACGTTCGGCATAAAGATCGCAATCATCTAAATACTTTATAACATGACCTATGACTACGCCTCTTAACGCATGCACTGCATATTGTTCTATCAAACTATACACAACAAATTCCTCTCATTAAATCTTTGGCAAATTCGTTAATTTTACACTTAATCTACAATAACGTCATTAAATTTTCATAATATTTTTAATTATAATCAATATTTATGTTGAATTGATTAATAATAAAGGGAGGTGCCAACAGTTCACGCCAGAAAAGTAACATGCTTTAGAAAAACGCTTAAACATGAAAAGCAGGATGAGCAAAATAGGCAGGATAAAAGGATATATTTGTTTTCACGTGAGAATCGACTGAATTTTATTTTCTTACCCTGTCTATCCTGCTTATCCTATTTTATTTATATGTCAGTGGAAATTGCTGCGAGGTTGCTGCCGTTCATGATACATCTCAAAAAGAAACATCAAAAGACGATGAGTTTTCTCGGTTAATGATTGATTCGGTCTTAATAAAACCCTTAAAACAACAATTAAGTCAGCTCGACAAGGTCATTCAGGAATTAGAGTCTCTGCTAACGAATCCTCGTTCTAACGAAAGCAGCCGCTAAGCCATCAGCTCATATTAAGAGGGCAGCAATTGCCACTAAAAAATCACGACCTCCAGATTGGATAAAATAGAGGGTAGCCCATGGAAAGACAACCCCAAAGAGGTAACATCGGATTTAGCGGAAATTGCTGTTTCGAGGATTTCAGCTTTGCTGATTAACTGGTACATAACATATAATCCATGACTAAACACCCCTAACATATGGATTATACTATGCAAAATGCCCCTTCTAATAAACTGGTCGGTTTGCCTTATGTGATTTTTTACGTCAAAGACGTTCTAGGCATATTATCTTTTTATACACAAGCTTTCGACCTTGTACCCTCATTTGTACACGAGAGCGGTCATTTCGCGGAGCTAATTTCCAGCGAGGTCACCCTAGCTTTCAGAAGCGAGGAAATGGCTGCGCTCAGCCTGCAGCAAAACTTTCAAAAAAATTCCACACAGTCACCACTGCAAGCCTTTGAAATCTCCTTCCATGTTCAAAATGTTGATAACGTGTATCAAAAGGCTATCGAAGCAGGCGCCACTTCCATACTTCCTCCTCACCTAAAGCCTTGGGGACAACTCGCAGCTAATGTTCGCGATCCGGCCGGTCTCCTTTTGGAAATCACAGAATATCCCAAAGCCAACTAATCGCACCTCATCCTTGACATTATATTCGCTATCATAGATTTTGAATTTTAATTTAACATGCTGTAATAGTGAGGTTCTCATGATGAAATCTTTGTTATCGCTGATATTTGTCGGCCTAATAGCCTGTTCGACGCAAGCTGAAGCTTGCACCGGTATTCGCCTGCAAGCCAAGGATGGCAACATAGTTCACGGACGCACCCTGGAGTTTGGAATTAAACTTCCCCTTTCTATTGCTTATATCCCTGCAGGTGAAAACTTTACAGCAACCACTCCCAGTGGCAATGGATTGACCTACACAGCCAAGTATGCAGCCGTGGGGGCTATTGCCTATGATAAACTACAGCTTCTAGATGGAATCAACGAAAAAGGTTTGGCCGTAGGCACTTTCTATTTTCCGGGCTTTGCTGAATACACTCCCACCACTGCAGAAAATCAAGCTAAATCTTTATCACCAGTAGATTTTCCCAACTGGCTGCTCACACAATTTAGCTCGCTGGAAGAAGTTAAAGAGCATCTCTCTGATATTGTCATAGCTCCTGTAGCAATTAAAGGATGGGGCACCAGCATACCGCCATTCCACTACATCGTCTACGACAAACAAGGCAAAAGCCTCGTCATCGAACCCATTCAAGGACAATTGAAACTATATGACAATGCCTTGGGCATATTAACCAATTCGCCTACCTTTGATTGGCATATCATTAATCTGCGCAACTTCATTAATTTATCTCCCAACAATGCCGGAACGATAAAACTAGAGAATATGGCTCTCGCTCCTCTGGGTCAAGGATCTGGTATGCTGGGCCTTCCCGGCGATTTCACTCCACCCTCCAGATTTGTGCGCGCAGCTGCATTTGTGTCCTCGGCAATTCCCTCTGCTAACTCTCAAGAGGCGGTAGCACAGGCATTTCATCTTTTGAACCAATTTGACATACCCGTTGGTGCTGCCCGTTCTGTGGAAAAAGGGGCAGTCCTCAGCGACTACACGTTAGCCACCGTGGTACGAGAACCCTCGACATTAAAATATTACATCCGCACCTATGAAGATCAAAACATCAAAACAGTCGATCTGAATACCTTGAAAAAATCTACCGAAGCAAAAAAAGTTCGCCTATCCGGATCTCAATCTTATACAGATATTTCCAGCGAATTAAAACCTATAAAAACAAATTCATGATCTTCTTATTGCTAGCAGCACTACCTGTGCTGCTAGCTGCCAACTTGCAAGCTTATGATCTCAATAACGGCGAAGATATTACACGCCCAATCACGCGTGTGGATTTGAGGGCAAGGTTCCAAGATGGGGCTAGCTCACAAAAAGGAAAAACATTTACTCTCACAGCTCGCTCCGATATGGCCATTACATTAAAAAGCCTCTGGCAAATTGGATTGCGGGCAGATTTACCGGTCGAAGTCTTTTGGTGCCCAAGATCTTGCTGCAATTGCACATCCTGCTACAACTCAAGACGCATGGGAGATTCATTATTTCAAATCTTCGTTATCACCCCTGCTAAAAACAAGTGGACTTTCGCCTTGGGATCAAAATTCATCTTCCCTACCGCCGGTAGAAATCTCGAGATCGGTGATGGCAAGTATCAAATCCTTCCTTCCGCAGCTATGAAGTACGACTTATCCGATTGGAGCGATGGAGCTTATGCAGGCATACTCTTTAGACAAGCCTGGAGCTATGCCGGACATCCCAGTGCCCCGCGCATTAACCAGACATTCATACAGCCTTTCTTTAACCTCAACCTGCCCAATGCGTGGTTTTTAAATTCATCCCCCGAATTGTTCTATGATTGGCGCACACAGCATTGGTTTATTCCCTTTGACCTCATGATTGGAAAATTAATTCATGAAAAATATGTGGTTTCTCTAGAGTATGAAGCCGCAATTGTCGACGATTATCCTAACTATACGCAGCAGATAGAATTCCGAATAGGCGCTTTCTTTTAGATTGTTGATACTTGTGGATAAAAGTTCGGTTCCAAAGGTTGAATCACTCGTCGTCAAAGACCCCGTAATTTTCGTATATTTTTGCCCAGATTTCGAGGTCTACATGAGTCAGAATATCTTCTTTAGACTCATCATCATGAGACGATGGATCCAAATCTTCAGAAGACTCATCTTCAGCATCGTCACGCACTTTCTCACTTTTTTCATTTTCATGAGTATATGGCAAAGATGGGCTTAAAGACAATAGCGCGTTGCTCTCTTCTTTTTTCTTTTGGATATGCCTTAGAACGGCATCTTGATTAGCATATAGGAAGTTGCTAGGATTTTGGGTTAAGACAGCAAAGGTGGTATGAAATTCAAAACCATTAGGCTGGGGACTAAAGAAATTTTTTTCCCGCAATTCAGAGGCAGACCTAAATTCTTTTAAAGATGCAGAGAAAATATTAACCTCAACAAGGCAAATCCATATTTTTTTCATCATTTTCCAATGAAGGGGAATGACTTTTTGGAAGCCCTTTACAGTGCAAACAGCATCTACCCCATCGCTCAATCTTAATAAAGGAGGGATGTTTTTAAATTTTGTATCCATTTCGTATTTTCCAATAATACTCACATGGGCTCCGATGGGATTAGGAAAAACAGACGAGCCGGGAAAATAGGGGGGGAGCTGATAGCTGAATTTTTTGTTGTTTGGTTTGCTTTCTTTACCTATTTTTAGTATTTCAAACAAAAGTTTTATAGTATCATCGGGTATTTTAACGAATAAAGAATTATTTTTTATTTCGACTTTCCCTTTGATAGTTAGATCTCCATTACGAAAGATTTGATAGGATTTCATTAATATTTCATTCATAAATACACCATTTTATAGAGTTCAAACTTTTTAATTATTGTGAGACATACTTTATCATCTCGGCATCTTTTTGGTAAAGAGCGTATCGAAATATCTTAGACTTGTATAAGAAGCTGAATAGTTAGGCCCATGCTATCATAAAATCTTCACCAAACTAAATTCTATTCTTTTATTAGACTATTATTTATGATAATTTGAGACTCAGAAGAATTTTATATATTTTAATTTTATAGGGCACAACTATGAATTCATTAACTCTTGAGCCAACACAAACACCGGCCACGGCTTATGCTGAGACGCTGCCTTCCGAAGGGTGCTCCAAAGTGAAGCAAATCGCCGGTAGGGTATTTAATAGCACGCTCCTATGGGCTTTAGCGGGTATGGCTACTTTAACGATCACCTCCATTCTAGTGATTTCCGGAGCGATATCCCCAATCCCCTTTGCACTAGTGGCGGGGGCATTAGGATTAGCCATGTTGATTCCCTCTTTGATAAAATTCAAAAAACTGATTTTTGAAACTTCTCTGGTAGGCACCATTGTCAATTATGAAGTGAAGCAAAAACCCTGGCACCATGATATCATTACTGGAAAACTCACCCTAGGTGCCATTCCGATGACCAACTATACTCCGCTAGGGGATTTTAAGGATAAAAAAATCAGCGCCGTAATAACAGCTCTGGAACCTCATGAGTGGAAAAAACCCAATCTATTCGGCATACCTGTCAAAGGACAGCAGTGGCAAGAGGCTGCTATCGAACACTGCCTGATTGAAACACCGGACTTTGTGCCCCTTTCCCAAGAAAATATCCAAAAGGGGGTAGATTTTATTAAAGCCCACATTCAAGACAAAGAGGGACACGTTTACGTGCACTGCAAAGCAGGAAAAGGACGCAGTGCCACCATTGTCATTTGCTATTTACTGCAATATGGAGAAAAACATGGCCTTCCTAAATTTACTGTAGATGAGGCTATCCGGCATGTCAAAAACTTAAGGCCTGTGATCAAAATAAATCCGGAACAAAGACAAGCTATTGATACTTTTTATAGCTTAAAGTCTACTCCAAGATAGGATCGGCGCACATCTTCGTGATGGATCAGCTCATCGACCGTACCTGAGATCCGCGCTTTTCCGTCGATCACGATATATCCGCGGTTGACGACCGAAAAAATCTCCCTGGCATTGTGGTCTGTAATCAGAATACTGATATTTTTGCTGGTGAGATGCTGGATCATCTCCTTCACTTCATAAACAGAAATAGGATCGATGTTGGCAAAGGGTTCGTCTAGCATTAAAAACGAAGGGGATGTGACCATGGCGCGTGTAATTTCCAGCCGGCGTCTTTCTCCTCCAGAGAGAGCTAGCGCTTTCTTTTTGGCTAAGCGAGTCAAGTGCAGATCGGCCAATAATTCTTCCAAACGCTGTGTGCGTTCGGCTTTAGTCAAATCCATACACTCTAAAATGCACAAAATATTTTCCTCTACGGTCAGATTTCTGAACACCGAGGGTTCTTGCGCCAAATACCCCATGCCCATCCTGGCTCGCTTATGCATAGGCATATCCGTCACGTCCACGCCATTGAATACAACCGAGCCTTTATCAGGTTTGATCAATCCCACAGTCATATAAAAAGCCGTGGTTTTTCCGGCGCCATTAGGCCCTAGCAATCCCACGATTTCACCCGGATAGACACAAAAGGACAAGCCGTCGACAACTTTGCGGCCACCATAGCTTTTTTCCAAATTGCTCACCTCCAGGCAGGGTGAAGCATTATCCAAAGGTCTATTACTTTGATTCATCGGCACTCTTATCCTTTATGGTATTGCGGTCTATAACAAAACGCTTACGCAACTGCTCAAACTCATTTTCGACAAAACTAAAGCGTACATCGCCAACCCCTTTGACCGTCTCCTTCTTCGTAGCTTCGTCACGCTTAATCTTCAAAGTCGTCGCGCTGACTTCCATATTATTGGCTTTATCATAAAATAAAACACGCTTGAGGTTATCATGCGAGGTAAAAATGGCTTCTTTTGTCCGCGGGTTATATTCTACCTTATCCGCTATCACATACCTTATCAAAGGAGAATTGGGATCCGAGCCCGATGCGTAGCTATTCAACATTTTGACATTACCTTCAAGCACAAGTTTCTGGGGGAGAATAGACTTATCTTCCATGCTATACTGAAAAGCCAGTTTGTCTGCATATATAGTCCCGAGATGATCCTCAAAAAAGACCTGTTGATCTTCAGGAACCCTGCCGCTGTCATCTACAGGACTTTCCATGAGTATCAAAAGACGAGAGTGATCCACCAAAGTTCTGCCGTAGCATGTCAGATGATGCTCTTTGTTTTTTTCCTCTTCAAAGCCTGTCAAAAGGGTCTTACCGCGGCTTTCAATGGTATCTATCTGCTTCTTTTTATTCACAACAGCCTGAGAAAGAATGATTTGATCTTCGTTGGCAAGCTGTAGAAAGCCTTTTTGATCCAAGAAGACATGATCTTTCAAAACAAGCTGCTGTTCAAGATCTTTCCAAACCAAAGAATCTGCCTTAAAATCAAGTCCTGACTTTTGGCTTTTTTCCTCCGAATGATTCAAAGCGACAACACCGCTAGGATAAGAACACCCTATTTGTTTGGTGGCTGTATCGATGCTAATATGTTTAGCTTGGATCAAATCACCATTAAGATTGGTGATACGGCATAGACCTGCATCTTGATGTGATTTCATCGAAATTATGCCAGGATACGCACTTGAAGACACCTCAGGGCTGTGCGGAAGCTTATCAAAAGAGGCAAAATCAGCCTGAGCGATAAAGTCATGGTTGTAATCTATAGTCACTTGGTCTTCAGCGACAAGACGGGATAAATAGGCAGCCATCTGCGAATTAGCTTCTCTGATCTCCCTAGCTATTTCCACGGTCATTTTTTTACTTGTCAAGATCACAGGTACCGGCGATGCATGGGATTTATCTGAGATGCTTTCTAAATATTTGACTAACGGCTCGGATGCATCTCCTTCAAAAACTCCTCGATTAGCTCCTAAATCGATTTCCGCTACAGCACAGTTTAGCTGTCCACCTTGGCGTAAGCGTATATTGACCTGCTGGGATAACTTCAGCTTGCCTTTATCTATCTTCTTATCTTGCGGATGCGGCACAACTTCGATTTGGCCTGATGTGATATCGCCTAAGTCATGGATGAGGTGAACATGATCTTTAAACAAGAGGGTATTGCCGTTGTATAGCGCTTGTCCAGCATCAATTTTCAAGGCCGAATCTATAACGGGAGCCGAAGCACATAAGCAAGCAGCCCACAAAGACCAAACACAGACTAGACAGGTATATAACATCGATTGTATCATCATATTTTTTGTTCAAAAAATGTTGCTTTCAGTTTGGTAGCCGTAAAATTCACATTTCTGTCGGAAAAAGAAAAAACTACAGATTCTGCCGTTCCTGACATGACTGGCTTGATATCACGGATAACTTTAGGAATATCATGAGAGGGAATATCATACCTATAAATCTTCACCTTATCAGCCACGAACTTGTCACTATTATAAAAATAGGTGGCATCATCGGCCTCCAGGTAACGCAATCGCTGCCGAAGCAATATACCCGGCATAGCGGGATCTATTTGGGATGATTCTTGATCCGGGTCCTGATTTCTCACCACAACTTTTCCGTTGGGCTGTCTCACCGCTTCACGACCATCGGGCAACAAATAATACAGCTCTTCCTGCATCAGACATTTGACGTCTTGCATTTTTTCCAAGATCTCCAATCCGCTTTCCTGATTGTCCAACACAAGCGTAGAAGCGGAACTCGAAAGTTGAATTTGCAGCCTCTCTGAACCTTGTACCCAGCCAATATCTTTTTGAATACCCCTGCGCTTTTGATGGGCTTTGTAAGGAGACACTTTGAAGTTTGAATTAATGGGGTTAGCAGCCTCTACCAATGCGTGGTAAGCATCTGCATTGTCCGAAGAGGCTATTTTGAAATAAAAAAACCACGACCCTATGATGACTGCAATAATTGCGCTTACTAGCGCGAAAACAGCTTTCAAAGAACTACTTTTACGAATGGATAATTTCATAAATTTGCTTCAATTGAGTAAGCAGCCTTGGCAAGTCCTTGAAATCTAAAACAGAATCCGCATCACTTTTGGCTTGAGCAGGGTCATGATGAGCTTCCATAAATACACAGTCGCAACCTGCCGCTACAGCAGCCTTAGCTAAAGTCGGAATAAACTGTCTCTCCCCTCCCGAAGTATCGCCTTTGCCGCCTGGCTTTTGAACAGAATGAGTGGCGTCAAAACATACCGGTACACCGAATTCCTGCATGATAGGAATACAGCGCATATCATTCACCAAATAGTTATAACCAAACATGGTCCCCCTATCTACCAATATGACCTTAGAGTTACCGGTAGATTGAATCTTCTTAACCACATTGCCCATGTCCCATGGGGCCATAAATTGCCCTTTTTTCACATTGACCACTTTGCCGGTACGTCCAGCTGCTAACAACAGATCTGTCTGCCGGCACAAAAATGCCGGGATTTGCACCACATCGCAGACCTCTCCCGCCATCAGAGTCTCCTCAGGGGTATGCACATCGGTGAGAATAGGAAGTCCCAATTCATTCTTTACCCTTTGAAGTATCCTTAAACCTTCCTGTATACCAAGACCTCGAAAAGAATGCACGGAAGATCTGTTGGCTTTGTCATAACTTGATTTAAAAATTAAAGGGATTTCTTGCTTGGCGAATATGCGCTGCAATTCTTCGGCAGATCTGAGACAGTGATCCTCGGATTCTATTACACAAGGGCCGCACATCACGGCAAAAGGATGTCCTTCACCCACAATTATATCAGCTATTGGTACGGATCTTGGCATAAATGTCGACCTCTATTGGAGTTACGATTTCATGATGACGATTAACAAATGTGTTTATTTCGGACTGTAAAAAAAACGGCTTTGCCTCCCCAGGAAGCAGCAGCTTGTCCACTAAATCCGCTAACGGACGCAAAACGAACAACCTCTCTCGCCAACGCGGATGGGGAATTTCTAATTGCGGCAACGAAATAGCCTCATCCCCATAAAACAATATATCACAATCTATCACCCTAGGTGATTGTTTCGATTTAGGGAGCTTCCCCAGCTTGGTTTCAATCTGTTGAAGTTCCCGCAGCAATCTCAAGGGAGGTATGTTTGTTCTAAAACAACATGCAGCATTTATGTAGTCTGCTTGGGGTATAGGACTCACGGGCTTGGTTTGATAAAAACGCGATACGCGTAGATTATCAAAATCGGCATGGCCTGCCATCATCTCCAAAGCCTGTAGCAATATGTGGACGGTATCTCCAATATTGCCCCCAAGACCTACATATGCTTCTTTACCATCCATCCCATCACAATGCTTTAATCTTGAAGTATTATGTTAATCCCTGCAAGTCCTATCTTGGGAATGTTTGCATCTTTGATAGCTTGATTATACTTATGCCGTTCCTGAATAACAATATCTATCAACTTCATATCAATTTTGGAAGCGCGATCGGGAAAATTCCTGTGAAATTGCTCCTCTTCAAATTTAACCTTGTTTACAATGGCATCAGTGAGATAATGCTCTTTCAGAATGAAATCTACCAACGCCTTTTCATTCACTTGCTCATCGACTTGGTTGGTGATTTCAATCGCCTTGCGGTACATATCATCGCGATGATTCAGCTGCAGGCGCTTCCATCTGAAATACATCCCCTGATCCTCTGCTTCCATTTTTTGGATATTCTCAAAGCCATTTAAATCACGCTCAGATTGGGAAAATTGCTCATAGATTTCTTGGCCTTTATCCGTAAAGGTTCTCGGATCGCCGCTATCTTTATGTTCGATCTGCCGCAACTGAGAATTCAATCTATGCTTCTTGACCACATCCTGCAAATCAGTTTTGGTCGATGTGACTTTATTGAGCGCATCTTTCAAAATGTCTAATGATATGGAGGGTTGCGGAGCATCTGGGAATTCTTGTTTAGTCATTTCGTAAATTTTTGCAAAAAGCGTATTCTCAATCTCGATTTCGGGTGCTTCTTGAACAGCCATTTGATGCAGCACGAGTTCAGTCGCTTCTTTACCCATTAGATCTAATGGTATGACCTTGGTTCGTCTGAGTACTGGACGCTGAGAGGCTATATATTGCATATATTCCTCGTCTGTGGTTAAAGCCACACAATAGGGGAATGACTGAGAACTTGTATCCAAAAACGACAACAAATTGGCGGAAACAGACTGATTGTTTGGATCAGAAAACGCTTTAGCAAATTCGTCGAAAACAAAAATACAATCGTCCTTATACTTATTCATCTTCTTCTGCACTTTTGCCAAAACATCTACCTTGTTTCGTCCCATTTTGACGCTGTCGCTGCAAAGTTTAGCGATGTTAATGTAAAAGACTTGTTTGCCTCTAAGTTCAGGAGGAACATCTTGATCTCCTCTTGCAATTTTTACAGCCATGCCTTCCGCTGATTTTGTTTTACCCGATCCAGGTTTAGCCACTACTAAAGGATGCCGCCTAGTATTTCCGCTATTTGCTTTCAAGGCGTCCATGATCATGCCTATTTCAGCATCACGACCCACTACAGGCTCAAGCTCGCCTTTCTTCGCTAATGTGGTCAGGTTCGTAAAGGGAGCGCATTCTTTTGGTGTAGGCTTCAGCCATTTGTAATAGCAAAATAAGACCACGCCTGTAATCAGAACACCTAGTGATGCCACAGCGGCTGTTACGGCAGCGCTACCGAGAAGTGCCTGCAGAGATGTAAATACCGTAGTAAGACCTCCCCATATAGATGTAAACATGATGATGCGGAAATAGGCTTGGTTGTCATCTTCTGTCTCTTCGCCAATACTGTCTATTTGAAAGGCTTTTAATACCGTGTCTAAGGCGAATTCCAATAAATTTTCAACTGTCACCTGTATAGTTTGTATGAGGGTAGCCCTTTTCTCTTCAGCTTTTTTATTGATTTCATTGGAAGAGATGCGCGAAACTCTGCTAGCTTCCATAAAAGCACCCAAAAAACCTTTGTGCTCGCTCTGAATGGCGGATTCAACTTTTTGCAAAGTTAGCAGGCCTTTGAATTTCTCCACGACATACAGAGGATCTATCCCTTGCGAATAAGCGATCATCTTCTTTAAAATAAGATTTAAATTTTCCGGACTTTGTTGCATCAAAATGGCAGAAATATCACCTCTTAGCTGTTTATACTCTCGACTTTTAAAGCAATGAGCTAATTCCGTTATATCTGAATCAGTCAGCTTATACCCAGTTTGAACCTTTTGATGTAATTGTCGAACGAACAATCCTCTTGGGGAGGGTTTTACAAAAAAATCTTTCAGAGAAACGATAGCTTCAGAAAAAGATTGAAATGGAAAAGAAGGAAAATCCTTTTTATCCAAAGATTTCCCATAAATTTTGCCTGCAGTAGCATCGGGTGTCGCAGTTGAAACAGAATAAACTCCAGCTGTTGACATACTTTACCTTCTAAATAGAATAATTATTAATAATATCTCTACATAACTAGCTAATAATCACATCGGTTTTGACAATTCGAGGATTAAGAAAAATAATAATCTCTAACAGATTAAATTACAAGATAATAAAATTTCCATTACAACATCCAAATCTTCATAATGATTTGACACTTTTGGGGTAGATATGATGAAATGGGCTAGTATTCTTAAACTGGTATTTTTTTGAAAATTTTAGAAGATGAGTAAAAACTCTATGATGCCTAAATTCAATCTATACATTCTTTATTTGATATGCTTGGTTTGCTTCAATGGATGTTTTTGCCCCCATAGATTCACCCCCAGAGCCGACCCGCTCCCCCCCCCGTGCATATGCGTACCAGAAAGAATTCGCGTGGCCTTAGTTTTAGGCAGCGGTGGAGTCCGCGGCATGGCCCATGTGGGTGTCATTGAAGTGCTAGAAGAGGCCGGCATACCCATAGATGTCATTGTAGGATGCAGTGCAGGAAGCATCGTCGGAGCATTATACGCCGACAATCCATGCGCACAAAAACTTAAAAAATCCGTTTCTCAGCTGAAATCTAATTATCTCTTGGATTTTGACATCTGGAACTGCCGATATGGTCTTTGCCAAGGGAAAACGATGAGAGCTGTATTAGACAAAAATCTACAAGCAGAGACTTTTGAAGAATTGCAAATACCTTTGATTGTTGTGGCTTCTGATCTGCACTCCACAGAACTCGTCACATTGGCTAGCGGCGATCTAGTTAAAGCTGTGGAAGCTTCCTGCGCGATTCCATTTGTGTTTGTACCCGTGGAAATCGATGGGCGCATCCTGGTCGATGGTGGAACTATTAATCCCAATCCCGTGTGGGTAGCTTTAGATTTAGAACCCGAAATGATCATTGCAGTGGATCTTTGTGAAGTTTTGGCCCCCACCTTTCCCACCAACCTCTTTAGCGTCTTTTGGCGTAGCGCTGAAATCGCCTTCATGTGGCAAAACGAAGGGAATACACGCGAAGCCGATATAGTCATCCGCCCGCAAATGTGCAATGTAGGAGCGTTTAACGATCAAGCTAAGGAAAAACTATATTACGCCGGACGGCAAGCCGCAGAAGAAGCCTTGCCAGCAATCCGTGAAGCCTTAGCTAAACATAGCTGCATGGACACTCCTTGTTCAACTGCGACCAGAAAAGTCCAACTGAAATGCTATCACCCTAAAGACAGCAACCCACACTATTAAAACCCAACATACTCTAATTGCGCGCTTATTGTAACGCGATTGGAGTATGTTGGGTTTAAACGTTTTTTACAAATTCCATTTCCAGTCTTTCACTTCAGGCATATCCTCGCCATGAATTTTGATATACTCTTTGTGATCGATCAACTTGTTATGCATTTCTTGTTTCAGGTAGGCCGCCTTAGCTCCTAATGAAGGCACTCGATCGATGACATCTATGACCAGATGATAACGATCTACATCGTTCATGACCACCATGTCAAAAGGCGTAGAGGTCGTACCCTCTTCCTTGTAGCCGCGAACATGCAAATTTTTATGGCCCGCCCTTCTGTAGGCTAGCCTGTGAATCAACCAAGGATATCCATGGTAAGCAAAAATAATAGGTTTGTCTGTCGTAAACAACACATCAAAATCTTTGTCAGATAATCCATGGGGATGCTCCGTATGAGACTGCAGAGTCATTAAATCCACCACGTTGACCACCCGAATTTTAAGCTCGGGCATCTTGTACCTTAAGATTGAAACCGCCGCCAAAGTTTCCAGAGTGGGCACATCACCTGCGCAAGCCATTACGACATCGGTTTCATGGCCTTCGTCATTGCTAGCCCATGTCCATATGCCTATGCCCGCTTCACAATGCTTGATGGCAGAATTCATATCCAACCATTGCGGAGCCATCTGCTTGCCAGCCACGATGACATTGATATAGTTGCGGCTTCTCAGACAATGATCTGTAACAGATAACAACGTGTTGGCATCTGGAGGCAAATATACACGGATGACATCTGCCTTTTTATTCACCACATGATCAATAAATCCAGGATCCTGATGACTGAAGCCATTATGATCCTGCCTCCACACATGCGAAGTCAACAAATAATTCAAAGAGGCTATGGGCCTTCTCCATGGAATATGACTGCATACCTTCAACCACTTGGCAT
>CAYMKI010000001.1:61403-74809 GCA_964390695.1 uncultured bacterium
AAGGGATATTCTTGCGTGTGACCTTAAGCCATTTCGCATGTTGGTTGAACATGGCATCGATAATATGGATGAAAGCCTCATAACAGGAAAATAAACCATGCCTGCCGGTCAAGAGATACCCTTCAAGCCAACCTTGGCATTGGTGTTCGCTTAACATTTCCATGACTCGACCTTCCACGGAGAGGTGATCATCGCTCTTTAAAATTTCTCCCAGCCAGCACTTTTCGCTGACTTCATAGACTGCTTGCAATCTATTGGAGGCAGTTTCATCCGGACCAAACAACCTGAAGTTGCGATACTCGAGGTTTTCTTTCATCACATCCCTAAGAAATTCCCCCATAACACGCGTAGCTTCCCCTTCTATGCATCCAGGCTTTGTCACATTTAATGCATATTTTCTGAAATTCGGCATTTTGAGATCCCGCAGTAAAATCCCTCCATTGGCATGCGGATTAGCGCTCATGCGTAAATGGTTTGGAGGGGCGACTTCTGCATATTCTGCAAGAAATTTTCCATGCTCGTCAAAAAGTTCGTGGGGCTTGTAGCTTTTCAACCAATCTTCTAACAGCTTTAGATGACTGGGATTTTGAGCAACATCCGAAAAAGGCACCTGATGGGAGCGCCAAGACCCCTCTGTCTGCTTCCCATCCACAGTTTTGGGGCCTGTCCACCCTTTAGGTGAATTTAATATGATCATGGGCCATATGGGACGTGTCTTCACTCCTTGACTGCGTGCTTTTTGTTGGATAGCTTTAATCTCGGCGATGACCTCATCCAGCACCTCTGCCATAAGCGGATGCATCAGCTCAGGATCATCTCCCTCTACAAAATAAGGCTTGTAGCCATAGCCTTGGAATAGGGCTATCAGTTCTTCTTTACTTATGCGGGCTAATACGGTGGGATTAGCGATTTTATATCCATTCAAATGCAAAATCGGCAGCACTGCGCCATCCGTAGCGGGATTCAAGAATTTATTAGAATGCCAGCTTGTAGCCATCGGTCCGGTTTCAGCTTCACCATCGCCTACAACGGCTGCGACAATAAGATCGGGATTATCAAAAGCCGCTCCATAGGCGTGGCTGATAGCATAGCCCAATTCCCCGCCTTCATGGATAGAACCGGGAGTTTCTGGAGCGACGTGGCTAGGAATCCCCCCAGGAAATGAAAATTGCATGAACAGACGCTTCATCCCGTCTTCATCCCTTGATACATTCGGATATACCTCGCTATACGTACCTTCAAGATAGGTATTCGCTACGATTCCAGGCCCTCCATGCCCAGGTCCTGCAATATATATCATATTCAACTGTTGTTCTTTGATGAGGCGATTCAAATGCACATATATAAAATTCAGTCCTGGTGTCGTTCCCCAGTGTCCCAATAACCTAGGCTTTACATGTTCAATGGCTAGAGGCTTCTTTAACAAGGGATTGTCATACAGATAGATTTGCCCTACAGATAAATAATTGGCCGCACGCCACCAGGCATGCATTTTTTTTTGCATCTCTTTGGATAACTTTTTCTTAGAAATATTCTTTTTCATAAGCCTCCGATCAAAACCTACGCATAACATAGATTTTTTTTGCATCTCAAGTTTTATGTAGGGTTTTAACGCTCAAAGCGCCGACGCACACCTCTGAAAACGCCTTTAGCTTGATGTTTAATAGCCATCTCCAATTCCTGCAGTATTTTGATTCCTATAAGCACATGTTCTTCTGCATGATGCTCATATACTTTAGCCGAGCTCTCTTTGGTTTTAATGCCATCAGGATTCAAAGGCAGGTCCGATATCAATAATAATGCCCCCAAAGGTAGCTTGTAGCTGTAACTAGCAGAAAACAAGGTAGCACACTCCATTTCAATAGCCTGCGGTCGAGTCAGTTCTAGCCTTTCCCTAAAGGCTGCATTAAATTCCCAAAACCGTTTGTTTGTAGTGTGGGTGATTCCGATATGGTAATGAATTTGATCGGTTTCCAATACATTGGTAACCACTTTTTGCACTAAAAAATTTGCCATGGAAGGAACTTCTGGGGGAAAGTAAAAATCCGAAGTGCCTTCTCCGCGAATACTGGCCACAGGAACAAAATAGTCGCCGACTTTATATTGTTTTCTCAGCCCTCCGCACATCCCCAGCATTATGGCCCCCTTGATCGGCAAGTTGGCCAACAAATCCACCACTAAAGCAGCTGCCGGTGAACCAATTTTGTAATCTAAAATGCTTATCCGGTCTTGAGGAGAGTGCGCCACCTTAAACATTGACCCTTCTTCGATGCGCACATGGCGCCGAGCGGCAAATATATCCACATACTTGGGAAAGTTTGTCAACAAGAGATAGGGTTGAAATTCTGCCACATTAGATCCAGAATATCGCTCCAAGGTATCAATAGCTATCTTTTCTTCCAGTGGATTCACACTGCGATTATGCAATTCCGACATAAATCAAACCCTCCATTAAATCCATTCGACCTCTGGCGGATGCTGCTCTCCGCTAACTGTCCCTATGGAAGAACGTTCAGCTTTATAGACCGTAAACGCATGCACACAGCGCGGACATACCAGCTCTTTAAAGTATTGACCTCCAAAGCTATACTGATATCTTTTGCGATCCGCAAAGATTTCAGCGCACTTAGGGCATTGGTAATAATGCAGATCGATGGGCCATGTGTGATCTTCCCTAGGCATGATGCTCCCGCTTATAGGCTTCTACTCGAGAGGTCTCGGACCGCGGCTCCTGCGATACATTTCTTATAGATAGGGGGAGGTGTCCATGCCAAGAATTTCCCCAACCATTGATTTCATGCATTTCACATCCCATTATGCCTTTGCCGCTAAATATTTGCTGATGCTTCAAAGGACCATCACAGGGATAATCTTTATAAACTTTTGGCCACATAAAATCCTCCGACTTCTAGTTTTAGTAATAGCTTTTTATGTGCTAAATTTGCAATTGTTTCCTAGACATTTGATTATTTTTATGTTAAGCTTATATTTCTTTTATAAAAGTATGAGGTAATTGCAAATGGCACAAATTAGCACTAATGAATTCAGAGCGGGAGTCAAAATTGAGGTAGAGGGACAACCCTATACCATTGTAAGCAATGAATTTGTCAAGCCCGGCAAAGGCCAATCCTTCAATAGGGTGCGTCTTAAGCATTTGATTTCCGGCAGAACCATCGACAGAACTTTTAAGTCCGGTGATAAAGCCGATGTGGCAGATGTGGTAGAAACCCAAATGCGCATGCTATACAAAGAAGCCGATGGAATCATATTTATGGATGATAATTCCTTCGAACAAATTAAAATCCCTCTTGAAAGCATCGGTGATACATCTCAATGGCTGCTGGAAGACCATATGTACGAAATTATCATCTACCGCGGCAATCCCGTAACAGTTGAACCTCCCACCTTCATGGAAATGGTAATTACAGATACTTCACCCGGCGTGAGAGGCGATACAGCATCAGGACGTGTCCTTAAACCGGCCATTGTTGAAAGCGGCGCTAAAGTGCAGGTGCCTATTTTTGTTGAGCAAGGTGAAAAAATTAAAGTCGATACACGCACTGGTGAATACGTATCTCGAGTATAATGCCTTCTTTAGCCAAAAATGCGATCCTGAAAGATCGCTCAATTATGTTTTCCAAGTCCCGCGCCTTCTTTACACAGCGCGGGCTTATTGAGGTCGATTGCCCCTGTATAAGCCAAGCGGCTTCTGTGGACGCACACATCGACCTAATTCCCGTGATCGATTCCTCCAGTTCTTTGCGCTACCTGCATTCATCACCCGAATACGGTATCAAAAGATTATTGGCAGATGGACTAGAAGACTGCTTTCAACTCTCCCACGTATTTCGCCAAGGAGAGCATGGACGTAAGCATAATCCCGAATTTATGATGGCTGAATGGTATCGATTAGGATTTACGTTTACGCAAATGATTCAAGAAACTCTCGACTTTGTAAAGCTTTTTTTAGGTGATCTCCCCTGCGAAATCATCTCTTATCGAGATGCATTCAAACGCTATGCGGGCATCGATTATGTGCATATGACTCCTGAAGAGCTCCTTGAATATATCCGCAAGCAGAAGATTGACTGTTATCCAGATATCTTAGAAGAGGGCAAAGATGCCTTGTTAAACCTTATCCTAGGTGTTCACATCGAACCTCTTCTAGGACAAGATCATTTGTGCGCACTGGCTTACTACCCTGCTAGCCAGGCAGCATTGGCTAAAACCATCCAAAAAGAAGACGAGAAGGTAGCTGAGCGTTTTGAAATTTATTTTAAAGGCTCCGAGTTAGCAAATGGTTATCATGAACTTTCAGATCCTCTTGAACAACGAGAGCGCCTGAAGTCTGCTAATCAGGAAAGGATAAAGATGGGAAAATCCTCGCTACCCATCGATGAACACTTCCTCGAAGCCCTTGAAAAAGGACTGCCTGACTGCTGCGGCGTAGCCGTAGGATTTGATCGCCTCATGATGCTCAGGCATCAAGCGACAGCTATTAGCGATGTCATCGCCTTTGACTGGAATTTTTCATAGTCTTAAGTAAATACACCTATTTATAAACCCTAAAGTCAACTGAACTAGCATTCGCTTTTCAAGTGATTGAATATTTTTTCAATTAATTAAAAATAGATAAATGATGATAAACAACCAAATTTCTAAATATCATTCAGGATTTTCTTCTTCTTTCTTAAACTGGGAAGATAGACCACAAAATATTGTAAATAAAATTAATACCGTATTTAGCGTATTAAAACAAGATGATCGCAGCCAATGGGGCGTATACAACGGTAGAACAAACTATCATTTACTAAATATGAATGATCATCAACTAGTAAAAAAAATAATCGCAAATAGTCCTCTGCAAAAGGAATTCTTCTTTTTAGACATTGGGGCCGGAGATTTTCAATGGGGACGAGGGGTATGTAAGTTCATCAACAGCCAAGATGACTTACCTTCCGATCTCAATGTGCACATCATAAGTATAAGAGGTGAGGCTGGAAAAGAAAGAAGAAAAAAATGCGGTCACTGCCACCTGTATGAATTAACAGCCTTCAAGGTTGAAAATTTATTTAAAGAGTTTTTAGACCGCAACCTATGTTTGGAAAACAAATTAGACCTGGTGGTTTCAAGCTGGTGTTTTAGACACTTAGTAGACCCCCTAGGCACTTTTGTCCAAACCTATAATTTACTGCGGCCCGTACAAGGCATGCTGATGATGGATGGCTTCTTTTATCAAGATCACCAAGGTAAATACCTGGACAAAAATCCGGGTAAAGAGCCTAATAGCTATCTTGTTAACCTTTTAGTGCATACCCGCGCACCTTTTTTGCTGTACCCCTATAATAAAGGCGGATCTTTATGGCAATTTCTTATTCAAAGACCCAACAACAATCCCTGTCAACTCTCCATGAACTACTTAGAGATACAGCCCTGCTCAAGCAGGGCTCAGATAGGATCTAAATGCATCACCAAGTTCGAGATGCCATCCGAAAAATACGACCTCACCTACTTGGACAACATAAAATTGCCTGTAGATCATCTATACGGTGATCTATCTCTATATAACGACTTGATTGATTGTTTAGATGGCAATAGCTAGCTTTTGACAAATTTTTGTACTATCGGAAAGCGGCGCCCGACAGAAAAGGCCTTTTCTGTAACCCTCAAACAAGGGGCGCTTTGCCGGCGTTTATATTCGTTTCGATGAATCCTGCAAATGGCATCGGCCACCAATTCTCTGGAATATCCGTACTTGCGGATGATTTCTTCCAGGGATTGGTGATTCTCGACATAGCTTTCGACTATATTGTCTATGATCTCATACGGAGGCAGACTGTCCGAATCCAACTGGTTCGCCCGCAGTTCTGCTGAAGGTGGCCTATGGATGGTATTCCAAGGTATAACTTCCTCTTCTTTATTAATCCAGCGCGACAAGGCATAAACCTGCATCTTAGTCACATCGTTGATAACTCCCAAACCTCCACACATATCTCCATATAGAGTAGCATATCCCATAGCCAGTTCGCTTTTATTGCCTGTATTTAAGACAATGTAACCCAATTTGTTCGAAAGGGCCATCAATATCATTCCTCGAATTCTTGCTTGGAGGTTCTCCTCAGTGATATCCCATGGACGGTTTTCAAATTCGGGTGACAACAACTCTGTATAAGATTGAAACGGTGATTCAATAGGAATCAACTTCGTGCGGATCTTCAAATTGAGCGCTAATTTCTGAGCATCCGTTAAACTGGTTTCTGAAGAAAATCTAGAAGGCATCAGCACACCAACAACATTTTCAGGGCCTAAGGCTTTAACTGCTATGACTGCAACTAAAGCGGAATCTATACCTCCAGATAAGCCTAGACAGGCTTTTTTGAACCCTGATTTATTAAAATAGTCCCGCAATCCCATCACTAAGGCCTGGAATAAATCTGAAAGCGGATCGGGAGAAAATTCTATCGCTTTTTCATTTTGATCGAGATCTACTAATAAATAATCTTCAGCAAAACCCTTAGCTACTTTCTGCAGAAGTCCAGCACCATCCACGCAGAAACTATAGCCATCATAAATCAAGCTGTCATTCCCGCCGACTTGATTGCATAACAACAGCGGGCACATCACTGTTGATGCAGCTAAAGATCCCACCTTAAACCTATTGGCAAGTTTACCCACGCTATAAGGCGATGCGGAAAGATTCACGACCACATCGGGGTAAAAAGGCTGCAGGTCTTTGATAGGATCTCGGCGATAATGCGTCATATTCAACAACTCGCTATGCTGCCAAATATCTTCACAAATCGTGATCGCAACGCTTTTTCCATATATATTCCAAACGCGTGCTCCTGAGCCCGGTTCAAAGTAACGGCACTCATCAAAAACGTCATATGTGGGCAGCAAAATCTTATCCTGATATCCCATCAAGGTTTGATTTTGAACAATTGCCGCACTATTGAATAACCCTTTTTCTTTCCTGTCATAATTAATTCGAGGTGTTCCAATAATCGCCGTAATGCCGATGCATTTCTGTATAATCTTCTGCAAAGCCCTTTCTGCCGCCTCGATAAAATGCGGCATCAGCAAGAAATCTTCTGGAGGATAACCCGTTAGACATAATTCAGGAAATACGACCAATTCTGCCCTGGCTTTGTAGGCTTCCTTGATGCCTAGCAGGATCTTTTCTGTATTTCCATCAATATCCCCTATAATGGGATTGATCTGTGCAAGTAAAATTCTCATATCAATTGCCAAAGTCATCCAAAATAATGCTTTCTCGCGGAACACCGTAGTCGTCAAGCAATTTGAGCACACTCTTATTATGCATGGGAGGTCCGCATACATAAAACAAGCACTCTTCGGGTGCGTCCATACCTTTCAGCTGTCCTGATTCAAACGCCCTAAACAGAAAATTTGTTTTTAAAGGATCTTTAGCAGGCCACCCAGAGGCAATGTCTTCTGGCAGAGGCTCCGATAAGACTAGCTTATAAGCGAAGTTCGCATACTCTTTCTGTAGCTGCTCGTATTCCTCTTGATAAATGTTTTCGCGTAAAGAACGCGCGCCATACCATAATGTGACTTTACGTTTTGTTTTATCTGTTTTGAAGAGATGCAGCACATGCGATCTGCCAAACGATGATCCCGCTCCACCAATCAAAAATACAAGCTCACGCTCATCATTGATCATAAATGATTCGCCGTAAGGACCTGAGAGCTTCACCTTTTGTCCAGGCTGTAATCCAAAGGCGTAACTCGAACAAATACCCCAGGGAATATCCTCTGACATTTTACCAGCGATAAAAGGGGGGGTGGCGATGCGGATGTTAAAGCGCAGAAGCCTTCCTTCAGCAGGGTACGAAGCCATAGAGTAGGCCCTGATAATTTCACCTTCGCCTTTCGGCAGGTGAGAAAAATCGATCTCCTTATTAAACATGCTGTACTTTTCCCAATCAGGATAGTACTTTAGCTGCATTGTTTTTTTCCAATCTTCCGTATTCGTTTTATAAGGAGGCACATGGAATTGCAAATACCCACCCGATCTATAAGGCACTTGCTCGCCTTCAGGAATCTCAACTATTAGCTCCTTAATGAAAGTAGCCACATTTTCATTGCTGATCACAGTAGCTTCCCACTCCTTCACCTGAAGAGCATGCATATCTACGTGCAACTTAAGATCCCCCTTAACCTTTGCTTGGCAGGAAAGCCTCCATCCGGCTTTTAGCTGCTGCTTGGTAAAAGTCCCTTTATCTGTCTCTAAGGGTTCTTGAGCGCCTTCAACAATTTGCACACGACATTGTTTGCATGTAGCTTTACCTCCACAAGGGCTGGGAATAGGAATACCATTAGAGGTTAAAGCCACCAGCAAAGTGCCTCCTCCCGCTACTTCCTTTTGCAGGGAAGGATTTTCATTAATATCTATTTTACACAGTTCCTGAGAAACCAACCGATCCTTTGTAAACAGAATTAGCACAGCCAAACCCACTCCTACAAGAGTGAAAGCAGCTATAGCAAAAATACTCAATACAGGATCGATTCCCCAGTAACTGGATATACCTATAAAAGCGTGTAAATGAGCCATTTGAACCACATATAACTTGGGTATTTTCTCAGCAGTTCCCGCTAAAAAAAATCGCGAGCCCCAGAAAGGGGCGAAAGACGGTAGCCCAGGGGAAGGCGGCCCCGAAGGGGCAACGCGCCCCTGGGTAAATGCAGATTTAGCGGGAACTGCTGGCTTTTTCTTATATTTAACAAGATAGCCTCAAATGAAGCAAGGATAAACTATATTTTTCCTTGACAATATAAAAAATTGTTTATATGTACAAATGTAACCCTATTATGGGATATATCCATGGTTTTTATTTTACTCAGCCTTCTATCCTTGGCCGTGCTGGTTTATTTAATATATGCTGTCATCTACCCAGAAAAATTTTAACAGAGGTATGCATTGAATCTATTCGACTGGCTGCAAATAGCACTTATCGCTTTTTTCATCATAGCCTTAACTCCCTCCTTAGGGGGGTATATGGCGGCTGTATTTGAAGGAAAAAATACCTTTATGCATTACTTGCTTCAGCCCCTAGAGACCCTCAGTTATAGGTTGGCAGGTGTAGATGAAAACAAAAACATGCATTGGACCCAATATACGCTGACATGGTTATTTTTTAATATCGTGGGTTTGGTCGTGCTCTTTCTGATTCAAGTATTTCAATCTTATCTTCCCCTGAACCCTCAGGGCTTTTCTGGAGTTTCTTGGACGACAGCATTTAATACAGCTATAAGCTTTGTAACTAATACAAACTGGCAGTCCTACTCTGGTGAAAACACCATGAGCTATTTTACACAAATGCTGGGCTTGACCGTGCAAAATTTCGTAAGTGCAGCTTCGGGCATAGGCCCTTTCCTGGTATTGGTACGCGGTATCACGCACAAAAACATGGATACCGTAGGAAATTTCTGGGTAGACTTTGTCCGATCCATCGTCTACATCTTACTTCCTTTGTCCATTCTCCTTGCCATTCTTCTGGTCAGTCAAGGTGTTCTACAGAATTTTTCTCCCTACATCAAAGCCAGTACCCTCGAAGGTGGCGAGCAAATCCTTCCTATGGGTCCTGTAGCTTCACAAATTGCCATTAAACAGTTGGGAACCAATGGGGGCGGTTTTTTTGGTGCCAATAGCGCACATCCATTTGAAAACCCTACCCCTTTCAGCAATTTTCTGGAACTGTTAGCAATTACATTGATTCCCGCCGGATTAGTGTACGCTTATGGAGTAATGACCCATCAGATCAAACACGGCTGGCTGCTATTTTGTGCCATGTTCTTGCTATGGGCAGGGGGACTGTTCGTTGTCGAACTTGCAGAATTTTCTAATGACCCATCATTAGGTGTATATCCCCATTTGGAAGGAATCGAAACGCGTATCGGGCTCACAAATAGTGTGATATGGACCGTATCCACAACAGCTACATCCAATGGTTCAGTAAACGCCATGATCTCCAGCCTATCCCCTTTTGCCGGAGGCATTGCCCTCTTCAACATCAAACTCGGTGAAATCATCTTCGGCGGTATAGGTGTGGGTATGTGCGGCATGATCATGATTTTAATCCTCACCGTATTTCTTTCCGGATTACTCATCGGCAGAACCCCGGAATACCTGGGAAAAAAAATTGAGAAAAGGGAAGTTCAATGGATGGCCTTAGGTGTATTGTATCCCTCCGTACTTATCTTATTAGGATCCGGAATCTCCTGTATTCTTCCTATGGCTCTATCCAGCCTAGGCAACCAAGGTCCCCATGGATTATCGGAAATCACCTATGCATTTGCCTCCGCAACAGGTAATAATGGCAGCGCTTTTGCCGGACTAAATGCCAGCACCCCGTATTATAATATTGTCTTAGGCATCGTCATGCTGCTAGGCAGGATTTTTATCGTGCTTCCCAGCTTTGCCCTAGGAGGCTTGCTAGCGAAAAAAAGAATTACGCCCACCTCAGCGGGAACTTTTTCATACACCTCAGCCCTATTTTTCTGTTTGCTCATCGCAGTCATACTGGTTGTGTGCGCGCTCTCCTTTTTTATTCCCTTCGTGCTCGGACCTGTCGCCGAACATTTACTCATGTTAGACAAACAACTGTTTTAGCGAGTATTTATGAAGAAAAAACCACCATCCCTCTTTAAAGTCACAACCCTACAATCGATAATAAAAGATACTTTCTATATGTTAAATCCTCAAGAACAGTATCGTAATCCTGTAATGTTTGTCACCTATCTCGGAGCGATTATCACCACGCTCTGCCTATTTTCAGATATCACTCACTATCATATTCCCTGGTTTGACTTTCATATTACTCTATGGCTATGGTTCACAGTCCTATTTGCTAACTTCGCCTCTGCCATCGCTGAAAGCAAAGGCAAAGCACAGGCTGAAAGTTTACGAAAAACGAAAATCGAAGCGTATGCTAGGCAAATTCGAAATGGCATCGAAATAAAAATTCCCTCGGCAGAACTGAAAAAAGGTGATACTATCATCTGCGCCGCAGGGGATATCATCCCCGTCGACGGTGATGTCATTGAAGGCGTAGCCACTGTAGATGAATCCGCCATAACAGGAGAATCTGCACCTGTCATACGCGAAAGCGGAGGCGATCGCTGCGCAGTCACGGCCGGTACGAGAGTGATCAGCGACAGAATCACCATCAAAGTCGTTTCTGAACCAGGAAAAAGCTTCCTTGACCGCATCATCAACTTGGTAGAAGGAGCAAAAAGACAAAAATCGCCCAACGAAATAGCCCTGCATATTTTACTTTCAGCTTTAACCATCATTTTCTTATTCACTACGACCACTTTAAAGATGTATGCAGATTATAGTGAAGGGGTCTTAAACCAGAACAGCTCGACTTATATCACCATCCCCATCCTTATCTCCTTGCTCGTCTGCCTCATTCCCACCACTATCAGCGCCCTAGTGAATGCCATAGGCATCGCGGGCATGGATCGCCTCATCGCAAGAAATGTTATCGCTAAAAGCGGCAGATCGGTAGAAGCTGCGGGCGATATAGATGTACTGATACTGGATAAAACCGGGACCATCACCATAGGCAATCGAATGGCCACGGCTTTTCTGCCCGCTGCCGGCCAAGAAGAAAAAGAAGTCGCACGTGTTAGCCAGCTGGCTTCCTTATGCGATGAAACCCCCGAAGGACGTTCTATTGTGGTTCTAGCTAAAACACGCTATGGACTAAGAGCCGACTCCCTAGAGCATGGAGCCACTTTTATCCCATTTTCCGCTAAAACGCGTATGAGCGGTATCGATTACACCGATAGCCACAACAATGTGATCAAAATCATTAGAAAGGGCGCATCCGATGCTATCCGCAAACATATCGAAAGCCTTGGTGGAGAGTACCCTGAAGGCCTCTCCGAAGCCATTGAAAATATTTCCAAAATGGGCGGGACACCTCTGCTTGTCTCTGAAAATAAGACTATCTTGGGTATCATTTATCTAAAAGATGTGATCAAAGGCGGTATCAAAGAACGCTTTGCTGAAATGCGTCGAATGGGCATACGCACCCTAATGGTCACCGGCGACAACCCTCTAACGGCCGCTGCTATAGCTGCTGAAGCTGGCGTAGATGACTACATAGCGCAAGCCACGCCTGAAATAAAACTGGCCCGCATTAAACAAGAACAGGAAGAAGGGCGGCTGGTTGCCATGACCGGAGACGGGACCAATGATGCTCCTGCACTAGCTCAAGCCGATGTGGGAGTGGCAATGAACACCGGCACTCAAGCCTCACGTGAAGCTGGAAATATGGTGGATTTGGACAGCAATCCCACCAAACTGATCGACATCGTTCAGGTGGGAAAACAAATGCTCATGACTCGCGGTGCATTGACGACTTTTAGCATTGCCAACGACGTAGCCAAATATTTTGCCATTGTGCCGGCTATTTTTGGCGTCTTGTACTTAAAACAGGGCGAGCTCCAAGGCCCTCTTTCTGTACTGAACATCATGTATTTGCATTCCCCACATAGCGCTATCCTCAGCAGTGTGATTTTCAATGCCCTGGTAATTATCGCCTTAATTCCCCTGGCATTACGAGGGGTTAAATATAAGGCAGAATCGGCGTCTGTGCTTCTGAGGCGGAATCTGCTCATCTATGGACTTGGAGGCATATTCGCGCCTTTTGCAGGTATTAAAGTTCTGGATTTAATGATATCTTTTGTGTGGCCTACTATTTAAAGAGCTTACTATGAACTATATTGTATCTTCTCTTCGCATGCTAGGATGGATGACACTCCTAACCGGCATTCTCTATCCTCTGTTGATCACAGGCATAGGCCACTTGACCATGCCAACTCATTCTAACGGCAGCTTGATATATCAAAACGATAAAATCATTGGCTCTAGCCTGATAGGACAAACCTTTGAAAAACCTCAATATTTCTGGCCGCGACCTTCGGCTCATAAATATGACGCCCTTAATTCCGGTGGATCGAATTATGGGCCTACTAGTAAAGAACTAAAGAAATCGATCGAAGAGAGACAAGCCTTAATACTAAAATCGTCTGAGATATCCGATAAAAACGCAATCCCCGCCGAACTCTTATTTGCCTCAGGCAGTGGCCTCGATCCTCATATCTCCTCTGAAGCCGCTCTATTTCAACTGCCGCGCATCCTCAAAGCGCGTAACATAAATACCGATCAAGGACGTAAAGCGCTGGAGGATCTGATCAACGCGCACACCGAACCCCGCTTTCTGGGTTTTATAGGCGAGCCTCGTGTCAATGTACTCACTTTGAATATAGCCCTGGATAAACTTGAAAGCCAACATACCCCCTAAACCTCATGCATATTTAATCTCCTTGCCAAAAAGAGATAACGCTAATAGCAGACCGGCCAAGTTTTACGG
>CAYMKI010000002.1:0-70764 GCA_964390695.1 uncultured bacterium
TCACTTCGATACCAGAAGGTTTTAACCCTACTGTGGGCGGAGACCTCTACTTGAGTTCGCTCACTTCGATACCAGAAGGTTTTAACCCTACTGTGGGCGGAGACCTCTACTTGAGGTCGGGAAGCCGATACATTGGATCTTCTGTATCCATTCCTGAAATCAGTTTAGAATGGCAGGACGGCAAATACAAAAAAGTAGACGGCATTTTCTGCGAGTTTGTTAACAAGAATCCGCGCATAGCAAATGGAATTGAATTATTCCAGTTGAAAAAGGTTAACAAGGCTGAGTTTTTATTCCTAGCAAAACAAGGCATATATTATGCTCATGGAACTACAATGGATAAAGCCATTGAAGACTTGAAATTCAAAATCATGTCTGACAAGTTGAAAAAAGAACCGTTAGAAATGGATACTGTTATAACTCGTCAGTATTATCGTATCATCACTGGCGCTTGCGAGTTAGGTGTTGACTCATGGATGAAGCAAAACAAAGTCACTAAAGAAGAAATCACAGTACGCGAATTGCTTCCCATCCTCGAAAAAACTAACGCCTACGGATTGAGCAACTTTAAAAAACTGATTAAAGGATAAAATAACCCCAATAAATATGAGCAAAGAATTAGTAGTACCCTCAAAGCAATTAGAAATCGCCAAAAAGCTGAATGAACGAATCGGCCTTGTGATCGGCAATGAAGCCCTGCAAGGATTCGAGAAGGCTTATCACATTGCCAACGCTATCTCGGATCTGAAAACAATCCTCACCCCTGAGTACATGAAACCAATCATGGCTCTCCAAGGGAACAAACTGGGATTTAAAACCGACAAGGACGGGGCAGTAGGATACCCAGAAGAAGTTGTTAAGAACTGCCTTATTGAAGCGGTGCTCACCGGCTTTGAGCCTTGGGGCAATCAGTTTAATATCATTGCCGGAAATATGTATGGCACCAAGGAAGGCTTTGGAGCGGTCCTGAACAAAACAAAAGGATTGAAGTGGGACATTACACCTGGACTGCCAAGGATCAATGCCGCCAAAGATGGCGCTGCCGTGCAAATGAAAATCACTTGGACTTACGGAGCCGAACTAGAACAGGTGAAAGAAATTGATTTTGCCGTGAAGATGAACTCTTTCGCTGGCGTAGACGCAGCCATTGGCAAAGCAACCCGTAAAGCTCGCGCTTGGCTGTTCAATAAAATCAACGGCACAGAAGTAGGTGAAGGAGACGTTCAGGACATCGACCACAAGGTTATGCCTTCAAAGCCTGTTATTGATAAAAATGAAGAGCGCCTAGCCATGCTTTTGCGCGATGCAGCCACACTAGCCGAGTTAAAGTCCTACGAAAAAGACCTCCCAGATACCCTTCTGGACTTGTTCAACGAAAGAGCGGTAGCGTTAGCCGAAAAGAAATAAGATGAAGAATATAATCGAATTCATTAAATTTTGGTGGTGGCGAGCAATAGTAATTATTGTAATTTGTTACCTGTTTTTTAACTGGGCATTTGGATTGCTTGGATACCCTGATTTAAGCCAATTTAGAAATAAGCCAATACATTCAATGACTATTGGCGATCTTGCAATTATTGTCTTAATCCACGCATTTATAAATAAGTCTGAATTTAAAAAGTAATTTATGCTATACATAGATATTGAAACTACCCCAGCATTCAAATCATTTGATGATGCCGATGAAAAAATCCAAGAACTTTTCACAAAGAAAATGAGGATGGAGATTGCTAGCTGGGATTATGAACTGACTCCAGATCAACGCCTAGAAAGGCTAGCGGGTTTGTATAAAGAGAAAGCCGGCCTATTCGCTGAGTTCAACAAAATTGTGTGCGTGAGTATAGGCGTAGTAAAACAAGAGACAATGCACATCAAGTCACTTATTGGAGATGAAACCACAATTTTGGTTGATTTGAAAGAAATACTCGATAAGGTTCCGTATGAAAATCTATGCGCACACTTCGGCAAAGGTTTCGACTATCCTGTTTTGTGTAGAAAGTACGTCATACACCAGATAATAATGCCGACAGTATTAAACATCCAAGGGAAAAAACCGTGGGAGCTTCAGCTACAAGATAGTCAGGAAATGTGGAAGTTCGGTGACATGCGGCACTCCTGCTCACTTGATTTGCTGGCTCACTGTTTTGGATTGCCATCGCCAAAAGATCAAATGGATGGATCGGAAGTGGCTCACTACTACTACAACGTTCCTGACGGAATTCAAAAGATTGCCGAGTACTGCGAAAAGGACGTTCGTACGTTGATCAATGTTCATAGAAGAATGGAGTATAAAGAACCGATATTGTAAGTCTCATGAAAAAGCAAATTGGCCCTAAAAAGATAGTTATTCCAGAGCAAAGGTTTTACTCGTGCTACGGATGCGATTACCATACAAATAAATTGGTAGTTAGTGGTAAGAATCCAAGACGTGCGGATAATTGCACGCATCCAGAATTTCCAAATAAAGTATCTGAAATGTTCGGCAACCTATCAAAGGATAAAGACGATCATGTTAAAACACCTTCATGCTGTCCTTTCATTAAAGCTAAGGCTGAAAAAGATACTGCCGGAACTTTTGGTCATGGATCAAGCGGTCAGTTTATGAGAACTCAAATTGATTTTAACGGTAGAAAATAACATTACGAAAAATGACAACAGACGAAATACTAATACGCGCATCCGCTTCGGGCGAGGTAATGACTTTAGGAGACGGCATGATAACCGACATTCAGTTGGCAAAACTTAATGAACTGCAATCGCGCCATTCTGATTCTCAACTTGGACGCAACAATGCAAAGCCTCTCACCGACAACATGCGAGAAGAACTCAAAAAGTTAATTGAGAAGAGGGACAACCCAGAACTCTCCGACACCTGCAAGAAGCGCTTGATTAAAATCTATGCCAAAGTTTTCCACGACCGAGAGGAAGATATTACCTCAAAGTACTTGGAGAAGGGTATTGATGTAGAAGAAGATTCTATCAGTACCTACTCACGGGTCAAAAAGAAGTTCTTCGCCAAGAACGAGAAGAACTTAACCAACAGGTTCACATCCGGAACCCCTGACTTCTTTGACGGAGCGGAAGAAATTGAACAGGCGACCGAGATAATCGACATCAAATCTTCGTGGTCGTTGCTGACATTTTTGGAAGCCAAGATGTCCAAGAAAGTCAACCCAAAATACCATTGGCAGGGTGACACCTATTTAGGGCTCATTCCAACAGCCAAAACTTTCAGGCTGGCCTACGTGCTTTCCAACAGTCCAGCAAAGAACATTCTGGACGAGAAAAGAAAGCTGCAGTTAATGCTTGGATTCATTGACACCCAAATGGCAGATACAGATCCAACCTATGTTGAGTTATGCCGGAAGATTGAGCGCAATCACATATTCGACATGGGACTATTTATGACTCATAATCCGGGATTCGACCTCCACAACGATTTGTCGGAATGGAGATGGGATATTCCTTATACCGATCGAGTTCATGAGTTTGTAATTCCAAGGGATGAAAACAGGATCAGCGCACTCTACAAGCAGATACCTATTTGCAGGCAGTGGATTAAGGATAACTTAGTAACGAAAATGGCGTAACCTTAAAACTAAAAATTTATGCAAGTCAAAACAATTAAAAAAAACATTAAGGCAAAAGTAGAGGAGTGGCTAAATTCAATTACGGATTCTTCTCTATCAAAAGAAGTTGAAAAAAATATTCTCGTTTCTGGTGGTTGTATTACAAATATGTTTTTAGGCGAAGAAGTCAATGACTATGACATATATTTAATGGATAAAAATGTCCTTGACCGACTTGCAAGATATTATTGCAAAGACTTTCCAGATATAAAGATTATGAAGGGATGGGAAAAGGATCAATTGCTATCTAAATTAAAGGATGATGGGGTTGATGAAGACTTTTATTTTGCTGAAAAAATTGCAATAGAAACATTAAAACCAGAACAGATTAAGTTGTTCTTGAAAGATGGAGGGGAGAGAGTGAACGAAGATAAGGATAAATCAAGTGGGCTTTATGTTCCAGTTTTCTTTTCACCTAATGCAATATCATTGACGGACAAAATTCAAATTGTACTTCGATTTACAGGGGAAGCAAAAGAGATACATGAAAACTATGACTTCTTACACGCAACAAACTACTACACAAAAGAAGAAGGACTAGTATTAAATCAGAAGGCTCTTGAATCAATACTTACAAGACAGTTGATGTATCAAGGGAGCAAGTATCCATTGACATCAATTATACGAGTAAGGAAGTTTATAAAAAGACAATGGAATATTACTGCTGGTGAGTTACTGAAAATAATGTTCCAAGTATCTGAACTTGACTTGAAAAACCCGAATGTTTTAGAAGAGCAACTTATTGGTGTTGACGTTGCGTATTTTGGAAAACTTATTGAAATATTAAGAAATGCAAATCCAGAAGGCGGATTAACAAGTCAATATCTAAATACCATTATAGACAAAGTGTTTTCTGAATCAGAAGAAATATTATAAAATGGCAGGCCGTAAATCAAAAAACCCGAATCCTAAGCCTCTATGGACAGTCGGCAAAGAACTCCCACCATTCTCCGGAAAGAATTGGTGGGAGCTTGAGGACATCTACCCCAGAGATCAGCGGATAAACAATGAAATATGGAAAGTGATTGGACTCATGGGGCCGGCATGGTTGATATCAAAGCAATTTTGTAAGGACTTAACTGGCGAGACGATCAGAAGAAGAGACTTTGAGTTGCTATGCTACATGCAGCGCTGCGAAGAGGCTCGGGATAACGTAGGAATGGACACCTACGCCCTCGTAAAAGGACTTACGCTGTCTGGGACTATCCTACATGCTCAAAAGGCAAAGATTCAAAAGCTGGGGCTTGTAGAGCGCCTACCCGTCCCTCGCATGAGAATCTACCGGGTGACCCAAAAGGGAAAATTGCTGATCAAGAACTTCCACGATAATCTCCGGCAGGCAAACGATAACTTGGCCTACTGGATTTCTTTGCAGAACGAGACTACCCGTAAGGAAATAAACCGGCTACTTTGCAAGCATTATCCTGGATTTGGTCCTAAAAAAACTTAAATTTTAAAATGAACAGCAACGAATCTCTACTTTTCAATGGGCAAATTATTCATCAGCTTTCAACTGGCTATGATTCATTTATTGAATCATGGGCAAAATTGGACGAGAAGTACAAAGGACACTCAATGTATCTGATTCATCTAAAACTGATTGATAAAGACCTCCCTGAGACAAAGTTTAAAATATCTGATTCCTTTCTGATAGACAAAGAGAAAGGAATCACGCTTATTGTTACTAAATTATCTGAAAAGCCGGGGGCTTTTATAGCTTCATTTGGATTTATTAAGTCCTAATCCAGAGCGTCAGTAGTTTTAAAATGCGATCTTTTTTATCCTGTCAATATGTTTAACAACGATTTCTTCCCTACTCCCCCCGAAGTAATTAATGCTATGCTTCAAGACTGCATTGTGGAAGGCAAACTGTTGGAGGTATTCGAAAAGCTCACTGAGCACTACCATGAGAATAGGTACAATGTGGAAGGATGGAAAACAAACAGTCACTACCTAGTGAACATGAAGTTTATAATGCCCTATTTAGCATCTGTAGACTATGGCGGCAAAATGGGTATAAGTCATAGCGCAGGTTCAAGGCAAGAATTGATTGAGGATTTTCAAAAAGCCTTATGTTATATAACTGGACGTGATTACGATGAAATAGGCAATATGTGGTCTTTTTTTTCAGGTAAGAAATGCGAATTTAACACTTGGTACGAGTGGGGTTTCTTTCGGGTAAAAGGATTTAAAAAAGGCACCATGCACTTTACGTTTAAAGATCAGGATGTTTGGGCAAAGTTCAATCAACAAATTGCGAGAATTAAGGGATACCCATTATTTGAGCACACTAAGTAATTCTCTACGAATTGCTATTTCTTGACATCTTTTTTAATATTATACTCCATCATTTTTATATCTTCTAAACTAATCTTCTTCCACATATCAGATATAAATTGAGCCGTCTCTCTGACGTTTTTGCCAGCCTCAGCTTTTGCTTTTGGATCTTTCTGATCAAAGTAATCCGAAAGAGTCATGTTAAAAAGCTGAAGGCTTGAATCGTTACTTTTTATGCCAAGCCTCTTAACTTCTGCCATAAGCTCTTGAACAGACTTACTATCGTACACTGGGTCATTTTTAAATAGCCCGGTAGCCGTAAAGTCAATAGGATGCCTTGTGTCATTCCTGCCTATGTCCGAAATTCTTTGTGCAAAGTCACCAAAATAACCAGTATTAGATTTTATTAAAAAATCCACTTGTCTAGCGTCAACTGATAATTTAGTACCAATCATTTGACCTAATCTACTTGCTGTCTCAGTGTTTCTAAGCCTTAAATCTAAATTTTCCTCCGAGGTTGGGATTATGTGCTGTTTGCGGAAAAAGTCATAGTTCGCTAAAACCTCTACTGCTGACCTAGCTGGCCCAGCCAAAGCAGCTTCATCTATTGGAGTTACTGATCTAGCTACACTACCAGCGTATCCTTTCAATGCGTTCTTATCATCATAGAATATTTTGCTGAATACTCTTTCGGCCCCAGAACTCATCACGCCTATTTCAAAAGACTTTGGTATTACTATCCAAAGATTATCTCCCACAGGTATGTTATAGAATAAGTCCCTTCTATAATCAGGCAATTCAGCATATTCATCGTCCCTATCTAATGAGTGCGCAAGCATTCTTAAAAGAATTGACGGGAGAACAGCGTACATGATAAACCTAACTGTAAATCCTCCAGGATCATCTTTTACGCTATTAATCGTCTTCCTTAACCCTTGCACGGCAGCATTTGAAAATGGTAGCAATTGGTTAATCCACTTCATCTGCTCACCGGCTACAGCAAAGTCTAGTAAGTCGCGAGATTTGAATGAGGCGTAAAGCATAGCGTTATAATCGTCTAAATCTTTAGACTTAGCTTCTTTGAAAGAACTTCTGTACTGCTCTAATCGAGTAGCTATTTCTCCGCTTGCTATTAAACTCCCGTACCAGTCGCTAACATTGCTCAACATTTTTCCGGGAGTTGTAATGATGTTGTTTTTGTCCTTCGCTAATTCTCGAACTGCTTTATCTAACTCCTTGTAGTAAAAATCCTCACTCATTAAATAATACCCTGCTTGCCCTCCCCCTAGACTATTGTAAGCCTCTAATGTTTGTTGTTTAAGATTTCGATTAATGTTTATGTCGTGCCCCGTAAACGCATTTGGTGACATTACAAATCTCGCTTGAATATCTCTAATTCTATTTTTAATCGCGAATACAGGGAAATTAATAATACCCCATCTAAGTAGGCTAGGTAGCGCTGTCAAGTATGGAGAAAGTTTTACGTTATCGGTTATATTTTTTACCGATTTGTAAACATCCGAATTTAACTTCCAATATTGTTTTTTTCCTTTATCAAATATGGTAATGGTGTTGTCTCCTGTTGATCCAACTTGAGTTCCTATTGAACCTAAAAATTTAGGATCACCTTCGTGCATTCCCCTAGCATGTACTAATAATTCTTTGAACGCTAAAAGAACATTATTCCTGTCTGACTCTCTTATTACATTGGCCGTATTTCCTATTAATGACTCGTAAGGATTCTTTATTGTTTTGCTACTTCCTTTCTGTTTGTAGATTATCTCTTTAACAGAAGCTAAAGCTCCACCAGTGCTTTTTGTAAAACTAACTACCTCTTCATCTGGGGAAGATTCTGATATTCTTTGCAATGCAACATATTCTAAGTTTGTAGATTTTATTTGATTATATGACTCTTCGCTTAATCGTCCGCTTGCAACAGCTATTTTGAGTCCAGCATCTGCGTACTCTTTATAACGTCTGGCTGACTCTTCAATTCGTTTTTTTGCATCTGGATTTTCTTGTGTGTGCTCATCTAATCTTTTATTGGCAATTGTTAAGTCTTGAAATACACCTGCTCCTGTACCAGTTAAAAAGTCTTGTCTATTTAACTTAGAAGACATCTCAACGGTTCTTTTTGCTACCATGTAGCTAATCACTTTTTCTTGTTCATCCTTTATGGATTTTTCAGTAGAGTTGTCAAGGGATGAAATGAGCCACTCAAAATTCATTGCCTCGCCAGTCTGCCTATCTATCAACCTATTTAATTTAGGCGCATTAGGGTCTGATGAATCAATGGGGTTATCCGGATTGATAAAACCGTTCTCAAGTATGTCTTGTATCTTACTGTTTTCCCCGGCTAATAATCTAGCAAGCATAACAGGGTCTTTCGAAGGCATTAACTTATCAATACCTTTTTGATCTAACAAAAATTTTACGCCCTTCTGAAATGGCAATAAAGTATTCAGCCATTGTTGAGATAATCTATCAAAAATAGTCAGTTCAAAATTTTCTTTGGTAGGATTTCTCAATAGATTAGTAAAAAATCCTTTTGCTTTTTCTGGTTCAAACTGAACGTTAGACATTATTTGATGATGTCCCGACAACCCAACGAATTTCCGAATGTCGTCACCAAATTTCCTAAGTGCTTCCTTTGTCTCACTCGGCACTGTACCCTCGAAAAGTTTTGATGTCTCAGGGTATTGTATAGACACCTCTGATGGGTTCACCATCCATGCCCTTATGTATTCAGCAAGACCTTCACTTAATTTATAGGCTTTCTTGTCAGACACGCCTTTACGTGGCTTAGAGCCAAATTTGCCTAGTTTATTAAGCTCTTTTTCTATGGCTGGATTTATCTTTCCTAATAAGTCAAATAAATCATCTATACTGTGCCCGACTTCGTGAGCGGTAGTGTCAAGATCACCTTGGAACTTTATTGCTATGGCTGCATTTGTAGACCGATATACCCCTAAAGCATTTCTGCGCGTGGTATTTTTTACGTAGTAGATTTTTGACTTTATGGTTTTGGAGAGGTCAATTACTATCTGCTTTAGCTTTTTTGGTTCCGCACCGTAAATAGGACTAACCGCAATACGCTCGGTTTTGTTTTTCCTTTTTGGAGATCCTATTGGGGGCTGATAAATTTTTTGAGTGCTGGCCTGCTCACCCTCATATGGATTAATATCCTTTTCTTCAATCTTCCAAACCGTCCCAGTAGTCGATTTGATTTTATATTTGCTATTCTCAAAAGTTTGTACTGTTCCTTTCGCATAGCTTCCGCTAGGAGTTATAAACTCTACAACATCTCCACTTTTATAAGTTGTTTCCGCATCTTTTGAAATGTCTAAGTTTTCAATTTCATTTCTTTTATTCACTACCTCTTTTATCGTTTCATTAGGTATTTCTTGAACATTTTTAAAATTAGTTTCTTCCAACTTATTAACAGAATTTATCAGGTGTGTGGAGTTTTTAAATCCATTTTCTTGAGCAATTATATTTGCTAATTTTTTCCCTTCTTTTTGTAATGTTTCATTTTTGATTTCTTCGCTTGAATATTTAATCTTTTGCTCATTGAAATATTTCTGACTTTCCTCATCCACAAATGGATTTTCTCGGTCTAGCATTGGGTCAATATAGCGGATGTTCCCTTCTGTATCTTTTATTACATTTTCTCCATGAACATCCGTAAGCCTTATCCCTAAATCAGGATTATAAAATTGATTTTGACCGAGTGAACCTTCTGGGTGTATTTGAAAAAACCCACGTTTTGATAAGTCTTCAATTAATTCTGATCTTGGTACTGGATTTCCATCAATATATGGCTGCTCGGAAACCGCTGATAGCCTACCTCCTTCTTTAGTAAATCCGATTAAATCATAAGATGTTTCAGGGAATAATGTTTTTTGAAGGTTGAGCCTATCCCAAAATTCAGACCATGAACCATGATTTGATAATCCATTTACTTTTATAACTTTATCCCCTTCTTTGTTTAGATAAACATCTTGCTCAGTCCCTCCATCTATTTTTTCACCAAGGTCTTTTTTTATGTCCTCAATGAATACCCCTGATTTTCTGGCATAAGACTCAAGTTCTTTATCTTGTTCTTTCTTTAATTGCCTTGTGCTTCTCTGTGCTCCTTTAATCTTTGGGATTGCTTCTTGAACTGATCTGGTGATGTTTTCCGCATCTTCTTGTTTGATTCTGCCTCCCTTCGGTTCTGTTCCTCGTGATAAGGGGTTAACTTCATTTCTGGTTTCATTGCTTTCTGGATTAGTTTGATTTAATGTTGGTTTTGTCTCAATTGCACCACCTCCACTTTCAATAGGCTTAACTGGTTCTTCAACCGCTGGTTTTGCGGGTTCTTCTTTAACTGGTTGAACAGGTTGACGAACTTCTTCCTTAACTGCTTCTCCTGTGGGCTCATTTGGTTTTTCGCCTTCTTGGTAACGAACGTTTATCTTTACTTTTTGATTGCCATCTAAAATGTCCTTAGCAATTCTATGGTGCCCGTCAGTGATTACATACTTATCACCTTTTTTGATAACGGTTGGAATTCTACTGCCGGGCGAAGGGACGTAGTATTTGGAGACAAATGGTTGAGAGGGGGCTATTTTATTAATGTCAATCTCTTCTTGAGAAGTCACATTTGACATTTCCCCTATATCTTCATAAGGATTTTCAATAGGCAATTTGAAGATATCTTTGGTAGATATCCTTTGATCTTTTCGAATTGATTGTATTTCCCTCTCTAATTTAGCAACCTGTTTTGTTTTGTATTCTGCGGTATTGTCGTAGATACTTGTTAACTTATCTTCTTTCGCTTT
This sequence comes from uncultured bacterium, assembly GCA_964390695.1. Lineage (GTDB taxonomy): Bacteria > Chlamydiota > Chlamydiia > Chlamydiales > Parachlamydiaceae > CAWACC01. The sequence continues at coordinate 10,730 of CAYMKI010000002.1, forward strand.
CAGTTCGCTAAACTCTTTTGGAGGATTATTTAAATCAACCTCTTCTATTTTGAGTGCTTTTTCTTTTTTCGGTTCGGCTTGTACTTGAACACTCTCTTTTTGAATATCTTTTGGAAGTGGCTGACTATCTCCTTTTCCAGTTGGCTCAACTTTAATTTCATTGGCTTGGCTTTTTAAGTACTCATCCAATATTTTCTTTGTCTCATACCGATCCTCAGTGCTCATGTTTTGCATGGCGCCCATAACTCCGGGCATCACAAATCCAACTACGAAGCCTGCGCCTGCACCTTCAAGCATTCCTGATTTTAAGTCTCTCTCCGGATCGTATGAACCTTGCGCAATCTTGTTGGTCAAGTATTGCTGAACTGCTTCTTGGCTTGCCTCTTCTAATCCCTGAGCCGTTCCTTGTGCTGCGGCTTGTTTAATGGTTCCGATAAGTCCATTGCCAGTAACCTTGTTCAATCGAGTGAACATATTGGCTACCGGTATGACTTCCGTTAACCCTCCTGGAATGTTCTTTAGGAATACCGAGAACGCTTCATCATCTGATTTGCCTGCTGCCTTAGCAGCTTCATACTCTGGCACCGAAGCCTGCAAAGCTCCACTCACGGCCATGGGAGAAGTTAATGTGCCTACTAATTCTCTGCCTATGGATTGCTTCACAAGTCCCGTTTCTGCTGCGGCTGGGCCACCAGTCATAATCATTCCGATCATTGAGCCAAAGGCGCTGGGAACGGCTGAATTAAGAAATCCGGCTCGCTTCTCATCAATGGCCGTAATTCCTATCTCTAAGGCTTTTTTGTCAATCCATTGCCCTAGTTGATAGGTGCTATAATTTTCAACTGGCCCATTATCAACGCCTGTTAAATCGTCAAGTTTTTTTGCGAGGATACCTACTGCCTTTGGGATAGATGTAACCGCTCCAATAAATGCTTTGTTGAATGAAGGGGCAATTTGCGAAGCATCCGCAACTATCTCACCGACAAAACCTTGATTCTCTCTCTTTCCAGTAATTTCTTCCTGAAATTCACCTACAACTCTTCTGGCATTCTTTTCAGCATCTTGAGCCCTCATAACTTGAGGGATTTTCAAGTCTTTTATAAATGGATTCTTGAGCCCATAGTTGCCCTTGGCATCATCCTCCATGAATTGCTTGTACTGATCCTCTTGAATTGATTTAGGAAGAACAAACTGATCTTTGTTAAGATTATCAAGAGTTTTTTGCTTGTCCTGTTCTTCTGTAAGTCCGTTATCCATTAACGGAATCTGTATGGGCTTACTTAAATCAATCTGTCCGGGCAATCCTAATGGTTGAGGATCAGGAATATTTGTCACTAATGGCTCTGAAAAACCTTGCTGCGTACTCAAGCCATTCAGCAATTCTTGAGGAGATGAAATACTTTGCTTTTCTGGACCAACCACGCCAATAGGTAGCGCTGAGTCTTTTTTTTTTACTTTATTCTCAAATTCTTCAAATGATCCCAATTCATATTCCTGCCCTACGCCATCGTAGAAGGCTTTCCTTTTAGATGGGTCTTGTAGTTTGGCTGCAAATTCTTCCAATGTGCCTACATCATACTTTTTAGATACGGCTTCATGGAGAATTTTGATTTTATCTTGTTTTGGGTCGAACATTAGAATCCTGCTATTTTAGTTTTGCCCGTTTTATTATTCTTATCGTATGCCTCTAAATACCTATCAAATCTATCTGCGCCAATGGAGGTCTTAGGATTTTGAGAATCCAATATTTCGCTCAAATAATACTGCGCTCTTTTTCTTGCTTCTGGTGTACTTATGTCTATATCAGATGTTACTTCTTGTTTGCCTTTATTGTAAGTGTTTTTTATGTAAGCATCCTTTAGCTGCTCAAGATTATTAGGATCAAACTTAGGATCGGCTAAGTTTGCTTTAAATGTTAGAATGATCTTTTTTCCGTCAGCGCTATACTCTGCTTTCGATCCTTTTATTAGATTTCCTAACGCCCCAATAGACTGTAGATTTTTTCTGTTTACAATCTTGTCAGTTATGTCTCTTCTGGCTTCTAGGTCTTCTATTTTATGTCCAAAGTCTATGCCCCATTTGCTGTTGGTTATTTTTTCTTTAAGATCATTAGTATTAGGCTTATTACGAAGATCAAACTTTTGCTCTGTCTTATCAAAAACAGGAAGTACTTGTTTTAAGAATTCTTTTTGCGAATTTTCATCATCTGGTTTTCCTGTTTTTTCTATTGAATGCATCTCCATCAACTGCCGCATATCTGGATTTGCATTTGCTAACCTGTATACATCAGGACTAATATCGTTTAGTATTTTATTGCCATTTTTATCCAATTCAAACTCTACAACCCCATTTGGATTTAATTTTGTTCGGTAGTTTAACTTTGATGTTAGCGTAGAGGTAACATCATAATCACCTGCTATCTGTTTTTTGAATTGCTCAGTAGCTTGCTCGTCTAATGTGTTCATAAAAGAACGAGCCACAAAAGACGGATTCAGATTTTTAGGATGATCAACGATTGACTCAATCTGCGCGATCCCTGCGCGAATATCATTGTCTGGTTTTAATCTACCCTCATTGTCAAACAAAGTGTCTCTGATCACACTTCTGGCCGAAGGATCAAACCGTCCTGACTTTATGTTGTCTTCAACTATCTTGCTGGCTTCATCATAAGTCTGCTTCCATGCATCGTATTCTCTTCTGCGAGAATCAAGATTGGCTTGCAGTCTTTTACCAAGCATATCTGCCTTGCGAACGTCTCCGGTTTCCAATACCTGACGAACAGGCGCACGAAGTTCGGCTTCAACGGAATCCCCTAAACGTTGATTTAATTGAGTGAACTTGGTTTCTGGGTTATACTTGTCGGCATAGTCCATCACCGAATCTCTGTCCTTTCTTTTTTGAGCTTGCACCGCAGCATCATTTTTTGATTGCTGGGCCTGCTGCATCATAAATACTTGAAGAGGATTTATGCTTCCCCCAAGAATGGTTGCGTTTCCGAGTGCTTCTTTGCCTACTGCCATTTTATTTGCGGATTCTGATTCTTGGTACCGAACCTTTGAAAGATGGACCTAAATCCGTTTTAATCCTTCTGTTAAAACCAGATTGGTAGCCATTTAAAATAGGAAATTTTGGCTCTGAATCTGTTGTAACTGGATCTTCTTGCGCCTGATCTTGTGTGCCAGTCAAAAACTTAGCGGTCGTATTTCCTCCTGCTGCTTTTGACAATAGTCCAGCCGTAGCCAAATTGTTTATTCCGCTAAAGAGATTTGTATTGCCGGCATTATCCAAAGCATTTTTTGTCTGCAAGTACTCAGCCTGATTTTGTCTGTCATTCTGAGCGATCGCATTGTTAGCGTTGCTTAGTCGGCCAAAGGCATTCTCGCTGAATTGATCACCTTGTGCTTGCACTTGGGCACTGGCATCATTGGCCTGAGCGGTGGAGCCTGCTGCTACTGCTGCTATTTTATTGGCGTCACCTCCAAACATCCGCTGGGCACCCGCAATTTGATTAGCCTGATTCCTTCTGATACGTTCTTCCGATTGGGCTGCGCCAGGCGCTCTTCTGGAATACGCTTGTTGTTTCGCCAAATCACGATTCATAAGCAACTCCGGAGGAATGTAATTGCTCTTTTTTAGATTGTTAGCCTCGTTTTTCTGAAAAAATCCTCCTATTGTTTGTGCGAGTGCCGGTATAGCAGCTATGGCCAATGGTCCTAAAAGCAGATATCCATTAGTTCTTTTGGATAAAAGAGACGCTACAATACTCCAGAACAAAAATTGAAATATGACTATCTCTTCCATAGCGGGTGAATTTAGGCGTTAATTTACTGAAAACTTTGCATACTTGGAGTATAAAATACGGTTATCGACTTCATGCTGTTGTAACCAGTGACATTGCTGACAATGGTTATGTAGGCGCTTTGCCCACGGATAGAATCAGGACTCTTGTATTTTGACTCCGTGGTGGATCCAAATGAAGCATCGTTTATGTTCCGGAAAAATGCCGATCGGTAGGCGCTTGCCCTCTTCTGGAAATCCAAATAGTTGATTCTTGTCTGCAACTGACCGCCTCGGACATGGTACAGAAGAACGATATCCTCATTTGTGCCTGCAGTTGTGAACAATGTTTCCACATCGACCTCGATCGCGTTCCAGATGCATTCCAAAGATTGTCCCGGTGCTATCTCAAACTCTAAAGTTCGGCTATACTGAGTGCCAAACCAGTTATTCCAGTTCGCCTCTGGGGTCTGAATCCAGAATTGGCCACCAAGAAAGGCTATTTGCTTTTGTTCTAATATCCCCCAAAGAGTAGGTTTTATGTCGGCTTGGCAAACCCATGCATTGCTGGGCTCATGGAAGTATAGCGTGTAACCGGTGTTGTCCGATATTTTAACGAAACTGATCACATAGCAATCGTACTGAGGATCCCATCCTGCCACTATTCGGCTGTCGGAGCCCAAAGCTAAATGTGTTTCACAAAGGTTGCTCACCAATCCTTTGACTCCGTACTGTGAGATAACCGTCAATCCATCTTGTGACCTGCGGACTATAACCCCCTTGCGAGCATCGAGGAAATAAACTCTGGAGTCTCGGGAAACAATACTTCTCGGGTGGATGGAACCGTGGCCCCCTTGGTACTTTTGATCATCCCCGATAACGCTGTCAGTCTTTGTCAGAAATGAGCTTGATCCAGTATTAACAAATCCTTCGCCAACATAAACGCTCGAAGTCTCAGCTTCTGATATTGCAACCATGACTTGTCCTGCTTCTACTATTGAAACGCCTGGGCCGTTTTCTATCGGAAGAGCATATTCATTCAAAGCGTAGAAGGTATTCAATCCAAGTTGCTCCGAATTCTGAATGTACTGCTCACCAAATCTTAGGTATGTGGTTTTGGCTATTTGCCGAGAATCTGATTTTATGACTGATCTTGCCCCAGGAGTAACCCAATTAGGAAAGTTCTTTGATAAAGTCATTTGCAGGGTTGCTATATTATAAAAATCTGTGTAGCCTCCGTAATTGTTTGCAAATGGATCTGTTGCTGAGTACGCACCAACTACTTTAGTTACGGTGAAATTGCCATACTCTACATCACCTTGAATTAAAGAACTTGCGGCATAATCTACATATTCAAAAAATGGCTCTTGTTCTACTTTCTTGGGAGTGTATATTTCAAATCGAATAGAAGTTCTATCGCTTGTTAACATTGTATACTTTGTGTCAAAATTAACAACGTCTATAAAAACAAATCTTCCTTCTTGAGATTTAATAGCGTAATCCTGTGCAACTGACTCTCCAGAAGCATCATTTTTATTTAAGAACAGTCTAATCTTGTCACCTGCTGAAAAAGTATATCCTAAATTATTGGTTGTTAATAATCCAATGTCAATAGCTGTTCCTTCCGCTCCAAATGAAGCAAGTGTTTTGCTATATGATAGAACTCCGGAGGCATTTTTCTTGTAGTAGTAAACATCTTGAGTATATCCGCCCACAAAAAAAGTGGCGGTCAAATCTTTAGTGACAACAATTTTTGCCGTAGCCCATGCCGGAAGTGTTGGCAATGAACTTACTCTAATTCTGTATAAGACAAGTGGATCGGATGGTATCGTTACAGTTTGCTCTTCAATGACAGAATAAACTCTTCCAAAAGAATCAGCTAGTAATACTCCAACAGTATACTTTCCTCCTGGCCTTGCCACGCGAAACACTTTTTCGTCTCTGCTTACGGTCTGAGCTTCTATGGTCAATGACAATGATCCTGTATAAGTAATATCTCTACCCTCAACATTATTCAATAGAAATATTCTATTCTTAAAAACGTTTAAACTTCTGCATGACAACGGAACTGAGTCGTTCCACTTGAATGAATCCGCATCAGGAATGGTAAACAAATAGTTATCATTGTAGAATAAATGGCTTGTTGTAAACGAACCTGTTTTTTCAACCCTGTAAATAATAACTTCATTAGATCCATTAATCCGAACTGCATACTCAATTTTTTTAACCGTAGATGGCGGAGTCCCTGACCTAGATACAGTTATCTTATTTGGACCATCTAAAATTGTAACCACAACGGGCTGACCAACGCCAGCAACCACCAAAGAGTATAATCGAAGCACTTTACCTACATAAAAAAATCCATCCTTAACATAAACATTGGTTGTTGCTGTTGCTGCTGCTGCAAAATCTGCTGCTCTAGCCCATGCGCCTGCGGCAATAACCCATACTCCATTTTCTTCCATCGTAGTTTGGCCTAGCAACACAATGCGCTGACCAGCAAACACAGTTCTTCCGTCAACAGAGCCCGGCACACCTGTTAATGCCAAATTTGTATATGTAACGCATTCCACATTCAGAGCATAAGGGCTCCCTGCTGTTGCTTGAGGATGCACCCAGTCATTTGCTAAAGTGCTCCAAGGTCCAAAGACACTATAATCGTTGAGTTCATAAACATATCTGTGGGTAAACTGAAAATAGTTTCCGTATATGTTATTGTTGGTAACCGCATAGTCGTATTCAAGAACCCATGTAATCGGATTGACGGGCGGATTTTTAATTAATGCTAACTCTATTGCCGTAGGGGTATACGTTGCCCCAGCGATTGCCTTAACTACATCTATCCTTTGAATATCCGTCCGGCCATTAGTCCATATTAAAATATCCCCTACTATGTCCGCCTCAACTACATCGGTAGCCAGAAAGTCTAAAACAGCATTTCTTAAAACTACTGTGATAGCGCCATTTTTGTATTGGTAGATAGTATTATTTGAGGCCGTGGAATTAGCGACAAAAAAAAAGGCTCTGTTGCCGGTTCTGTCTTGTTTGAATCCGATCGCTGTATTGGTGCCGCTTGGAAGAGAGTTTGTCACCAAGGCATTCCCGTACATATTTGAGATCACGTCCATTAAAGACTTTGACCCTGCCCCCGGCTGAACAGTTATTCCGTTTTTAAGCAGGCGATAGTCTCCTGGCTTCAGTGTGCGAACATCTGAATCCAAATTTATCCTCCGGAATAGCTGCTTGAAAAAATTCATTCCTTAAATGCTTTGAACCAATCTATAAGAATCTCTCATCACCTCAAGAACGTCTGCGGCTGAAACCTTCTGTATTCTGTTTTGAACTTTGTAGTACTCGTTCCAATAATCATCTTTTGCTTCTTTCTTTTCAGCCTGATTTGAACTCTTGGAATATTTATGGCGCTGCCAGTGGGCATACAACTTCAATAGCTTGGCCGCATAGATGTTTACGACTGTCTTCTCAGATGGATTGATACCGTCACTGATATACTCCAAATAGATTGAAGTATCTCCTTTAACTCTGGGGCTGAACTGAATCTCTCTGCGCTCAGGATTCATCTTAAAGTAGCCAACGCCATTTCCTTTCACTGTCAATCCGTACAATTGTCCCGGATCTTCACCGCGAGAATTCCAATTGTAGAAATAGTATTTGTTAGGGTTGCTTGGATCAGGAACGATTTCTTCTTCGGTAGGCTCTGGAGGATCAGACTCTAATAAATTTTGATCCGGCAAAGCAATACGCTCGTCATTTGTGAAGACTCGTATTTCGCCATTGACAACAACGCCTATTTGAACAAAGTCAACGTAGTCAAGCGGAAGCTCAATAGATTTCCAAGCGGTTAGAGGCAAATATGCTGTTTTTACTTCTTGTGCTAAGTCCAGATGAAAATCAAGATAACCATCAATCACCCAATGACGAAATTGCTCGTACCTCTCCATGGAAGCACCAATATCCATTAGCGCACTTTTGACTACTTGGTCAAGCGTTACAAATCCTCTTTGGATATGACCTTGTTTTGTAGTACTCATACAAAGGCGTATTTATTTTCAATTTTATTTTCAATTAAAGCAGATTTATAAGCTGAATAAGCCTCTTCTTCTGAATGAAAAGTTCCTAAACTCTTATTCTTTTTATCCACATAAATACTAGCGTACCATTTTCTATCTCTTTTAATATAAGACACGCCTGGATATTTACTGCTCTTACCTCTTCTCAAGTGCCCATGTAAAGCATTTTCATTATTATTAATCCATTCTAGATTTGAAGGCACATTATTTTTCCTGTCTCCATCAATATGATTAACCTGTTTTGATAATTTTATATTTTCAACGAAAGCAAGAGCAACAAGTCTATGGACTTTAATCCCTTTAGTTCTCCCGTGTTTTGATAAAAAGCATTGATTATAACCGTCATTATCACTGAATTTTACTATGGATTCTTTTCTTGAGATAAACCCAGAATAATTTCCACTATTTTCGTAGGTTCTTGCCAATGACTTAACTCTCCCCAAATTGCTCACTTGGTAAAGCCCTTCGTAACCTTCAATATCTTTCCAGATTTCTTCCATTATCTTTGAACTTTGATCCCAATATCAGCATTCCCGTCTAACCTTTTGTCTTGTATCGGCATTCCCTTAATCATCTGTCTCACTTTTTCAATAATCTCAATCTGGTGCTCAGGGTATATCGGCAAGAAATCGTCTATCCCTACTGAGTCAGGGCTAGCCACAACCAAATCAACCAGAACCTTAGCTAGCTCGATGTCATTATCGAAGTAAACCTTTCGGCCCTTCGTCCAATAACTCTGTTGATCAGGATCCAGATCAGCGCATGGAAGATTGCGACTGACTGCCGGATTATGTCTCGGAATGAAAACGTTCGTAGGGTCAGTTACAGGTGCCACCGCAGCAAGTCCTTTGTTAAAAGGGAGGCTAATGTAGAAATCTGGGAGATCAATGTACTTATTAGTTCCAGTGCCTTGAACATCCACTGTGTACGTGACTACCATCAAATTCAGCACACTTCTATCGTCTTGCGCCAATTTCTCGTAAATCCGTGGCATCAAAACCGTGTTGGACATCTGCCGTACGTACTGGATAACGTATGCTTCCGACAAATTAGAGTCCGTGGACTGTCCTCCTCCGCTCTCGAGTTCGATTATTTCTCTTGCCAGTTTTCGAAGTGTTACGCTCATTTTACAGTGGCTTCAATTGGAACAGGACTTTGACCTACTCTTTGCAATTGGCCGTCACGCATGGAAAGCCCGAGCATGAGCAATGATTTTTCGACCAATATTGGATGAACAAGTGGGCTCCATTCTACATCTACGCTATTGGCATCATCATAAATATATTGCGAACTAACCAATGTAGTCGCAAAGACTGGCTTAACCGGACGTTTGAAATAATTGAAAACAAGTGGGGTGATCTGCGCTGACAACTCAATCTTTTTTGAGGTATCAAAGTAGATGTTCCCGATCAGGTTTGTGGTAGACGGGGCATCAATAGGATCTCTTAACCGGTTCCTGAATGTGCCGGCTTCAAATATTCGAACTGGATAATCGACTGAGTTCACTGTAACCCAGCAATCCATTTCGTGCTCAAAATCACTTGGCAAATCTCCAATCTTGGCCGTAATCGGAATACTGGCTCTCTTTTGAAATGGTAAAAGTTCATTTCTGACCTGTTTTGTTTTGGCAAATTCTTGGATCAGCGGACGGAACAGGTTCATTTGAGTCTGGTCAATAACGTCCATTATCTGACTGTCGGAGTGATAGCCAGTAATTCCCTTGTCTGTGGCAAGAGCTACGAGGTCATAAATTTGCTTGATCAGTTTTGCCATTATGAAGCGGCTTTACCAAAAGGTCTTAATGTAGCTGCGCGGATCAATTTGACGTTTCCTGCAGTTGCTATCTGTATGGTTTTGATAACGCCTGGAAACGTATAAACTACATCCTTGGCAAAGTCCGTAAGGGATACGCCTGCAGAAGTAAATCCGCCACCTTGAAGGTTTGGATCCCAGAATGTAATGGTCACATTTGCCGCACTCAAGTCGGCTCCAACTGGGGTAAATGCATCCCAAGCGCCTTCCCCACCCGTTTGCGACCATGTTCCGAAGATACCTTCCGCAACAAATGGCTTGTTTATGACCACGCGATTTGCGTCAATTACATACAAAACCCGAGTTGTGCCATTGTAATTGGTGGTTCCTGCAATGACAATTGGTGAGCCTTTTTTAAGGCCATGATCAGTATCCGTCATAACGGCTTTTCCTGCCCATCTGCCGCCTGCCACCGACCATGCTGCTGTCACGGTTCCTGTAAGGCCAGCCAGCCCAATATCGTCAGTTCCTTTATCGGCTGAAAAGATTGAAGATGCTTTGTAAATTGATCCCATGGCTTTTTTTAATAAAATTAGACAATCTTTGAATATAGTGCAAAAGTCACCTTTTACGGGCGACTTGCATCTTTAGAACTGAATTAATCTCTATCAACTTATTCTCATGCGTTAGTTGATAGGTACTTGTTTCTTTCCACTTGCGAAAAGTTATCATTTTCCAAAACCACTTGTCCGGCCTGCTCCTAATGTCTATACCGGTGATAACGTCAGTTTGTTTAAATCGACTAGAATCATTCACATAGAAGCGAAGATCGTTATGCTTGTCTTTGTATTCAAATAATCTAAGGGTAGTGTCTTTCGGGTGAACAGTTGAGTGAACAGGATCATCCATCACGCTATCTACTTTCGATGTGGTGTTAAATGTAGTGAGAGACTCTACTTTTTTCAACTTCACGTTAAATGCCTTCTCAAGATTGAATCTTTCAAGTTTAGCAATTTTATCAAAGTTCTTACGGTCCAACTCCTGATTTTGAATGACTATAACTGCGTCACCTAATTTGTTTTTGTACTCGGTGACCTCCGCTTCTTTTTTGTCGACAAGTGACAAGGCCGCATCCATACCCTTAGCATTTTCTTCTTTTTGTATCCGCTGGGAATCGCCCCATTGATACATAACCCATAACAAAACTAAAAGAATGCCTATTGCGGCAAACTTCCAATGCTTTAGTAAAAATGCTTGTACCATTGATTATTTATTTGTGTCAATGTCAACCAATAAAACTTTCTTCGTATTTTCTAAATACTTTAAGCGATCTGCGTAGCCATTCAAGCCCCCATTGATTCGCTTGGTAATCTTCTCGAAGTCCATAACGTCAGCCAATACGTTTAACTTCTTAGTATTCCAAAACCACCCAGCCGAAAAGGCAGCATATAAGGGTTGCTCTAAAAGTTCTGGTTTAGCGATAAGATCAACACCTATATACTTGCCCAACGCTTGATAGTTTGCGCGGCCTGTGATTTGAATTAAACCCCTACCTTTGAACTTTACGCCATCACCTACATAAATATTACCAAGATCTTTGCGGCCTTCGTAGGCTTCTCCGGTGGCTAATTCCTTCACCCATTTTAATGATCCTGATTCGTGTGCTAATTGAGCCAGAAAGCAAGCTATTCTTTTAGATGTATTGATTGAATAATGTTCAAGTGTCCTATTAATTGGATCAATGAATCGATCAATATTTGCCTGTGTTGCTGCTGGCATGATAGCCTTTAATTGCTCCTTAGTAATCATTTCTTTTCAGCTATTTCTTTGAGTGCGTCCAATTCGTTTTTGATGAAGATGTCCAACCTGTTGTTTATACCCTTTACATCATCTTCAATTCGCGTCATGCCGTTTTTAATCGACATCAGTCCGCTAATCTTAGCATTGTTCTGAATGGTTGTTAGGCTTATCCAAGCCACCCATCCAGTAAAAAGAACTCCTATAACTGCGTAGATTTCTGCTCCCATTGATCGCGTATTTTTTTTTCAATTTCTCTTATTTTATCTCTCTGCCTTTTTGCGAACCATGTCAGCAAACCCATTACCAAGAACAGAATTATAATGACAAAGCAAGCAGCAAATTCACTCATCTTTAGCGTCCCAAACAATCCAGCACACAAATAACACTTGAATAACATTAAATGAAAACGGTATATCTAAAACCCTAAACCATGTCGAATTGTATGTTAGCAAGTAGTCAAAGAAATCAAACACCGACAACGAAAAGAAAAACGATAGCTGCCGTCTGATTAATTTGATTTCCATGAACATGAGATAGTACAAATACACGAAAGCCAAGTGTTCACACAAGTAGTAAACGTATTCCTGAACAGTACATTTAGCGTCTGAGAACAAAAAAAAGTCCATGGACTTTCCGTATGGTATCGCTTTTAAGAACACCAACTGCATCACCGTAATGAATGCCAGAAACGCTATTTTCTTTTGTCTGTCGTTCATCCGCATCCGCCAGGAGGACAACCACCACCGCCCGGCTTTCCTATTTGTAAGTTTGTGTAAACCCTGATATTGTCTTTGTTCATTTCCTTGGTGAACAAAGCTATTAATTTTAAAAGTCTATCGCTAGGCTCATCTTCTGAACCACTCTGAAAATTTAAAAAAGTAACCCCCTTTGGGTATTTTTCTTTGTGTTTCTTCTTTGCCATTATTTCACTTCGGTTGTAGTGGTAGTTGTGACCTTTGTTTCTGGTTCCTCCTCTTTCTCTTTTTTCACTGGTGCCCGACCAAAAAAAGCAAGTGCATAATCTAGTACGCTCCTGCCAAGCAAGGCAAATCCTATTAAAAAGCAAACAACATACCATACCTCAATAGGCACATTCGATATGAAAGCAGCCTTAAAAATGATCGGCCAAATTCCCATTAAAGCCCAATAGATAGTTTGCTCATGCCCTTCCCAAAAGAAGTTGCTGCCCTCCATTCCCCTCACTGCGCGTTCACGGAGTTTTATCTGCCAGAACCAAATGAAGAAAGTACATACTGTCCACATTATAAGTCCGTCAAATCGCTCCGCATTCGAGAAGTGATTTAAAATAAATGAGTCTATAATTTTTCCCATTTGAGTTTAGATTTTATGCTATTGTTGTAAAAGTCTATTGCTTTACCAATTTGTAAGTACATTTTCCATCGCAGCACGAACAATCTCACGTGCCGAAGGCTTACCTACCAGAACCGCTTCAAAATCTCCATCCATGTAACTACCAATCACTCCGTTTACATCATTTGCCCCCACGGTTAATCTTCCCGTGCCGGAGTTGGTTACTTGTGTGACTGAATAAGTTCCGTCAGCAGCGGCATCTTTATAATTATTCTTTGCCGTGCTTGATGTGCGTTCGGCTAAGTACCATTTATTTCCCAATGCCGCATCGGAAAAGGCTGAAACTGCCACATCGTTAACCCGACTAAAGGCAGTTGTTCCATTTTGTCCAATTTGCAATTGACTGGTTCCTGATCCAACACCAATCGCAGCGCAAGTTGTAGCCGTTCTATTGGCCTTGATTTTGACAGCAATAAATTGATTTTGTTGTGACGAAACGATATTGTAAGTCGGGAAAAATGAAATGCGCCAAGTGGATGAAGTTCCATTTGTTGATACATGACTATTAGCTACAAATGTTGCTCCTGAATTACTGCCGTTGTAAATAAAAGCCCAATCAAATAATGCATCTTCTTCGGTAGCGGCTTTTAATTTTGAAACCACATCCATATCAAACAAATTCGTACCAACAGCATTGATAAATGTTTGAACCAAATCCTTCCTGGTCGTTGACAAATCTGAAGGGTGACACGCAATTATAGACCTTGCCCACTTGCTATATGAACTGTTTAACAGCCATTTACTACCCATCATGTCAGCCAATAAATTATTGCCTGTTTGATTAAGGTGAAGCCCATCAACTAAGTAATAAGGATTTCCAGCAACACTTGGGAAACTCGAAACGCTTCCGGCAATACTTACTTGCGGGAATAAATTAGCTGCGTTCACAAGATACTTACGAATAGAGGCAATCTTGGATGTAATGGAACCCGCTGGAAGCCTTCCGATAATAACGATCTTGATTTGAGTTTTTGGATACTTGGTAGTTATTCTAGTGAATAAACTATTCATGTCGCTTTCAATATTTGCCAGCGTTGCGCTATACGCAGCATCGTTAATTCCAAGATGCATTACAACGTATTTTGGATAAGCAACACCAACAGCCGCACAAGCCTCATCGCAGAAAGCTTCTGAATTTGCGTACAAAGATGACGCGGTTGACCATGTATCGGTAGCGCCAGCATCAAAACTAAATGTAGTTCCGCCAACACCAGACAATGCAAACACGGGTTTCTTGCCTGTATTATTATAGTAGTTGATGCCATATTTCGGCCAGATGCTTCCCCAATTTACATTGGTAACATCTTGTTGGATATCCGTAGCTCCGATTTGTTGTACGCTACCCGCATAATATTGGAAAACAGTACCCGCGACAGGAGTAGGACCATAAGCCCCTGACGGACGCGACCGAGTGAATGAGTCGCCAACTACCCATATAACCTCCTTACCGTCTGAGGAAGTGGCTGTTTTTTGTGATCTCACTGGCCTTCTATAAAAAAATGCTTTTTTTGCCGCTATCATTTTGTTATCTAAAGGTTGTTGTAACCTGAACGTTAGCTACTGTTGCATCATAGCCCACAAAAATAGCTGTTGTTGCAGCTACATTCAAATTTACAGAAAATGGAGTGAAGGTAGTAACCGGCAAAGAGCAGCTAAATATAACCGTCCCCGTTTCTGTCGCTGAATCGTAAATGGTTATTACTCCAGCCGTAACGGTTCCAGTTGGTGAAAAGGTAATCGTTTGTATGTGGCCCGCTGTTGCTTTCACTTGACCATCTGCAACTAACCTTGAATATGTTAAAGGCCTGTTTCTAACCCATAAAACGCCAGCATCATCAGTAGCGATCTCCGAATAATCACCTGCTGCGCTTGTTTGACTTGTCAATGTTGGGCCATCTCTACGAACACCAAATACTGTTGGACCTGTGTCGCCAGATGCGGCTGCAGCGTCCTCAGCTTTACCAATAGATGTTGCGCCAGTTCCACCAGTTCCTAGGTTTAATGCTACCCCCCTTAATACCTCAACAGGCAAGGCTGACCCTACACCCATAGGTCTAATATCTTGAATTGATACGTCTGTGTTTGCATAATGTGAAACGCTTACAAATCCTATTGTCCATGTGGTTGTAGATGCAGGGGCGGTGGACCCATTGGCAATTCTGATTTGAAGTCTTAGGCTCTTATCGTCAGGAATATTTTCAACCCTTGTGGCTCTTACCGTTTGCTGAATAGTAGCCGCACTTGCAACCAACTGATCTGCATAAGTAGCTACTAAGTCATTACCTGTAACTATCGCCATATGCCCGGGCGATGCGCTTGTTAATGTTGTGGGTGAAGATACCCCGGTCGCAAACCCGTTTCTTTGGGTGTCAAAACTTGTAACAGTTGCGGTTGTTCCGGTGTATTGAAGTTGGTAGTAATTCCAGCCAAATAAAGAGCATGTGCCAGTTCCTGCCGCG
Organism: uncultured bacterium; assembly: GCA_964390695.1. Taxonomy (GTDB): domain Bacteria; phylum Chlamydiota; class Chlamydiia; order Chlamydiales; family Parachlamydiaceae; genus CAWACC01. Next base: position 25,977 of record CAYMKI010000002.1, read on the forward strand.
AAACCAGATACGGTAAAAGTGACATCGTTACCAGATACCGAAGCAATCGGATAGCGGCCTGATAGGAATGTACCAGTGCCTGAAAATAATCCTATATACATCGACTGACCGACATTTTCAGCGGTAAATGGATTGCTAGGAATTGTTACGGTTATGGCTGTGGCTGATCCGATTGAATAGGATAGCCCGTCACCGATAACGTCAACCAATTCAACAAAAAAATTATTGTTTGCTATACGTTGTGATAACGTTGACCTTGCCCGTAATCGAATGCCGCCCTGCCAGCTATCAATAGATCGTATAATTGTTTCACTTCTTGCTGTTGTGCCTGATGTTATAACTAAATTGCCGCCTGTCTGGTCTACGTCCATACCTGTTCCTATGCCACCAACAATAGCGCCCCATTCAGAATCTACCGAGTTTGAAAGCGCCTTAGTAAAACCTATGCGGTCGATGTCCTGCGGAATAGTGCGCGCAAGGATAGCTAATTCATCCCCCTGCGGTGTGGTTGCTAGTTTTGGAGAAGACCCGTTGTATGGGCCGCTCTGCGAAAATACAGCCGAAGAAATCAGTAAAAAGAAAAGTATTTTTTTCATAATTAGTTTGTTATAATCCATCTGCCATCTATTTTTTCCATGAAGCACGGGACGTTATAAAGCAACTCGGTAACCACAGTCACGCGATCTGCCAAATAAACAGTTGCTCCAGTAAAACTCCAAACGTACGTATCTTCCGTGTTGTAGAATTTCATTACATCCCCATTGGAGCCAGTTGGAATTGTTATCACTCGGTTGGCCGTTGCAACTCCATCTAAGATGTTATGCACTCCGTTTGCCGTTGCAGTAAAATTTGCATCCGTAGCGTTGGCAACAAGTGTAAGTGGTGATTGCTTCCCGTTAAACGTATTCCAATCAGTAGAACTCAAATATCCGTCTGCGCCAGTAGTAGCCTGATTAATTGCAATCGTCCTATTAGAAGATAAGTCACCGCCTCCTGTTAATGGGGAAGTGGTTGAAATCGTTCTTGATGTCGATACCTTGTTATTAAATGTATTCCAGTCGGTAGAAGTTAATTGCCCCGATTGCCCAGTTGTTGCATTCTGTAAAGTGAGTGTAATCGCTGGAGTAGTAGTTGCATTTACTACTGATCCGCTAAACCCGTTGGCTGTTGCCACCGAAACCGAAGTAACCGTACCCGAACCGCCACCACCTGCACTACCTATAATTTGATAATACGTTCCATTATAAGAAAGTATCTTTCGGCAGGCGCAAATAGATCCTATCGCTGGGTTAGTGCCATCTTCATTCTTAATGAACTTAGCTCCCAATCCATTTCTATTAATTGTAGGGGTTGTTGTTGTGTTTGCAGACGGGAATACAACAATAAATTTTTCTTTTGCATCGTAAGATGCTGGTAATGCTTCTGTTAAAACATAGTTATCAGTTGTCGGCATTGTGGCCGTGAGTGTCTTGAATGTTCCATCGACACTTTGCCCGTATGCTGTTTGAATTAGAAGCAGTAAAAAAAGTATCCGTTTCATGATTTAAAATTAATAAGTTATTGCCCAATTAGAAAGTATCTGGCCAGGATTGTTAACCAAGGCACGTATGACCGCACCGGGATCAACTGAGACTCCTGCTAATACCCCCGATACGCCTATATTCCAAGTGTATCCCTTTCTCACATTCACCGAAGGAAACAGGTTGGTTGACGCATCATAGCTGCCTTGATCCCTCCAATATCCATCAGTAGAAATTGCCTCAACATACACAATTGGCAACCCCACAACCGGAGATATAGTAGGGAAAACATCTTTTTCCGATAAATCTTTTAAGCAGAATAGAATTGCCTCCAATTCCTTATCCTCTAAATCTGTTTTTCTTTTATATACAGTCAGAAGAGTAAGAATTTTGTTGGCATTCTCATCCTCAATATATGCTTCTTCGCCATTCATAATTAATTGAGCGGCTGCAAACCCTTCCGAAACCATCTTTTGAGTGGCCGCGAGGATTATTGAGTTTTCTTCTGTTAAAATCTCTGCCATTACGAGTCTTGTAAAAGTCCGTTAGCCGCGCTGAAATCTATCAACAAAGACTCACCATTTACCATGGAAATTGATGAGCCGTAATCAAAGTAACCGATTAATTCATCATTTGTTGCGGTATCATTATACACAACCACATATCTAAATGTAGCCACCGCTCCGGTGGCCGAAAGCGTCAAGTCGTTTACAATCAATTTATACACTCCGGCTGTCTGTGAGCTTGAAGTAGTTGTAATATTTCTTGATGAAAGATTTGTGTACGCGATTTCGGTAATGTCTGCGAGAACTGCATTGGCAGCATTGGGAAGCGTATTAGTTAGCGCAACCTTCAACTGATCGGTAGCCAGGTTATGCTTTTTCTCATAAACTGCTTCGATGAATGAATTGAACTTGTTGAACGTTGCCATAATTATCCTTCAGTTATAATTGCCTCAAGTAAATCATTTGGTGAAACTCCAGTGAAAACGTATTGTTTGTAGTTTGCTCCACTGCCATCTAAATTATCTCCAAAACTAAAAGTTTGAACGCTTTCTGAAGATCCATTTCTTAAAAACTCCACGTTCCCAGCATCTTCTGTAACCCCTGAATTGGTTGTCTTGTAAACAGTACACGTAACATCATTGCTTGTCTTCAATGAGTTGTTTCCTACCGCACCGCTATTGGTGAGGTTTATTGTTCTGGTTGTGACCCCATCGCTGAAATCGCATCTCCAAGAGCATGGAGGCCCCACAGCTTCAAACAATGATCCCTTGTAAAGTACTGGGTCTACCTGTGTATAGGTAAGTGTCGCAGCCTGTCCGCTCATTGAAAAAAGTCCTCTATCGGCAGACAATGCCCGGTTATAGAACATGCTTATTGCTTGTCCAGAAAGCGAGAATACGCCAGCATCAGCCGCGAGTATAAATCCTGATTTTGACAACATAACATCTTGGCCTCGCATTGAATAGATACCGGCCCATGCCTGCATGGTTCTGTGTACCAATTCCGGTGTTGCTGAAACGCTCACTACCTTTTCAATGGTAGGAACAAATGTGCTTTCATTAAGTTTTAACAAACAGTATTCAAGTAACTCAGTTTCTTTCGAAGATAAGTCGCTACAATCCAGCGACTCAAGCACTGTGAATATCTTGCTTAACTCAACGTCTTGTTCTTCCGAAGATAATCCGTTTGCCTTATTTTGAGCCCCGAGTACGCCAAGGCGTATCAACTCATTAAAAGCAGATGGGTATTGATTTATAAACACTATGTTAAAAGCGCTTATCATACGGCTCCAAGTAAAATAAGTCTCAATACAACCCACTCGCCAGAGGTATTCAGCCCTAGGCTATCAGCGACAATAGCGATTTGAATATTCCGGTAGATGTTGTCAAGCCTTGCCTTCATCTTATCGTCCTCACAAACGCCACAACTGCCGGCCTGCGCGAGTCCGGCTATTTTTTTGGACCAGTATACATCGGCATTATAGGCTGTAACTCTGCCGTCATAGGTAGTTATAATTGAAGAGTTACCTTCAATCGTTGTGAGATCCGTAACAACATCCCAATCCGCATGCGGAGGGGCATTTGATGTTGAGGTATTTGCTTTGTAGATAACTCCATTGTAGAACTTAACTACTCCAGATGCGTAAGTGCCTGCGGTCCAAATGAGAATGGTTAGTTTAGCTGCTTCATACCATCCATCAACTGATCTTGTGGCTTGAAAAACTGTATCGGTTATCGGATCTGATGAATCTAATGCCATTAGAGCATCTGCCACCGAGTTGACATTCTTTTTGCGGAGGATTACAAAATGAGCGTAGTCGCTGAATGGGTTGTTTGGAGTTCCATAGCCACCTGGATTAGTAGCTACATCGTAGTCTCCGGTTGTATCGGTTACGATCACCTTTGTCTTTGAGAAGGTTACCGCTATCTTAATCGTTGGTGTGGCCATACTCTATATTTTTTAACTTCAATCATTAAAAGGGAAAGGGCCACGCTATACTCGATAGCCACGCCCGTCCACCTAACCCCCAGAGACTTTCGTCCCTCCTAAGCGGTTCTTTTTCAGGTTAATCAACCCGAATTGCTTTTTTGAGTGCCGTGGCAAACTCAACATATTTTATCCTTCCTGGGCTTCCTTCTTCACTCATGAAGAACTTACACAGACTCTCTATTTTGTCAGTGTCCTCTTCAGGTTTGAACAATTCTTCCACGTTGGAATCATTTGACAGGTAGTATGTATCTTTTTCGTACATCAAAACTCCATATACCAACCCATCGTAAATCTGAACTTTCAGCTTTGCTTTTGAGTCAGGGCTTGCCGCAATCAATTGTTTCGGGAATTGTTGCGCCAACTGAATCATCTCGTACTTCATGCTTTCCGGATCATTAGTGGCCCCCTCGATGAAAGTCTTGACTTTGTATCGAGGATCTGGATTGTTGTTTAGAACTAACGCTATCTCTCTCAAATCCTTGAATGTAGCTTCGCGGATTAGTTTCTCCGCATAATACTTCATGTCTGAAATTTTCATCAATGAAGTCACTTCTTTTGTGCCCACTTGGAAGAATGAATTAACTTCATCTGCGGGTGTAGCACCCATAGCTTTTCTAAACCGGTTTGAAGTATTCTTTCGGGACCGCATCAAAAATTGATAGAGAGCATGGTTTGTATTAGAAACTCTAAGTTCTCCTTTTATGAATTTTGGTTTTTCGTAGATAGGTTTTACTTGACCAGAAGTGCCAATTTGCTTGTAATCAATTATGGTCGTAGCCATCTTCTTTGATCGGGCCGCACCGTCTTCGCCAATATCAATGATTTTTTCAATCCCGTTGAGTTGAACAACTTCCGGGCACAGTGGTAATTCTTTAGCCTCAGACTTAATAAATGCTTTCGTTAGTCTGAATACTGCTACTTGTCCATCTTTCAGTGGATCAACTTGCAATCTTTTGCTTAGTGGCTTTACATCGTCATATATCTCTGCCATAATAAAGGGGGTTAATTGAGTGATTTAATTTAAAAAGTAAAGGGGAGAATTACTCCCCTTTAAATGATACTACGCTGATTTTCTCAAGATCAAGAACTTGTTGAGGTTACGAACCTCTAAGCTCTTGTACGACACCGCATTGATTCTCCAATACATACCATCGTTGGTTGCGCCACCGGGAGCCAAGGCACCGTCACTGAATACAGTGTAGTCACCTTTGTTCTGGTTAGCCGCGCCACCTGGATCGCTGTACACAAGTTGCAAGAATGGCTCTGCTGAGTTTCCGCTTTCAGAATCAGGGGAAGAAGTACTTCCCATAGGGATAAATACCCCCATATTTCTGTAAGGCATGTTGCCAGCACCCAGTGTATCTGCGTGAGAGAACACATCCCATGTCTTCATGTAGAAGCAATAAGGCTCGATGCAGATAGAGTTGAAATTGAAATTCAACGCTTGCTGTTTCCCACCGTCAAAAGGAGAGAATGACACATTGTTATCACCTGCTTTTGCAAAATCAATAAGCCAGTTTTTCCAGCCTAAGTTCAAATCAAGTCCTTGGCCAACCATGTACTCGGCAACGCCATAAGAACGATTCAAAATCAAAATTGCATCGTCAATTGTGGTCATGTCAGGAGTTCCGTAATACTCCAGCGTGTTACCGCTATCAGTAATTTGAGGAATCAATCCCTTTGCCAAACGAATTGCTTTTGAGCCTGCATTCACCAAGCTAGATGAAGATGGGTTAATAAGCAAACCAAGTTCTTCTTGGAGCTCAAAACGATCCATCATATCATCAATACCTTTTGGGTGAAGTACTTTTTTGCCTTTGTATTCAAACTCCGTTTCATTCTGCATTGCATGGTCGGTCACCTTGTATGCTTCACGGAAAGTTTGAATATAGTTAGTGACTTTAGAAGTCTTTGGCACACGAACCTCAGTTGCGGTAGACTCTTCAGACTGCGCATTTGAGTAGAATACCATTGTCGTTCCAACAATTGCCGAGGCAAGAATGTTGTTCACACTGGTATCCACAGGATAAACACGAACGCTGTGTGCGTTTGCAGTGGTTCTGTTCACTGAATACACATAACCGGCGGCTTCGTTTTCAAACACCACTGTGTTTCCAACGACTGGAAAAGATTGGGCACCCGAGTTTTCGTGGTTTGCCGCAGCTAAGGTGATATCCACATAAGTGGTTCCGTCCACAACACTGGCAATGACAGCCGAGGCATCCATCCACTGACCTTCTTCATGGTAGTAGTAGGTATGGCGAATGGCTTTCCGCTTGCCCATGTAACCTTTGACTTTGCGCATCCACTTCAATGCCGAGGCGCGAGGCACTTTTTTGATCAATTTTTTGTAAAAATCTCTGTCGTAGATATCATAGCTACTAATCAGAGTTACATTTTCTCCACCGGACTGGAAACCGGCTCCGGGTATACCTGCAACTTGTGACATATTTTAAATTTGGTTTAAATGGGTTTAAATTTCGTCCCGCTTAGGAGTCTATTTATCCCTTTTTTGCAGCCTCCCAAGCATCAAATATGGTTCCTTCTCCTTTTGAAGCAGCCTGGGTAGTGTTGGCTATTTCTTTAGGATTAGAAGCATTTCTGGCCTCATTGACTTTCGCCAACTGACCCAATTTGTACCCATGCTGATACGCTAGTTCTGCTTTTTTCTGGTGGTTTTTCATCTCGAAAAATTCACGAGCAAGCTCTTTGTATGAGTTATCATCAAATTGCCCTTGCGAGTTCGTAAACTGCCCTACGAATTCATTCCACCAGTTTCCGGGTTGTACTAAATCTTGTTTCAGGGTTTCAATCTCATTTGGATCAAGAGCCATCGTCAAGTAATCGCTTTCTTGGGGGTTTTCTGAGAAAGCGAGTTTTACACCTCCGAAATCTTCTACTGCATTAAAAATGCTAGTTTGCACTTGTTCTGAAATTTTAGCCGGTGCAGCCTCAACTGTTTTGAACGATTTGGCGATTTCAGAAATAGTTTTTGATGCCTCTTTCACCTCATTGGAAAGCATCCGTTCTTTGACAAGATTCCCATCCAAATCGCCATATTTATGCTCGAATTCGGCTTCAAAATACTCTTGGTGCCTACCTGCTGGTATATCCGAATTTTTCGGATCAACTAAGTAAGCCTCGAAAAGTATCTCTTTCGGGGTTTTGCCTTCCGGGTTGAAAGAAATAGCACGCAAAGTTCGCATTGCCGCTTCTGGCTCGCTGCCAGCGCTTTGAGATAAAATTTGATAAGCCAGTTTTGCACGCTCATTTTCAAATTTCGGCTCAAATCCTTTTTCGGCTTGGTCCAAAAGCTCATTGTAATGAGTTATTAACCCGGCAAACTCCTCTTCGGATTTAATACTTCCGCCTGTCATTTTGCTCAAGCGTCCGTAAAATTTCTCTTCGGGGACATCCAAATCATCATTTGGAATAACCGGTTCAACAACTGTACTTTGACCTTTCGAATTATCTTTTAGCGGTTCGTCCGCTGTTTTTGCTGGTTCTTGTGGGTCAGGATTTGCAGGTTCGTCTGCATTGTCTGCTGGTTTATCCAGTTCTGCTGCAGGTTTTTCGCCTGGTCTTGTTAGTTCTGCCGTTCCTGAACCAAGTTCTTGCGCGAGGGTTTCAAATACATTCTCCATTCTGGGGTATGGGTTAATTTGAACCAAATGTATAATCGTTTGTTCAAATTTGCAACTGCGTTGCAAGTACACTAATATTTGTTTAGGCGATTATACTAATTATAGGCACAAAAAAAGCCGGGCTTTAACCGGCTTTCTTGTTTCTAATTTATTCAGTTATGGTCGATAACAACTCTTGAACAATAATGCCCACGGTGCCGGGAAATCAAGTTTCTGTATGAGTAGAAACCCGTTCTTTTCAAAGAATTTAATCCAGTGCTCGGTAGGCTTCACATTGATATGGCCCCATTGCTTGTCAAACTCGGGTGTATCAGTATATGGCGTTGAGGTGAACAGAAAGTAATCGCAACGCTCTTTCCACAAGTTCAATATCTGTTCGTTGTATTCATCCGGAATGTGCTCAAAAACCTCAATGCAGGTAACCACGTCCACTTTCTGATCAATCACTGAATTCTGGGCATAGTCCATGATGAACCGGTAGGACTGTTCTGGATTTCTCGCATCAAAGTATGCTTTGTTGACGGTGTTTGAATCAATGCCATAAGCTACCACTCCTTTGCGGAGGAAGGCTTCAAGCAATGCACCAGATCCGCATCCGATGTCTACTGCCGACTTGGCTTTCAGGATCTCTACACAATACTGTACGGTTTTATCCATGCCCTGATTCCAAAGCGGATTATCTTGAGTCCATCCGTGCTCTTTATTGTAGTTGAAAAATTCCTGATCGGTGAAGGGCTGTACTAAGTCTAAATCTTTGACGTCTTCAAATTTGCTGGCTGATTCAATCTCATTGATTATTTTAAATCTATCCTTGTTGACATGGAATAAGTTAAGGATATTATTTAAGTGACTTTTTGCATTTGTCACAATGCTATTGTTATCGTTAAGTGCCCGTTTAAAAGAAGCCTTAAATCCTTCATTGTCGGAATAGTGATATCCAGGCAAATCTATCCATTCATACCAAAATGGCATAACAACCTTTGCGCCTGCCAGCGTAGCCTCTTGCCATGCAATGTTTGATTTTGATTGGTTGAAAGGGATATTTTCGAGAGGAACGTAAACAATCTCTGGCGCTAGCTTGATCATTTTTTTGATGAACTCGATCACTCCATCATTGGCCCACAACTTAATTCGATTGCTCGGAAGATGTTCAATGGCCCACGGTGGACAATAGCCAAAAAATCCCCATGTATACTCTGGCGTTTCATCCATCAGTTCAAGTATCTCTTGTTTGTAGGCATCAAAATCGGCATTGTGAGTATCCGATCCGCGCCACAAGATTAATTTGTCTCGCTTGTAGTTATCCGAATCGTGGATATCTAATAATCTTAAATCAGTAGCATTTGGTATCACCGAAATGGACTTTGGATTTTCCTTTGAAAACTCCTCTAACAGATGTTGAGTCGATACCGTAACATGATCCGCATTTCGAATCATCCACTTAATTGTCTCAACAATGGATGGGTTATACAATTCTTTTCGATTGTTGGTTTCAGGAATATCAAGATAGTGATCATCCCAGTCAACCCATACAGGAACGCCATACTCCTTCGCCATTTTGATGAAGTCCATTTGCCATTTCGTGGCCGGACGCTGCATGAAGATCAAATCTACTTGAGTAATCTTAACCCAATTGATGTCGGTGTCATTGCCATTGATAATCTCAATTTGATCCGGAAATTGCTTTTGCAATAAATTGAACGGGCCATAGGCTCGATAAAAGGAGGTACCATCCGATTCATTAGGATGATGGACAAGAATTTTTTTTCTCATAATTAGGGGTTTGGTTAAAAAAAGAGAGCCCAATATTGGGCTCTCAAAAATAATAAAATTACTGCTGACTATTGCGCATTCATCAAGCGATCTGTTGCTGTTTTCCAAACCGCAGACGCACCGTTTCCGGTTGTTGGGGTGGTAACAAAGTGCAAGCGCTTAAATGCCGGCAAGGTTTTCGATGCGCCAGATGCTCCGTTGTCAATGTATGCGGAGGCTCCATTCGGGAACACGCTCACAGGTGTTGACAAAGTGTTGACAATAACCACACAGTTGCGATCTGATGGAGGAGGCAACTTCACGTTGGCCGATGCTCCGGTAGCTGATGTGTAGATGTGCAAGTACTTATTCAATACCGAAGTGGTTGTTACGCCACCAGAAACACCGGTAACTGCTGTATTCACCAAGTGACCCACCAAAGGATCAGCCGATACCGCAGCTACGGTTGCTTGCGACATTGCGCGAACATCGTCAGGAGACTCATAGACTTCAAGTTTTCTTTCTTTCGTGTTTTTCAGAAAGATAACCGCACCTCCACTTCTGCGGTTCATTTCGATTCTTTTGATGTCCTCTGATGTCAGATAGAACACTCTGGGTGTAGTCAAATCACCCTTTGACGGCCCAATACGTCTTGCCGTCACTGGAAAACTTACTGCTTCGTTTGCCATTTCTTTAAATTATTTAAGTTTTTTATGGGAATATCCCCACGTCAAAAGTATAATACTTTATTCGTAGTTGCAACTGTGTTGCAAGTAGCGCCTATTTTGAGGTTGCTGCTGGTCTTGCTTTAGCTGCAGCAATTTGGAACTGGCCCATCTTCTCAACTTTCATAAGCTCAGTCATTCGGTTTTGTTCTTCAACAGATAAGGCAATATCCTTTTCTAGCTTGTACTTGACCTGCAATAAGAAGGCATCATCGCTTGCTTTCTGTTTTTGAAGATACATTTTGCCTTGTAATTCCTGATCTAAAAGTGAACTCTTGGTTTGCATTTCAAGTTGCAAGGTTTGTTGCTGGGCCTGCGCAGCCGCATTAGCAGAATTGATATTTTTGCTTTCCTCGGCCTTGTACTGGGCTTGCATCTGCTGATTTTTGAGGTCGTTCTTTTGCTTCCGGTACATCTTCAGCAAGCGGATGGCTCGGTAGATGTTTGGCTCGGTTTGAATTTCGAATGCCTCTTCTTCGTATAAAGTGCCGGCCAAAATACCTGACTTGCAGTATTCATTGATCCAAGCCTTAATTTCTTGTGTAGGCTGTTTCATAGAGTAGCAACCTAGTTCATGCCCTGAGACATCTGACAACAACTTCAATACTGCCATGGCTTGCAGCCCTAGAGCCTCGGTGTATTGCGGTGCCAAGCCGGTTGCCGCCATCCCGGATATTGTCATTATCGTTCTTTGATGAGTCCCGAGGTTAATGGAATCAAATGCAAAGTGCAATCCTCGTAGCGCATCGTCAGTAGCGCCTGATGCCATGGTGGCCACTGCTTTGCCCATTTCTGAGTTCGGAGTGCTGGCATCCGTCAATTCGTTCAATCCAATCTGATCACGAAGCAAGTTTATATCTTGGATCATGTACTGGAAGTGCTTCTCCATGGCGTTTGAGATACCACCTGACATCTCTTGTATTGGCTTGAAGTTGGATAAATTGCCAGAAGCGTCCCTTCTTCTCCAAAGAAGCACGCCAGTTTCAAAATATATTTGAAGAGCCTCTTTAGGGGTAATAGTTTTTCCGCTTTTCCCCTCAATTGAGATATCTTGAAGTGCTGTGAATTCTATCGCTGGGCCGGCAGGAACAGATTTAGCCGCATGGTGTTGGAATTGCAGCCATTGGATCTGAATATTATCCAGTGTCGGGATAATGGTTTCGATTATACACTTCTTTGTTTTGTAGATAGTGTATGGGGAAACTGTTTTCCCTAGGTTAGACTCATTCTTGAGCATGTCCTTGCTTTTGCCGTATTTGAAGACGTACTTGGTGCCCTTAACCCATAAGCATTGATACTGATTGTCTATTGAGTACCTAATAACTTTGGATTCATTCGACTCATTGAATTTTTGCTCGGTGACTCCTTTTTGCTCTAACTTTTTCCACCAAGAATATTCTTTACGATTCACAAATACATCTCCAAACTTGTTCTTTCCTTGGAGGTATGTTTCTACATCTGGAGAGAACCACACAAAGTCACCAACGGTAATTTTTGTGTTATCCCATGGATAGCACATATTTTCTTTGTAGTAATCTTCAACTCCAAAATTATCAAATGAACGACCTTGCGCCTGCTCCGCTAATTTCTTCCACTCTTCTTCATTGCTCAGTTCATCTCCTACAATTTCTTTTAATTGGCCAATGGTCAAATCCCAATACTCGCCAATATACTTTGCATCGTCAATCAAACTTTTGTTTGAAGTCGAGCATACCATTCTTTCAGGCACACATCTACGTCTTAATACTTTGTCGCGGACGCGATATGTTTTTGTAACACCTACTCCGACCTCTACCAAATCTCTTGCTACTTCTGCTAGGATGTCTGTGTAGTTGTCCTGCTCGTTCATGACTTTGATCAAGTCCTGCATGATCATGCAGTAGTCCTCTTTGTAAAACATCTGCATAAAGATGTTCAACTCGGCCATGTTCTGAGGAAGAGGCATCACATCATCCTCAACCGGAGATTCAAAAGGTATGCCAGTAGCTTTAGAAACATTATCCAAAAAGTCTTTGTTGATAATGTACTCCTGCAACTCCATTCTTTTCTTGCGCTTCTCATCCTGGGCTCGCTTGTCCACGGAGTAAACGCCAATGTCATTGTTTTGCTTTAACAACTTTCCGATAAGAACGTTGACGTATTTTGATGCGATGTCTAATATCTCCCAGTTGAGAGCACGATAACTTGTCGCTGTCGGGTCCTTCTTGCTCTTTTCGTTGATTCCGAGTTTGGGTTTGTACTTGTCGATGCGTTGATTGCCCCGAGCATAAGAGCGCCACAAGTCATATTTATTGATCGAATTCGCACCTATGGACATACCTTGAAAAAGGCCATTGCTTTCTCCGCTTATGCCAACAGCATCTATCGCTTCGGCCCATTTAAGAGCATATTCTTTAGATTGTTTCTGCTCTGGGCTTACAAAGTCCGAAGGAAAGTTGGGGTTTTTCTTGTCAAATTCCATGGATTCGTGATTTGTTATTCTGTAAAGTTACCATTTGGGCCATTATTGTCAAATGTATCAAACCAGTCCGAGATATTGCCGCTTGGCTTTTCATCTATTTCTGATACTTTTTCAGCGTGAACCAATGTGAATCCTGATGATACCGTTGCATCCGATTTTGTGGGGTTAGAACTATCAAAATTCAACCAGTCTTCAATCGTATTATCGAATGGCATCCGGTGAATGTGGTTGTTTATAAAAGCTATCAACCTTCGCGTGTAGTAGTCAATCACCTCTGACGTGGAGGCATAACCAGCATCATCCGAGTTGACTTGCAGGTCTACCTCTGACTGAACAAAGTCCTTTGGATACGCTAAGAACTTCTCCAGTCCATTTGTTTCGAAATAGGTATTTAGCGAGGGTACGTTTCGCTCGGGTAGAAGTTTGCAGCCCAAAAAGATACACGCCATAGCCGTGTCTTCAAAAGTAGTTTCAGGATCTTCCGGTCGGTTTATGTACTCAAAAATAAAGTTGTGCGATGTCCAGTCCTTTTTTTCTTTTCCGTAATCGGCTATGCCGTCATACAACCTGAATCCGTGAATTGCAGCCTTAGAAGCTCTAGGATCCTTTGTCTTTGAGTATTTGATAGGGTCACTGCCTATTCGGAATAGGTGATCATTCTTTGGATACTTCAGTTTCCGGGAGAACCCCTTAGAATCATAACCCCACTCTTCTCCAAAGTTGTTCAATATCTTTGCTTGATCGGGGTTTTTAATCATGCTGTACTCATCTGGAAACCATGCCCAGTTAAACCTGCCTGCATGATCATCGCGCTCCCACCATACCGGACCAAATTTGTCTTTAACCCAGTATAGGTTTCCGCGAACGTATGGAGGTTTGGCCATTCTATTTCGAATGTGCTCAAGCCTGTCCGACAAAAGCATGACGTTAAAAATAGACTTGCTTTGATCTTTAATGAAAGCCTCTGTTTCATTTCGAGGGCTTTTGCGCATACGACTGCCCAACTTCTTTAGGTCAGATTTTAAAGCGTCAAAGTCATTTTGAATTTTAATGTTTGCTATCTCTCTATTTACATTCCCAAACTTATTGCATGGAGGACCGTAATTCTTTCCGGTAACATCAATGTATGGCTCAAGGGATGTGTCAGTGTCTAATGATGAAATCAGATGTCTATGAATTTTTGATGTTGTAAATCCGTTGCCATCCAACTGCTTCATGTCGCTATCCTTCCATAATTTGTGGCATTCGTCTCCACCTTCGTTCATCTCTTCAACCGTAGTTGTTTTTCTTAGGACTCCGATTTTGCGATGGTTACGAAAAACGGTTTTAAGATTAGTTTCATGCCGAACATAAACGTCAGCTACTATCTTTGGATTACACTTGCCCACCTCATCTTCTAACACGTCCCCCAGCGTCTCCTTATCCAATACTTTTTCACCTGGAGCCACGGCAAAGATTGTGCTTATGAGTTCTAGGTCTGGACCAAATTCTAAGTTGGTGCTCTCTTTCCCTCGAATTGATCTACGCCTGAATACAAGTTCTGACTGAGTATTCGTTCCGTGGGCATACTCTGGTTTGAAAAATTTAGGAAGAGCGTTAAATAATGGGACTGTTTTTGCCTGAATTAATACTCCTTTTGCACCTACTTCAAAATCATTGCTTTGAAGTGCTGCTCGGTGATTATGAAACATTGTTGCCCTATTTGTTATGCAGGCCAACTCTTCCGAGGTTTTGCCTGTTCCCCGGCTCGCAATGAACAAGTAACCCATGCTCTTAGGATTCTGTTCGCACCACTTCCTTATATAAAAATTGTCTCTTGAAAATCTGTAATAAAATGGATAGCCATCATTTTCTTTGTGATCAAACTTGCAATAAGTCAAATACCAATAATGATGTTCGGTTAAATACGTCAACTCGCCATCTATCATTATGTGTACTCCAAACATTCTACGCTTCCACTCTCTCCTTCGGTAGCGCTCGCACATAGGATCGACAAACATGGTTTTCTTTTTGCCCCGTAAAATCAATTCCTGATCTTGACCTTGCTTGTATTCTTCTTCAAGTGATCTTTCGAGATACCATTTCGGAATGGGCTCGCGCTTCCAGTATTGTTCTTCTCGGTGAAGTCCGTAGTTGATTATCTCTGACTTGTCGGCTGGCGGTGGAGGAATGTGGCATTTAAAACCTTCGCCTACAATTATTGATGTGCCACCTTTATACGGATAATACATCTTTTATTTCCTCGTAAGGTTTCTCGGTAAGTATCCTTTCGGCTGTCTCGGGTCTGATTGCCTCTGAGAATTCAGCCTCTTGTAAATCTTTGTTGTCTCCAAAAAACTGCTCGTACAATCTTTCCAACTCTCGCATACGAAGATTGCAGGACTCCATTAACTTGTCCTTCTTAACGGTAGAGTCAATTACGTCCTTATCGTCCAAAGCTCCTTCGCCTTTTCCCTTGCCTACCGGATTAAATCGGAGCACGCGATAGTCAAACAATTCCTGTTCGCAGATGATGATCTCAGTCCACACATGGCTTTTCTGAATCTTCAAGAATCGCATGATGGCTGCGGTTACGTCTTCATCTTTGATGTCCATGACATCTTGGATCTTGACTCCCCACTTGCCGTCCTTTCTTTCAAAGCCAGCATCTTTAGCGGCCTCGCTTTTACGTTCGGCTAAGTCGTGCTGAAATTCTTGAACTAGCTGAGTGTTCTTATCATAAACGAATACAATGTATTTTATTAACTTATCAAAGTCAGCGCGAGATTTTAACTTGGTAAACTCTTTATGACTAAATATCTCTGGAAATGTGTTTTTGTCAATTACGTCAGCCTTATGGACTTTCCACTTGACCAATGAGTATCTATCATATCTTGATTCCATTTGACACGTAGATAAGATCATGTTTAAAATTACCTCTTGCAATAGTGGCCCTTACGGTTCCGGGATTTATATCCCTTGCTTTTGCCGCATCTTTCATGTTTTGATAATAGATTCCAGTTCTTAAATCTAATACCCATTTTGATTTACTAAGATACTCCTTTCCTTTTGTTGAGAACTCTATCATCCTTCCTGATTTTTTAGCATGAAGCATGTTTTCAAAATGTGTGCACCATTCAAGATTTTCAATACTGTAATCAAGCCGATTGCTATTTATGTGATTAATCTCTGGCTTGTTTTCTGGATTTGGAATCCATGCCTTTGCAACAAGTCTATGCATAGTAACTAATTTTTTGTATTGGTTAACACACAGAGTTACTACCATGTATCCTTGACTATTCGGATATGGTTTTAAAAACTCACCAGTTTTAAGATTTTTTACCTTTAAATCTTTGGTTATTGAGTAATAACTTTCCCAGCCAAGTATTGGTTTTTCGTCAATCATTTCTTGTAGTCGTAAAGGTCAATGCTTCCGTGCCGGATAACTCGCAACTCTTGGCCGTCCTCTTCAAAGTCATAGCCTGCCTCTGAGGGGATAACCACTATCATGCCCGGCTCAATCTTCACTTTCTGTTCGCTCGGGCCAACGGCAACAACTTCCCACATCTTGATTTTTTGACCTTCGACTGGGATAATAAGGCCCGATTTTGTTTTTGTCTCGGGTGGGATGGGCTTAAGAATCACCCTATCTTCTGTTGGGAATAGCATAATTAAAGGGGGTTAGAATGTCGAAAAATTACTCTGCTGGCGCTACCGGAGCCTCAACAACTGGTGCTGCCTCTGCGTTTTCGGCAATTGTGGCAACTGGTGTTGTTTCTGCTGCTGGCGGTAATGGATTTTCATTAGTTGTGCTTGAGCCTTGTTCTCCTTCTGGTGCCGGAATGATTTCAGCCGCTTCAAGCGCTTCTTGTTCTTTTTTCTCGCGCTCAAACTTCTCCTTCTGGAGTCTGATCTCAGTGAGCAATTTGTCGTTTTCGAGTTTGTCAATGTCAGACTGTTGCATAGTTGTAATGTTTACGGGTTTGTGAAATTAAAATCAAATTTGCGATATTTGACTCAAATAAACAATGCCATGCCAAAGAAACCATCATTCGTAAAAAGCCTGTTCATGTCTCGCAAAGCAAAAGATCGGGCAGGTTTGGAGTCGATTAAAACCGGTGGCGAGTACACGATTAAGAGCCGGAACAAGGTTTCTAACCCCGTCAACCCTTCACAAACACTTCCCCGTGGAGCCAAAGTGAGCACTACAATGCAATCAACGGATGTGGTGAAGACTCAAAAAACTCCTGACACCTCCCGAGAGGTGACGATTGATGTTCCAAAAACTGAGTATAAGCCTGGCGATATGCAAACTGGTGGCGTGCGCGATCGCAAAACAACCATTCCTTTGGGGGCTTTGCTGAAGGAGAAACCTGCAAAAACTCAAATGCGCATTGATGCCCAGAAAGAAGGCAAGACTTCATACAACTACAAAGGAAAAGAAGAGTATTCAGGAAGAAACGAGACCACCTACACGCCAAAGAAAATCAGCGTTCCGGTGCCGGGCAAAGAAACCACCTCGAAAGAGACGGTTACGAAACCAGTGACAAAGGTTGATTATCCTACAACCAAAAAGACTGGCTCAAATAAAGGTGTCAGCATGGCTATTCGTAGAGTCTCCGGATCTGATTCAAGAGGCCGAGGACAAAACTACAAAAGACTCGATGTAAAGGTTGGCAAAAAGGTTATTCCTATCATTAAGGTAAAAACCAACACTCGCAGATCAAATTAGTAGTACACTCTAACGCAGGTGTAGTACGTTGTCCCTACTTTAAAAATCCCTACGCATATTTTTTGCGCTCGGCTCATAAGTATCTTCTTGTGACCTTTTGAATGCATGAAAGCATCCAGCGCTAGCGGTAATGTCCAGTTTTTTGATAGCGTCTCTCCGCAGTTTTTTTCCGTTAACTTATGGGTAAACCATATTGAGGCTACTTGAGCCGACTTATCTACTTTTGCCTGACTGCTTTCTTGGTACTCCAATTTCTTTTTGAATCGCTTTGCCCTTTCGTGGTTGACCAAATCTGCAAAATACTTGCAGCTATCCATGCTGAGAGATTGAGAAGTGGCCTCAATACAGGTTATAAAAGTTAAAAATATTGTTAGTCTTAACATAAAATTTTACCCCAAAGTGTTATCCATGCTTTTTCTGCCGCCTGCTCCACAACTCCGTTTCCTGCCATGCGAAGAAGGTCTTCTCGATAGTTGTACCCATGAGCTGTAAGACCCATGCCGGGTTCAACACGAGGTTCTTCCCACTCATATTGTGATTGCCCGGGTCGCGCTGGCCATCTTGTTTGTAAACTATTGTTGTCAATGATTCCTGAGTTCCCTTTTTCCCGTTGCTTCTGTCCTGAAATCCCAATCTCACTTCGTGGGCTACCGGGGTTGGCCAGTTCATTACTTGGCTGTTCAAATCTATCGTATATCCCTCCTTCAATTTCCTCTGATAATTTCCGCTTTCCTCCAAATCCGGATTCTTGAAATCCCGCGCTTGTGGAGTTGCCCAATTCAGTTCTTGCTTTACTTGCATTGATAGCGGAGTTCCACCTTGTTTGTATTTCGTATTCCTGTTTGAATCGTTCGCGGTGTGCGTTGTCCACAGCAAGGATGAATAGTCTTTTTCTCTGGTGCGGAGCGCCAACTTCTTCCGCACTGAATATTCCTTCTTCAACCGTGTAACCAAGTTGTTCCAAATCTGATCTGATTTTTCGGTATCCGATAGAGATGAGACCGGGGACGTTTTCGAAGAAGCACCAAAGAGGTCTAATTGTACCGACAATTGAGTTTTCGCCTGTGACTGTGTACCCCCAAAGCCATCGCTCGTCTTGATCACCCTTTCGCGCTCCGGCAACTGAGGCAGGCTGGCAAGGTATTCCTCCAGTGATTCCGTGTATTTTATTGCGAAAAAGTCTTGAAGGGAACTTGATAAGGTCCGAGAAAATAGGTGCTTCACCCAGTATACCCTGTTCCATCTGCTGCACCAGGTTTTCGATGACGAAACCTTCCCTTTCCACGTAACATTTGACTGAAACATTGACGCCTGCTCGTTCAAGTCCTCGTTCAATTCCCCGCATCCCTGAGCAGAGAGAAATGACACTTTGAGATTGTTTGTTAAAATCCACATTTTAGTTATTAAAAAATTAAGTTATCAAAATGGCGTTTCAAAATCATCTTTGGGCAATTCCGAAGTAGGATCTTTGTAGCGGCTCGTTCCAAACTCTTGTCTTTTGGTTGTGGTCATTGGTGTTGAGTCGCTGATCCATTCGGTGAACTTGGTGTACTTGCCGATGAACTTCTGTTTTGCGGTGCCGGTTGAGCCTGCTCGGTGTTTTTCTATGATTGCTTCGCAGAGTCCATGTGTGGAATATCCATCTTCATCCTGAGTGATTTTATAGTACTCGGGCCGGTATAGGAACATAACCACGTCAGCTTCTTGCTCAATAGATCCTGACTCACGTAAATCACTTAGCTGCGGTCTTTTTACTCCACCCCTTGTCTCCACTGATCTGCTAAGTTGTGAAAGTGCGATAACTGGAATGTCTAATTCCTTAGCAATTCCTTTCAATGTTCGAGTGATTGATCCTATCTCTTGATCCCGAGTTATCTGCCTGCCAGTTTCATTCACCCCTTTTATTAATTGTAAATAGTCAATGATAAGAAGTTTGATTCCATACTTAGTCTTCATTCTCATGGCGCGAGCACGAAGCTCAATGATAGTCAGGAATGGACTATCGTCAATATGCAAAGGAAGACTGGCAATTTTTCCAATAAATTCATTCAATCTATCTTGTTCGTATCTGTCTAAAATACCCTTCTTTATTTTTTCTGAATCAATCTCTGCCTCGGATGCAGAAATTCTTTCAACAAGTTCCAAATCTCCCATCTCAAGACTAAATACACCAACCGGATTTCCTGCCTTTGCAACATTAACCCCTGCTTGCATGGCAAAAGAAGTCTTTCCCATGCCCGGGCGTGCCGCAATTATTATCAGGTGAGTTCGAACAAATCCATTTAGAATCCTGTCTACCTCAAGAAAACCACTTGGAACACCCATGGTAACCCCAGACTGCCTTGATTTTATCTCGTTCGATAAGGCATAGCATATATCCACAATCGACTTATCTCCTTTCGCGCTGATCGCATGGTCCTGAATCTCTTGCAGGCGGAGGTTTGTTTTGGCTACAATTTCAAAAACATCTGAGGTATCTTCGTAGGAATCTTGGTGCACCTCGGATGCCATTTGGATCATCTCGCGTTTCATGGCCATCTCGACTAGGATTGCCGAGTGATAAGCGATGTTTGCGGCTGAACTAACCTTTGAAACAAGTTCAGCTATGTAATAAGCCCCTCCAACAAGTTCTAACTTACCATTCTTCTTGAGACGAGCCACAACTGTTCGCATGTCAATAGGATTGGCCTCTGAAAATAACTGCTGAATTGCCTCGTAAATTGTCGCATGTTGTTCCTTGTAGAACATTTCCTTGCGAAGAACTGAAGCTACGTCAATGATTGCGTTCTTCTCGCACATTATTGCCCCAAGAACTGCTTCTTCCACGTCTGTTGCCTGCGGTGGAACCTTGCCCAGCGTTGATGCCAAGTCAGTGACGTACTTAACCGGATAGTTTTTTCGTTCGCTCATCTGTCCTTCGGAATAAAGTACTTGGTTTCTTCTGTTTTGTTGAATTTGCTCTCACTCCACGATTTTAGCCTGGCCGCAAGGTCCCAGTGCTCTTCATCCTCCCATCGGAGTTTGGTTGGAACCGGTTTGTTCTCCGGTTGCGACCAGTGGCGATAGAACGAGTTGAGAATATCTCTTGGGTATTTGTCCACGTAGGCAGCCAGAAGTGTCGTTAACTCGCCTTTCTTATCCGATATTGACTTCAATTCGGTCAGGTAGCATGGTATCTTGTCAAAGTTGTTGTTTGCCCACTTTTTGAGACGAAGGTTCAAGTCCCATGCCTTGGAGTCTCTTTCCTTCTCAAACAGCATATTCAATGCCTTTTTGCCTGATGGCTGCGACCAGTAGGCCACAAAGTTTTCAAGCATCTGACCAGTGTACGTATCTTTTCCGAATTCAAAAACTTCTTTTTGAAACGACTCTTTTCTAATCAATAATTCATTAACACTTTCATTTTCATCTTCATTTCCCATAAGGTTACCCTTATGGTTATCCGATAGGTTATTTTTAGGTTTTACTTTAGGTTTACCACTAGCTTTCTCATCTTTTGGCCTACCCCCTAAATTTCCGTTTAATCGCCTACTTTCAGTAAATCTGTTCCTTTTTTCGGTTTCCTGCTCTAATCTATCATTGTACCAAAGCCCATCTTGATCTATGCTAAATTTGGATTTTAGGCTATCCGAAACAGAACCTAAAATAAACCTAATGGTTTCCTCGCTCATCCTACCTTGTTGGTGCATGAGGCATAGTATTGTAATGTACTTTCCACGGTCCTCCCAGTTAAGCGTAGCCACGCCAGTGTAGAAGTCTTGAGAGTAGAACAGAAATGCCGGATCTTTTGCCATAATTAAAATCCTTCGTTAGATAATTTGTAACCAGAAATCCTGTTAAACTTCAACCCATCAAAAGAATAGTTATATGTATAAAGGCTTAAATTAAAATCTTCGGAAGAAACTACGTCAGGCACAAAAACAAAATGATTAGTACGATCAACCTCATATCCTACTAATGCCAAATTAATAATAACTGAACCTCTATTATTAAAGTATCTTTTTATGCCCTTGCAGTACTTTATCCCCTGTAAAAAAGTGCTAATATTTATGACATCCTTCTTCAATTCATAAACGGTTATTTGCAAAGTATCAAACCTTGGAATCCTTTCAACGGTAACTAAATCACATATCCCATAATTACCAATTCTAACCTGCCTTCTTTTAATACCGGAAATATCTAACCCACGGTGCTCAAGCAATTCATTGTCAGTTTCGAATATGATGTCCTCTAAGTTCTTCTCTAAAAAGTTCATAAAATAGGGGTCTAGGCATAGGAAAAGTAATCCAGTTCACCGCATTTTATTGCAGCAAACTGGACTGGGGAGTTTAGGAAATACTGATCACCGAACAATCAAAACCGATAGCCTTGAAGGCTTCTACTTCCTTGTCAAACAAGGAGTCTCTATCGGTTCTGGTCAGGTGGAATAACTCATCGCTGTAAAGGAAGAAGTCAACTTGTGTGGACTTTGGATCGAGTCCTATGCTCACTGTAAACTCTCGCTTCTGGTAGCCCTTGTAGATGGGTATGGATAAGGTAAATTCCTTCACCAGATCAATTTCACCGACTTTGCGCTCCAACTGAGACAAAGAATTGCCGGAGTTGTCGTTGTGCTGTTTAATGACCAATTCTACGTTTACATTCCACTTCTGCAGGCTGGCGATCAACTTGGAGTGCACAGATGGGTCTTTGAAGAAGTACTTGCGCTCGCGCACGAACTTTAAGAACTCGGCAACGTTCCATCGCTTTTCGGTATTGATCGACCAAGCGGCAAGGTCTTCGCTTGGCTTTAGCTGGCCAACTATTTGAACCGGTGACTTCTCGGATCTTTCATTCAAGTTGAGAGTCAATTTGTTGCCATCTCGGTCAATGAGAAGATGGGCAACAGCCTTATCAAATCTCTCTACCTTGCCTTTTAAAAAATCTACCGGGGCAGAAAGCACACCAACAATATTGATAGGCTTATCGTAAATCACCTTTTCGGCTTCACCAAAAAGGATATTGTGAACTCCTGGTGCCGTTATAGTGAGGCCCACTTCTTTAATTTCTTCTGGTTTTTTCATGATTATTGTGCTTGTTTAAGTTCGCGCATGATTGTGTACTGCCGCTCCTCTGGAAGCATTGGTCGGCTGTTTACTACGGTGCCGTCCGGAGCCACAAAGTGCATGGCATGATTCTCGTAATCGGGAATCTTGTGGGTTGGGCCAGTAACCTCAGTAGCCTTCAATTTGATGGCTTTAAGGTTTTCGGAGAACGATTTTGTCAAAGGATCAATCTTGTCTTTGTAATCCTTTTTCACCTGAGCTAACTCATCTTCTAATACTGATTTTTGCATAGCTGCCTGTGCTAAATCTTCTCGTTTGATGTTTAACTCTTCTTCGGTTAGCGGTTTCATGTACGTGAGGTCCTTGACCTCCGTAGAGTAAGAGGCTATAAAGTCCGCTCTTTCTGGCTCGCTCATTTTTGACAAATCAAAAATATTCATAAGATTAAAATTGGTTTCAACTAAAAAAGTATCCCGCCACACACGAACTAAAGACGCGAATCAAATGTCAAAGCAAAAGCCTTGAAATGTTGGTGTGTGGACGGGAATGTTTTTAATGTCTCTCATTTGATTCGCGATGGCAAACATACAAAAAAATCTATCTAAACAAAATTTTTAATCATCATCATCTTCTTCGCCTGCTTCATAGTCTGGCTCGTATTCAATTTCATTCTCCGTGCCGCAGTGAGGGCAAATTTCTGTGTGTATGTCCTCTGCGCAGTTCTCGTTTATGCAGGCTTGGATAACCGGCACCATTGGGTAAGGATTGCTTGGCAGTCCATCTGGGCTGTCGTAGCTGACTCGGTTTGAATGCTTTGCCATAAATATTGGGGGTTAAGGCGTGGCGCTCAAAAGAGCACCACGCTAAAACAAATTTATTCCTTTACTTCCCAATCTTCTGCAAAACAATCAGAAGAAGAGGGAACCCATGAATCAGCCCTGCCCTCTGAATTTACAATCAGCATTTGGTTGGCATAGTTGATCGCTTGGTTTCTTTCCAACATCACATCTTTAGCTGATTGAGGAAGTGATTGCATCTTAGGAATAATATCAGTTCCTATGACGGCAGGTATTTGTTTTACAATAAACATTCCCTTTCCGTTCCATCCAGAACGGTGAACTAATTTGCCTTCTTTTAAGGCTTCAATTGCTTGTCCAAAATTCATTGCTTTCTTGTTTGGTTGGTACGCCATCCCGCGCTTTAGTTTATTTCTATGGTACTCAATAATCTCATTCAAACAGGTATCGCACTGAGTTTTGCAAAGATGTTTTGGCCAATGCTTTTTTAGCGTTCCATTGTATTCAGCGTATTGCTTGCATCGAAATGGGGGCCTAGGTAACTCTTCAGGCTCTTCGATTAAGTCAAATGGATTTATAAACCGACTGGCCATGGCTCATTTCCTTTTCTTCTTCTTAGGCGTGAAATTAGTCCCTCTCTTTCGCCTGAATGGCAAGTTGTCAACGAGCACGTACTCTGACTTTCCGTTTGTCTTCCAGGTTTTGTAACCGCGATGCAGCATGATTTTATCATATTCGGAAAGTTTTTCGTAGGCTTTCTGGAGGTTGACATCTATGGTTTTAAGTTCCTCTTCTTTGGAGAGGGGAGTTGCCGGGATAACCTGAGCATCCATTTGAGCAAGAGCTTTGGCGGCTGCAATACCGGCGCCACCATCTCCAATTACAATTACTTTTGATTTTTCCATGGCTATATTGTTCTATCTTGGATACCCATCACTACATATCCTTCTTCAATCCCAAAATTGCCACCTTGAAGAATGTAAGTAACGCGAGCATAAACTTCTTCTCCAGTGTATTCCTTTTTTTCTGGATCGTACTCTTGAAGCAACAAAGTATCGCCAACTTTAAAATCTCTATCGGCTTTTCTGACTTCAAAGTTTTTGTTTCCATCAATTATAGCCAAATAGTACTTTGGCCATGTTTTTAATTCGTGTATCATTTGTTATCTACTTAATGTTATCAATACAAATTTTACGTACTTCCTTCAAATATATGAGTACCTTATCCGCTGCGGCCTTACCTTTTTTGGATTTGAAGTGAGTCCAGATAAGTACATTGTCAGCGAGCAAGTGTTCATACAAAGCCTGTTCTACAAATTGAAATTTAGCCTTGTCTGATCCCGCCAGAAGAGCCTCTTCTGCCTCCTCTTTCGCTTTTCGCTCTGCTTCCAGTTTATCTTCAGCATCTTTCTTGGCTTTTGCCTCGGCTTCAATACGTGCGTTTTCAGCCGCTTCTTTTTTAGCTTGCTCTAAGTTCTCCAATCGAATTTTCTCTTGGTGCTCGGCTTCCTTGGCATCTTCAATGGCTTTTTTCTCCGCTTCCAGTTTATCTTGTTCGGCTTTCAGTTTGGCGGCAGCCTCAGCATTTGCCTGTTCAATCTTTTTTTGCTCTGCCCGGAATGCGGCCTGCTCTTCTTCAAACTTTTTGCGTTCGGCTTCTTGGGCTTTTTGTCTTGCAGCCTCTTCTCGCTGGGCCTGTAATTCGGCCTCTCTTTCAGCCATGCGCTTTTCCAATTCAATTCGGTGAAGTTCTTTGGCTTCTTGCAACGTTGTTGCAAATTGCTCGTCCGTCAATCCTTTGAGCGTGTGGAAGTCAATTGCGTAATCAACCTCATTCAACTGATCGAGCATGGCTTGGATACGGTCGGACTCCTTTTTTTCGGCTTCCAGGCGGAGGCGTTCTTTCTCGGCATAGTAATCATCTTCCAGTCCGGAAAGAATGTCTTCCGTGGGCTCAATGAGTGCCACAAGGGTCTTTTCTCTTTCAATCACTGCCTTTTGGAACTTAACTGCAGACTCGCGCAGGTTTTCGGAGGCTTTTTTGATCTTCACCCGTTGGCTTTTGAGAGCTTTACGTGCATTCTCGACTGTTTTCAGTCCGGCTTTGTCTTCTTGCCCGGCAATTTTGAGGTTTTTGTAGGCATCACGAAGAGCGGTTAAGCCAGCCTCGGTGATTTCGAAGTCTGTTTCGAATCGCTTTAACTCGCTTGAGATAAAATCTTGTTTGATGGGGGTTGTTTCCATGGTTATTTTAAGTTGTTGATTTCGGTAAAAAAGTAGGGGTGCCGCTAACCAAAACAGCACCCCTCAGAAGCATGACAACAACTGTATGAGGCTGTAAAGGTAAGCATTGTTTTTAATTTTTCAATCCCTGACGCAGCATGTAACGCAATTCTTGTTCGCGTTTTCTTTCTAGTTTTAGGTATTCTACATAAACGTCAATTTTAGCCTGATCGGGAGGATCTATCGAATCACCGGTTTCAGCCAGTAGCAAATCTTGAACGTACCTCAGTTCTGATTTAATTTTCTCTTCATGCTCGCGAACCCTTTGCTCATACTCCCTCACATGGAGGAAGTCATTGAGCATTCGTAGGAATTTTTTCATGGCTTTACATTTCTTTCAAGTGTGGCAATAACATCTCCTTTCTTAATCAGCAGGTATTTTTTGCCTGCAAGTTCTATCTCCTGACGGTCGGACTGACCAAAGATAACCGTAGTGCCAGGATTAAATTCGCTGTCGCCTTCGTGCACAACTACACCTTTTTTGGTCATTTTCTTTTTCATGAATATGCCGGAAACAGTTGAATCCGGTTCATCGAGTGCGGAAACCAGCATGTGCCCTCTGATCGGGGTGAACTCGCCATCTACCTCTTTGGCAACAATATGGCGCTGGCGGATGGCAAAGTACTCGGTATTCTCAATCTTGTTGATCCAGTCTGCATTCCTGCGGTACCATATCTTTTGACCCACCTCTACCTCAACTTTGTCTCCAATCAGTGGACTTCCAATGTGCCGGACAAAGCCTACCAAGAACTTGTACTCGGGCTGCACCTTGCGCTGGATCCATTGATCTTTGGGTTTGGGGATTAGATTGCCGTCCGCATCCTTTAGGTTGGTCATAACTGGCAACAGGATATCATCCCACGTCTCAAAATCGGGGTCAATTAGAACATACGAACCGATCGGAATGATTACGCCATCCCGGACGGCACAGATAATCTGCTCGTAGCTTACCTTAAAATACCATGTTTTGTTGGGGTGCACACCTTCTTCTTTGACAAGGTTGCGCATCATCATGGTGTTAAAATGGAAGTATATGCGGCTACCGACCTGCACTTCTTGGACTACATCAGAAGTGTACTTGTAATCAAATGGGCTGCTATCTGCCGGTGCCGGGCTGCCACGGTGCTCTTGCATGAATGGCTTTCTTGTTAACTGGAGCGGTAGCGAAACTACTTCTCCGTAGGTCCTAACATGCCTCTGAGGGTCAAATTTAGGGTCGAGGAATATCTCCTTCCCGTCTACACCTTTAAAGCTCGCTTTATCATTGAAGAGCGCATCGGTTTTAAATATGAGATAGTTAGCAAATGGCTTCATACATACTTAAATTTAAATCTTTGCTCCGTGGATTGGACTCCATTTCGGTACAAAAAAATTTTGTACACTGTTCTTTTTATATTTCTATGATTTAAAAAATCAATAATAGAATCAAATGTAATCTCGGAATTTAAATCAAATACCTTTTTTGCCATAGGATGATTTCCTTTTGTAGGATGATATCTACGATTGTTTATTTCGGCATGATTTATATTTTCTTTTGCTGTACACCATTCTAAATTGTCAACATTGTTATTTAATTTGTTGCAATCCTTATGATTAACAAAAGGTTTGTTCTCAGGATTAGGTATAAAAGCAATAGCAACTAATCTGTGGGCTAAAAAAGTATATCGAACCGAATTATCTTGTAATCCTATAATTCGATACCCATTCCATATTAAACTACCAACAATTTGTTTTCCTACCCAAACCTGTTTCCTTCCATTTTTTCTAATAATGGTTCTGTTGATTGATTTTACAACTCCCTTATTTGATACTAAATAGCTTTTTTCAAACCCAACAACTGGTCTCCAAATTTCCTGATCTTCCATAAAAAAAGTATCCCGATCAAACAAGGCTTGTCCACCGCTGAGAATCAGCATGAGGCATGTAAGACCGGGAATATTTTTAATGTTTTCATAGTGAACAAGCATCACAAAGATATTATTTTTTAGTTAAACTCCTATAATCAGCCACTACCTTCTCCGTTTTGGTCAGAAGTAGCTTTTCAATCTCCTTTGTGTAGTGATCAATCATAACATCACACTCGACTTTCCCGAGCTTTGTAACCTTGCGAGAAGCGGATATCATCAATGCCCAGGTTCCGGCTCCATGTAGCTTGTCCATCTCCCTTTCAAATACTTCGCGCATTCCGCCTTCAAATCCATTGCATTTTTTGCATTGAAGTCGGTTATTAATCTCGTTGTACTTGGTTCCTTTGTGCTGCCGGCCTGCACCATGGCCGCAATCAGCATGGCGCCAATATTTGAAAAGAGAGCATGTAAAGCATTTTCCTATCCCTTCCGCATTAGAATCGCGTAGGCGAATATACCGGCTGAACACGGGCCAGAGGTACAATTCATCGTATGCTTTCTTGGGTTTTAGTTTCTTGGGGGCCTTTCGTTCCGGTTTTGGCTGCTTGCAGAACACACAATTTTCCTCCAATGGGTCGTTAATGCGCTGGCATGAACAGATCCACCGTTTGGGTTTAAGGCTTTTTTTGCCCCTGTTAAGAAAATCGTAGTAAGGCATTAGACTTGGTTAGTCAGTTGTTTCAAAAAAGGGGCGGCAATTACCGCCCCCGGCTTCATCTTTGGCAGGGCTTTTGCAAGGCCGTACTTAGCGCTTCTAAGGTTTTCGCTTGCCAAGGCTACTTCCCAGATACCGATGGTTTACTACGGCTCACCATCTTCAACACTTCATGCAATGTTCTAAGCCCCTATCTTTGGTATAACTGGTTTCTCAAAAAATGGCCGGGAATCTACCCGCCCTCAATCATCTATCATCGTTGGCCCATCTATCGGCCCTGAAGTTCACCGTAAGCGGCCCTACCTCCGCTTTGAGATTTTTAACCCTATTCCTTGGGGATGTTCTTCCCTGCTTGCCGAGTTGAATCATCAATGAGACAAATGTAAAAAATATCATCGAATTTACAAATATCTATTAAAATAAAAGTTCACATTCTTTAATTAAAACAATTCAACATATTCAATTTATGGAATTGCTTTAACTTTCACCTCTCCTTTGCCATCGCATAGCAGGCATTTCCGGTCCTTTTTGGTGTGCTTGTCGCGAACCTCACCACGGCCAGAGCATACAGGGCAAGTCTCAGCATTGATTTTTCTTTGTTTCTTAACCCTGTTCATTTTAGGATACCATGTTGTGCCCATACAGTTGTTGTTTTAAAAAACCCAGACCGCCAACTGGGTACCATTTTTTAATCTAGCTTTCAAACCCTTGGTTCAGAATTAGTTTTAGGACCATTGGTTGAATCCGCACGTTTGACGGTTTTAGCGGGCTCTGCGTTAGAGATACGTCTTTCGTATGCCTCTAACTTATATCTTACCTCTCGGAGTATCTGAGCGCAGCCTAGCGAGTCTTTGGCCTTCAGAAGTCTCTGAGCCTCCTGAATCCGTTCTTTGGAGATGGGCACCTTGGCTCTGGGCCTCATGTCGTGTAATCCGAATAGTTCCCCCTGCTCAGGCATTTTCCACCTCGTTTAGCTGTTCTTCCAGTTCTTCATCGCTGATCAGCGCCTCAAAAAAGCAGTCCATATACACCTTGTTGGGGTGTTTTTCTTCCAACTGAATCATGTTCCAGAATTGAGGAGGGAAGTCGGTGTTTCCATGGAGAGGATATCCGGCCACGGTGTAAATCTTTCCGAACTCTGGCAAGTCTCCAGCATCCATCTGTCCGAAGATAACGTTCCAATCTTTTTTTACGGGAGTGACATGCTGGCCGATTTTGAATTTCATACGACAAGACAAATTAGGTAAACAATCAAAGCCATAGTCAATACTATCACAATTGCCTGAAAATAGCAACTTGAGCCGATAGACATTTGATACTCTTCTTCTAAATCCTCGTGATTCCCCATAAATCAGAAAGGTAAATCATCAACTGCACCATCCGAACCTGAAGGAGCGCTTGAACTAGGCTCCTGATACTTCCCAGCATCCGGATCCACCGGTGGAGTGCCTGCGGATTGCCATTTTCTTTGACTTTGCGCCTCCCAAGTTATCTTCCATGCTTTCACATCCGTGAACCATCTTCCGCTGTACTCGCGTGATTCTATATTGATATGGGCTGTCACGGTGAGCCCAACGGTTAAGTCGTACTTGTTGATCAGATCCTCGCCCCAGACTGAAATACAGACAGGTTTTGGGAATTGTCCTGGCTGCTCGAGAATAAAATCCTGCTTGTGCCAGGTGCCTTTTTTGCCATTGCCGGTGATCACCTGCATGACATTGATTATTTTTCCGGTTATCTCCATAGAATTCATTTTTAAAGCCTTTCAATTAGCTCAATCAATTTTTTTATAGCAATCGCAGTTTCTTTCCTTTTGTTTGCGTTAATTAACAATTCAATGCTTTGATTTAATTTTGCAATAGCTTCTATCAATTCTAATTTTTCCATTATGTGTTTTTTGTTTTAAAGTGTTATAAGTAATTTTATTCTTACTACAAATAATTTTAACATAACCTTCTTTTCGTATAACCTTAACCACCATTTCGGCATTCCGTGCATTACTTTATTCAAATTTGGTGACCAAATACTACTGGTTGCTTCTAAATTTTTTTCTTTTTGAGTCATAAACTTTCCGCAGAGTTTAACGAGCTGCACCGCTCGGTTTTAAAACTCAATTTTATCGCAAGGCATTGGTTTAAAATCATTTGATGTCACGGTTCCAACCTTAACCGAGTAATCGAAATACGTTGCAATCTTTACCTTCTTTTTTTCGATTGCCTCCCTGTCAATTACGGTTTCAAAAATGCCCTATTGCTGAAGAACTTCCATAACCGCCACGATGTCATTGAACTCATAAACTATCCTTTGAGCATTCGTTAATTCTTGTTCCGGTTGGATTTCTTCGAGTGTAAATCGAATAGCCTTTGAAACTCTTTGCGCTGTCTCAACGCATTCCTCAGCTAAAACCGTGAGTAAAAGTTCTGTTCTTGTCATAACTCATGGTTTCTACTTCGGCAATTCGTACTCTCTCCAGAAGGTGACGTTTACACGCTTTAAGTGATTGCCGTTATTCTGCACTTCGTACCATCCCAGCATAGGTAAGTGAATACCTGTTTTTGGATGATCTGAGGACTCGTCTGTGAGCACGAGCACCGTTTTCACTTCTTTAGGCTTTTGGTTTTCGCCTTCTGTTGTAGGGTTCCATTTTGTTGCTTCCATTTTTTTAAAGGGGTTTGAAAAGTTCATATTTGATTGATTTAAATGCATCTCTAATTTTTTGGTCTCGGGATCGTGATTCAGGAATGTATAGACTTCGTAGTCCGAAAATCCTGCTCTTTTCATCATCTGACCTTTCAGTCTGCCAATTATTTCTATGGCTTCGCGTAGGGGTTCTTTAGGTGTGCTCATTTCTCAAATCTTTATTTTTGAAGTTCCTTTATTGTACTCTCTTTCAGCCGCCAACATTTTGATGTCGGTAACATATCGTTGTCCTTTGTGAGTGAAGTGAAGATCCTCACCTCTGGCAATAAGCCTTTCGGTCATGGCATCCAACTCTTTTGCGGTATAGCGTTTTCTTTTGGCCATTAAATTGATCTTAACTCGGGCTTAACATAATCCACTCCAATCCGCTTAAACAAATCTTCCTCCTCGCGGCAGTTGTACTTATCGCGTCCATGCCACAGGTATCCATCTCGGGACACATACCCGGCTTTTACCCAGCCATTCGCCAAAACTTTGTGGCTGTACTCCGCTGAACCCGTCCGAATAGCAAATATCAATCCCCAGTTTTCCGGCTCCGCGAAGAACAAATCCAACTTTATGCCTTCCGGCAATATCCTCTGAGTGTACTTACATGGAAGCTCACCCTTGACCTTTTGCCACCGGTTCACAACCGTAGCTATACCGGACTCAAACAGACCAACCTCGAAGGGCTTAGGAATAGCCACGATCTCGATGTCTTTCACCTCGGATTTCCGTCTTCGGATGCTTCCGGCTATCTCGCATCGAACGCAATGCGGTCTTAGTTCTTCCAAGACCTTTTCAGCAATATTTAGAGCATCGTAGAGTATCATGCTATTTTACCCTCCTTCAAAATCCTGAAATAAGCCTTATGGTACTTTTGCAGTCTTGCATAGTCTGAAAGTTTGATTTCCGTTAATCTGGTAATGTCCATGTTATCCAGAAGATCGGCTTTTTTGACTTCGATAGCCCATGCATCCGTCAATATTTGGGAGATGTAATCATCGTAATCCCAATCCCTTTTTCTGGTCAGCACAACAACGCTATCGACAATGTTTTTACCGAAAAGCGCCCTCAAAGACTTCTCATTCCATTCCGGGCAATCCTCCAATAGATCATGCAGCAACGCGATGATGAACAAATGCTCTCTATCATGGAATGAGTTGGCAACCCGTTTCAAGTGGTTTATGTATGGCATACCGGCCAAATCTTTCTTTCCTTGAAAAGAATGTTCCGCAATTTTTAAGGCTAATTCTTTATGGTCCATATCAAAAAATATCAATTTGTCTATTCCTGTTCATTATAGCGTACTCTACCCTTTTCTCTGCAATATCTACTTCCTCCGGAGACTGATCAATGCCCACGCCATCCATAAACTCATAGGCTCCGGCTTTCAATGTAGACCCGCTGCCCATGTAGGGATCCAAAAACTCGCCTCCTATTGGATTCACAAGTCTCAGATAGTACCGCATGAGGTTAGTCGGCTTTACTGTTGGGTGACTATTTACGACTTTACCCTCATTCCGATCAGCACGACTTGCCTTACCGCAATAAAAGAATCTTGCTGCACTTCCTTCACTAGATTCATGTATCTGTTTTGTAGAGCCAGATGGAGCACCTAAAGAATTTCCAGTATTAGTATACTCATAGGATTTTTTCATTGCTCCTGACTTCTGGTAAGGAAATAGGGACACTACTTCCTCGCTGCCATCATGCTGAATATTTGCTGGCCATCTTCCATTTTCTCCACCGGTGACATTTACCGCATGAGCTGCACCACGAGTGAACATATCAGTACTTCTATGACCGTAGTTTCCGCCTTTGATGTTTGTTTGGCTACCAAATTTCCAAGGTTCTCCGGGTATTCTGCAGGCTGCAATATTCAAAACCCCTGTTCCCCAGCGATCGTAATTTTCCTGAACGGTACCATCCAAAGGCTTTCTCGCCAACACAATAGGCTCGATCGCAGGCTTCAAAGCGGTCCCCAGTTCTTCGGTTATGTTATGACTCTTTGGAAATCCGCTACCATAAAGCCAACCAAGCATATCCCTTATCTCAAATCCGGCATCTTCCACATTACATACCATGCGATGATAGGTTCTTGTTCCCCCAAAAGCAAGCAAAAACGCACCTGGCCGAAGAACGCGATACACGGATTCCCACTCTTTTACCGATGGAACCGAATAATCCCACTTCTTACCCATGAATTTTAGCCCATAAGGAGGATCTGTCACGCAGGAATGAAACGTATTATCCCCATACTCCTTGAGCACATCTTCCTGCTTACCTTGATGCATTATCATCATTACTCTATCACATTAAACCCACCCTTACCAATCTTCCCATTCCCTCCCCTTCCATGCACCTTTACCGCCTCAACCCTAACACAGAACCATCCACGCTCCTCCGACCCCTTACCGACCTTTACCACAAAAGGCCCACCATTCTCCCCCTTACGCTTCATAGTCCCGTAATTACCGCCTATCAAAACACTCAACCCCTTCAACGTGGTTGCGCACTTAACATCAAAACTCAATACCCCTATCCAGACTTTCATAACCCATTTGTATTTACCTCAAAAACTCGCGTTTCTAAAACCTGATCAAAACTATAAAACTCAACAATAGCGCAGTTATAACCAATCTCAATAACCCTCCCAATAGTACACCACTTAGTTACCGGTGACCAAAAATTCTTTTTATAATCAAACACCAACTCCGCCCACCCATTTCCTATTACCTTTATCATAGTTGCGCTCTTATCCCGCATCAAAAGTAACAAAATGATACTTCTATCCAAATAAATAAGTGAAATATTTAAGAAAAAAGCCTGTATAAGTGCACTTTTGAGGAATCTTCCACAAATGAGGGGGCCAAAAATCGCGTCCCCGAACGTTTTTAAAAGAGGGGGTGGGGGTCGATTCCAAAGCGCAATCGCGGATTTTTGAAAATGTGGCCACCTTCTAAAATCGCGCGAAAACTAACTTTATCAAGTTGCATAGTTTTATATAAACTGTGCAAAATGCTGAAAATAGGCCACTATCGCATGAATGTGTGATTTTTGGTCTCAAATATCGTTCTCCACCAGTAAAAATGAGGGTTTTTGCAACAGTGTTGCATCTTGAGGATTTTGTGCAGATATGCACATGAAAATGATGTTTTCGCAGTAAAAACGAGGTTTTATTGTGCATATGCTATTATTTTTTAGTGTTTGTTGAGGATTTTTCAATTGTATTCGGGATTTTATTGAGAGTATTTCAATGAAATGGTGGATTTGTTGATAGGAATGAGGTTTTGTGATGTGGTGCGCACCAATTTATTTATAGAACGTGGTTTTTGGGCTTTTTTTTAGGATAATGCTTTAAAATGGGCTGGAAATGGCGCGCATCGTTTTTTTGTTTTGTCTGGCTGTTTGTTCTTCGCTGGCTTCCGCCTGCCTGCTGCGCTGTCTCTGCCTTTCCTTCGGGGAACCACTTCTTTTGCCGAGTGACGGATCATCTTTCTTCGGGCCGATAGAGAGTGAGGCTAAAATTACGATGGCTTGGAGAGGCTATAATGAGGGGAAAATGTGGGGTTGATTTTGCGGGTAGTAAAATGGGTTGAAAAGTGGTGCGATTTCGGTAAGGTCGGTAAAGTTGGGTTTTGGGGCAAAGTGGGAAATTAGCGAAATAAAGGGGGTCGAGAATCGAATATAGCCGTACAAAGGTACAGGATTTGGCGAATATCGCGGTGTGGAGCGTTTGGAACTGGTAATTTGAGTAAAATAGGTATTTTGGTGGTTTTCAGACATTTAATATAGAGAAATTAAAAAATATCAACATTTGTTTGCATTGAATTGCATAGTTTACTTATAATTGTGCAAGAATTAACCAAAACAACAATTTTATGAAAACTTTCAGAACATTATTTATCATCGCATCAGTAGCAATAATTGCTGCCTTCATCTACAAATTGGTAGAGAAGGTTAACAACCCAATGGAGTTTCACAACATAATCCAAAAGTAATAAGCCATGTCAGCACAAATCGCCATCGGCCAAACCGCTACTGTCTCCAAGGCGGACTACTCCGAAGCAACTGGAAAGGTAGTTTCGGTAAATGAACACCCTATTGTTGTCTTTTTAGGGACTTGTGAGTATCCAATTAGAGGTGAGGGAATGGAAACTAAGGTAACAATCATTGACGAGAACGGAAAAGAGCATTCAGGAAGCATTATTTAACCAAACAAAGCATGACAGACTATCTAATCACACCCGAAGAGGCCAGAAAGGCTAAAATCAACTTGCCTGACGGCTACGATGCCTTTACAATCAATTACGGCCAATTGTGCCAACTGATTGAGGAGACCGCGCCCTATACCGACTTCTTGGTTATAAAGTATCCCATAAAGTGGAAATGGTTGAAAAGACTCAAAAAGAAGGGGTATTTTGTTAACTCAATGAAAGAGAGAATAACCCAGCAGGAATTCACCTTTATTAGCTGGAAGAAAATGGTTACTGACGAGGCCTAATGGCCGAAACCTACCCCTTCGGGGGGATGGTCTAACCAAAAAAAGTCCCTAACGGGCAATATTATGAGCACAAGAGCAAACATTATTGTGAAAGAAGGAAATGAAAACCTTATTTTTTATCGCCACAGTGACGGTTACCCAGAAGGTACGATTCCTTCTTTAAAAAAGTTTGTCGATTTAATGAAGTCTGGCGTTGTCAGGAACAATATTAGCCAAGGTTGCGGCTGGCTTATTATTTTGGGTGCACTAGAATACGCATCTATTCCAAGAATATTGGAAGCAGATGAAGACGGAAGCCCGAAGACATGGGAAGATATTCTTATAACAGATTGGAAGGTTGGAGCCTACGAGCCAACAACAGGGATACATGGAGACATTGAGCACCTGTACTTGATTGACATGGATTTATTTAAGATTACAGAAATTCAAATAACCAAAAATTGGAAGACGGCAAAAGTCTTATACGTCCATTATGACGCAAACTCCACTAAGGGAGTATAAAGTTATTAGGCTTAGTGCGTCCTGCCTTCGGGCAGGGGTTAACCAAACAAAGTCCTTCGGGCAACAGTATGAGAAAATTAAAATCAGTTATCCTTTCACTCACTTGGATAGATGCAGTTCTTTGGGCTGCGCCTGCCACACTAATCCTAGTTTCAACCCTAAACAAGTAATTCGCCATGGCAAAGCAAACATTCGACATTGGCATTTATCACTTCCACCGCACCATCAGCGGGCCCCAATGCAAAGATGATGGCAAAATGAAGCAAGGAGACGTAATAGGATGCCTTCATCCTCTCTACGATCACCCAGTTTTTGCCTATGGCATTCATCAACAGAGCAAAGACTCGGTACAACTTGTACGCCAAAACCTGCGGTTCAAAAAGATCATCACTTTGAACTATACGCCAGACTCCAACGAGTTGGAGATGCACACAAAGCTAAATGTAATGCTTAATTTCTTGGCCGATCCATCTAAACAACTGCAAATCGTATGAAACCAACACACGAACAAATCGAAACCGCAAAACAAGTTCTTTCCGATGCTGGTTTTATCCAAGTCTATTGGACTGAAGAGGACATTAGAACCAGACAAGATGAAGACGAACCGCTAACGGATGAGCAAGTGAAAAACATTCGCGAAAACATCGAGCGGAGACACGATGCTAACATTGGAATCAATTGGGAGGTAATTGACATTTATATTCATGATGAGTTACACCCAGTTGAATGGAATTTTAAGGAAGTAGCGTCACACACGCCTATTGACCAAACAAAAACCTATTGGGCTATCGCTACCGAAACAATCAGTAGCCCTGAATTCGCATGGAGCGATGAAAACGAAAATCCTATTCTATTCGCTACCAAAGAGGAAGCCGAAAAAGAACTGAAGGAAGACGAACACAACGAGGACGAGTTTGTAACAGAAGTAAAAATTGAAGATGGCTTTCTAAAGTCTATTAACGATCGCTGCGACTGGCGCAAAATTGCAAACTTGGACTTGCTGAAGGTTAACTGACGAAGGCTTCATTAGCCGAAACGGGACTTTACATCCCGTATTAACCAAAAAAACAACTGTATGAAAACAACAATCAAATTTTACGGGACTGAAATCACATTATCCGGACTCAAAAGAGAATGCGAAACTATCAGCGAAGCATTCGGCAAACTTCAAAAAATCAAGCAGTACCAATTAACCTACTCAGGTGTAAAGAAAGAAGGTATCGAACCCGAAGGAACTTTGCTCTATGTAATGTTCGGAACCAACAAATTAAGAGAAGAGGAAGCCTTCGCAGCTAAGATAGAGGACTTCAAAACCCGTATACCTGCTATTGTCACGCTGGAGGACGTTAAAAGACTCCACGCTGAGATGAAAGAAATTTTTAATGCTCACGTATGTATCGTAGATGATCGTATCACAGAAGAAGAAAAGGCCGAGCAGGAGGCCGAACGCCAAAACGATCAGGAGGAACGCGAACGCCAGGCGTTGGAAGTTCAAAAACTTGTGAACCTGAAAGGAGAAGGAGAAGTTACGCGAGGTGTAAACGATATGTTTTTGACCATTCAGGCATATTTTAACGACTCCCATTCAATGGTTGACTACTTCCATCCCCACCATTCAATCGGTGGAGCCTACGCCATTGGAATCGTTTCAAAGGGAGCACGTAAGGAAAGCCTTGTGAGGGATATAATCGCTGCCGTTCCCGAACTTCAGGCGTATGAGTGGAACTGGAACATTCAAGAGTATAGCAATGGTCATGGAACGTTTATGGAATCCTCACAAGTTGGCATCGCCCCAATAAAAGCCTATGACGGACGCAAAGAGGTAGGCTATTGGTACGAAATCTCTTTTTCCAATGCTATCACCCTGCCCAAGTCTCGGCTATTCGTTGAGCAATTGCCGCAGCCCAAAGGAAAGATAGAAGGCGCTGCCCCTTCCGGGAACAAAATTGCCACCTGCAAAATCAATCAGGAGAAGAAGGGGATTGAATTGTACTTCAATTCTAAGCCGGCATCCGCAGTTTTAGACGATTTGAAGGCCAACGGATGGCGCTGGTCACGTTTTAACTCATGCTGGTACAAGTTGGGCAACTCTATCGCTAGGAGAACGGCTTCAAAGTATGCAGAAGTGCCAAATACGCTGAATGCGACTGAAAGATTAGCCACTGCTGGACTTGTGGAAGATCAAGAAGAAGCAGCCATCGCCAACGGAAAATATTAGAGATACTTTTTTTGGTTAATTAGTAGCCTGCCTTAGAAATGGGGCAGGCTTTTTTTATGGGCATAAAAAAACTCAGGAATTGTGTTAGCGGATGTCAGTCCGATTAACATGAAAACGATTAAAAATAAACCTTTCATAAATTTGATTTTTATTTTGGCGGAATCACCCGTACCCGTGTTGTTCAGAATTCCAACTGTTCCCTTGGTGATGCTAATTTAAGTGTTTTTTGCTTCTTGGCCATCTTTTGCGTCTGTGTCGGGGCTTGTGTTGGATGGGTGGTGAAATCGGCTAAATATCCATAGCGCAATCATGCGTGCAATCCTCGCAACAAGTGCAAGTAAACGTATCATCATTATTAACGTCTGATTGATACGGGCAAGTGTGATCTTCTTGCGCCTTACCCTTTTCGCATTTATGGCATTTCTCAATAGGTTCTTTCTTCACCTCCTTAATCACCACGTCAATGGCTTCTTTAACTCTAATACCATCAAAAATATCAACCCCCTTGATATATTCCTTGTTGCTCTCCAACACTTCGATAGCTGTCTTTAAGTCCATAGGTCATTTTTTAGGTGGTTCTGGTAGCGGCATCCAATGAGTTATTCTATCTCCAAGAAATGAATCAAATACATCTGGAAATCTAGTAGTTGTAAATGACGTTCCTATTTCTTTGTTTCCAGCCCCGTAAGTTGCACAAGTAAGAACCTTTACATTTGGTTCTGGCATTCTATCCTTAACGCTTATCCATTCCATAGATTTTATCGTTTAGGGTCTTTTTCAATATCAATATTGTTTTGGGAAAGGTAGCTTGTAAGTCCAAAATGTGTATTGTTCGCCTTCATCGCTTTTGACCCATCTGTTCATTCGGCATAATCCTATTTTGTGAAACTCTACCACATTACCGCACGGGTAATGCATATAGCCACAAACATAATATTCTCCATCGAAAGGAGGCATTTGTTCACGAGATAAAAACCATTCAATTTGAATGTTTATTATTTCCATGTCAATTCAAAATTTTTCCATATCAAAATTGGTCTATCTACATTACTATTATACCATTGAATTATTTCATCATGATATATTTCAACCACAGCATCATAAAGACGGGGCCAATTCCCTTTTTCAACATCTAAACCAAATTCTTTAATCGGTGCGTTCTGATTGCACATAATCAGAATTTCAGATTTCTTTTTCTTTTTTAGAGTTTTAAGCCATTGTTTTACGGCACTATATTCAACGGTTGACATATCATTCTTTATTGTTTATTATATTAGTCTTTAAATCCGTTAGCGTATGCGAGGAGGAG
This sequence comes from uncultured bacterium, assembly GCA_964390695.1. GTDB lineage: Bacteria > Chlamydiota > Chlamydiia > Chlamydiales > Parachlamydiaceae > CAWACC01. The sequence goes on from CAYMKI010000002.1 coordinate 65,185, forward strand.
GTAGAAGTTGGCGATGTCATCGACCATGTAATCTTGCTCATAAAAATAAACCCCAAAATGATTAGCTATATCAACATCTTTTATAATTCTATGTTGAATTCTGCTTGGCACTATTGATATTTGAATGTGTGACTTAGCTGTTTCATACGCATCCCTCGCTGAATACCCTTTAGGTAGGTCGAATTCGATTACCTTAGTCCGATAATCTCTTTTTTTTCTTTTCGTGCTTTGTGGATCGGGTCAAATTCTTGATCGACCCAAAATTGTCTTTAGCAAACTTCACCTTTGCAAAGGCTTTATTCACTTCTTCGTTGTCTCTTTCGGCTAGTTTCTTGATTTTATTATCAACCTTTCTCTTTACGGATTCAGGAACTATGCGTAATGCCTGTTCGTAAACCCCTTCGTTGTCTCTTTCTCGTGCGCTGACATTGTCATCACCGATAGCTAAAATGGATTTTCTGGTAATTTCATCACCTCCAGCGGCAGCCTTTAGCAGAGCTTTTTTTACTTTATCGGAGGCGTATAGTTCTGCGGCCTCATCCATAAGATCGTACCTATTATGGGTTTGGCTTACCTCTAATTCATGACTAGCCCATTTGGGGTAACCATACTTCTTTGCAATCTTATCTTTTGCTTGTTTGTAAGTCATATTATTCTATTTACGGTACTCGTGAGTCTTATGTAATAATTCAACAATTTTATTGCTTTGTTTTGATATTTCTATTTGTGAAAAATCATCTTTCTTCCATTTTAGATAGTCTGAATTTGTGTTACTCAAATGGGTTAATGCGTAACACAATAAATCAAGTTCATCTTTAGAAAAAAAACATTTGACCTTGTCAGGCTGGCCGATGGCTATTGTGTTTTTCATGGTTAAAAAATTAGGTTCTTTGAAACAAGATCGTGAAGCATTATACTTCCATTATCACAATCACATTGCTTTTGAATTGGGAATGTGCTATGCTCAGAAAACCAAGCGTTGAAATCTTCAGGCTTGGTTAGGTTGTTACCAAACCACATTTTTGTGATCTTGGAACACTTTCTACATTTTATCTCGTACGTGTATTCTTGATCTGTCATAACTCAAGGTTTAAATTCTGGTTTTGGTGCTTCTTTAATTGAATCCCTATTGATTATTCCGGTTGGATGATCGCAATGGCCTTGGCACCCGCAAGTCATAGGGTCTCCACATGATATGTATTTTACCCTTGCAGAAGAAAGGCAAGATTCAATCTGAGCCTCACACGCTTCATCCCACTTCGAACGAGCGTACAATATAGCGGCTTGCTCTTGAGCGTACTGCAAATAATCATAGTCACTTTCTGAGTTATTGTAATCCTCAAAGTTTTGATACTCGAGAGTTCTAGCTACTTCGTCTAATGCTTCGGGGTAACTCATATCGTTAATTTTTTAAGTACATCTTCATAAATAGATAATTGCAATTTAGATTGAACCGAAGCAGTAGAATTTTTTATGCTTGAAATATTCCAATCTAAAAAATCTATAGCTTTTTGATTTTTACTTTTTAGTTCTGCAATTTGCTCTCTAAGCGCATTACATTCGTTTATACAAGACATTCCATCCTCAACCCTTATCCTATTAGCGTGGAATAATTTTGATTCTAAAGGCTTTACTTTCTCAATCATGCACCTTGCAAACCCAACCATTTCACCCTCAGACCAGCAGCCAGCGTGAGCGCATTTATTGTCGGCAGGCTTTTTAATCTTTACAATTTCTTCCCAATTAGGCTCTCCATTGTTTGTCATAATGAATCAGGTGTAAATTTTGTTTCTAGCCAACTGTACAAAGAACCATTATGAAGCCAAGGGCAAAAGCCAGCAGGACTATGTTCATCAAACGAATAGCCACAATGAATACAAGAACATTGAATTTTTATTAGACTATTGAGTTGATCGGTATCAATACCGCTACCATCACAAAAAATACAAGTAACTGGAACGTCCGCGCCATCGCGATTGACTTCTTTCTCACCTTGGCCATTGCAGTGTTCACATTTTAAGTCTTCGTATTTCATAATTTGTTGGCTAATTTTGTTAATTCCTTTTTTCCTTTCTTCTCAAAAATTGATACGCACTTGTCAGAGCATAAATGAAATTCATATTCCCAACCAGTATAATCATGCCGTCCTAAAAAGACTGTCATGGATGTCCAGTTTGATTTATCCCAGATAGATTCATGCCCGCAATTATCGCATCTGTAAATTGTTCTTCTTTCAACCCTCATAGTTCTATTTGTAATTCTTGCTTCGTTAGAAAATAAAAGAGATTCTGAAGTTCGTGAACGTATTTGATTTTGGGCGTAAAGTGCTCACCGTTGTAAGAAAATTTCTTAGTCCCTTGGTCATTCCAAATATGAAAAGTATCGTAAAACTCTCTTTGCTCGCCATTGTTTTTGATTTGCAAATCTAAACCATTGTTAAGCCTCTTAAACCCCGCCTTAACAAGTATCTCCTCGGTGAGAGGGATGCCGCACAAATCAGCTATTAAAGCGGTGAATGATCTTTCTTGCTCTGAAATATTCTTTTCGGTGTGATACAATTCAACTGTATGCACACCAATCGCGCCCACAAGAAACTTGCCACCTACCGGAAGATGAACATAACTTGAACGATTGATTAGGTCAACAGCATTCCCGATTCTCAAATCTTCTGGTCGTATCATGATTATTCAGGAATAAAACACCATGAAACAACTCTAATACCATAACTAGGATATTCGCTATAATCAGGAGAGCCAGCAAAATTAGTAAACAACTTCCAGCCAAATTCAGGGTTAAAGCAACCCACAAGCGGGAATGATCCTTTTTCAATATAAACAAGTACAACCTCATCGTTTGGAGGCAACTGTTTAATAGTTGGTATAAATCTAAAAGCAATTGCTAAATCTTCTGGTCGTATCATGTTAGTTTGGGTTATAAAGGTGGCAATCCATCTTCGTAGATATCCATAATCGGAAATGAGGAAGGAGCCGGACTTGGGGAGGATGGCAAGTCCTGGCTCTTCGGGGCTGGGTTGACGGAACCGGCAGGCGCTTTCACGTTTGAGAATGTCAACGGGATCTTTTTTGTTTTCTGATAAGGATTGGGCCACAGATCATCGAAAGATCTTCCGGTGTAGGCCATGATTTTGTGGTACTGATCCAAAGTTAATTTCCCGGCTTTGAGCCTGTATCTAAAGGCTTGGTAGGTGGTTCCCAAAATGTCTTTGGCAAAGTCCATCGGGCTGAAGCCTGCTGATCTAATTGCCTTGGTTAAATCGCTTTTCTTATTCACTTTTTGATCCATCATGGCACAAATGTATTAATATTCTTTAATTAAAATACTCATATCTTTTATTTTTAGTTTGCACATTTCCATTATATTTGTGCAACAATTAACCAAAACTGTATGAAGTACCACATAGAATTTACTAGTATAGCCGAAAAAGGACAGCATGGAATTCACCCCTCCACTAAGTCCGGATCAACGTCTGCGGAATCCCAGACTATATTAGGAGCAATCCAAGGGTTTCTCAACAAGAAGGAAGAGGAAGGAGTCAAAATCATCAAACTTAAAGTCCAAGAAGATGCCCTTAATAGCTGAGTCCGACTATTTCGCCATCTGGTGCATGAACTTTGAAGGGCAGCTAAGAAAGCTCTACAACAATGCCACCGTAATAGATGAAGGTGAGGCTTATCGGTTTACGGTTATGCCGTTCACGGACTTTTGCTTAATGGTGTATGAGAACAATCCGGAAGTTATAGACGAATCTCAAAACTAAATAAAAAATTATGGCTAAATTAAATGAATTAGTAGGTAAAACTCTTACCGAAATCAAAAACAACGATGATGAATTAATATTTATCGCAAATGATGGCTCCTCTTTTAAAATGTATCACTCGCAAGATAAAGTACGAGATTCAAGCTCACTTCAAAGTGAAGAAACAGTTTCGTAAGAAAGACTTCGTTCAGAAGGCCAATGAGCGCATCAAAACTTTAAAAAGCTGGTTATGAGAATACATTGGATTGACCAGATTAATCACATTAAGTGGTTTCTTATTTTTCTGCTGGCCGCGTTGTGTGTTTCTGTGATTCTGTTTGCTGGGATTGTGTATGTTTTTTGTCAATTAGACTAATAAATTTATGACCCCCAGAGTAACCTTCCGATCCATTAAGGATCATCTGAAAATACGAATCAAGATCCACGGACAGAAGCCCAGTTCCTACGACACTGGTATTTTCTGCCCTGCCGACAAGTTCGATGCTAAAAAGCAAATATCCGGCTATCCTCAAGTCCAGACCTACATGCAGTCAACAACTGAGGCTATCCGCAAGATGTTCATGCCAGGCGCTACGGCTGAATCCCTCTGGACTGAGCTTCTAAAACGCCAATCTATTGCCAATGGCTCACACAAAATTTCAGACGCATTCGAATACTACCTGCGGACTGCTGACGTAACAGAGTCAACGAAAACAGGTATTCGCACCCTGCAATCCAAACTTGAGTTATCTGGGCTCTACCAACTCCCCATTAAGGATTTGACCGGAGCCAAAGTGCGCGAGTTCTTAACAGCATTGAACCTGAAAGAATCAACCACTTACAAAAACAATTCAAAGCTCAATACCATTCTGAAGAGATACTTGTCCGATCAGGGACTTGACATTAAAGTACCCAAGGCCGTGAGCAAGAAGCCCAAAGTATCAGATGAGGCCGAATACCTTATCTGGAATGAACTCAAAGACCTACTTGCCAAAGAAGTAGAAGACGAAAGCGATAGCCGAGGTAAGGATCTGTGGTGTCTAATGGCTCTCACTGGACTTTCTGTTTCTGATCTTCTCAAGTTTGACCCCAAAAAGAACATCTCCGAGGATGGAAAGTGGGTGCACTACAACCGGAAGAAAACAGATAGCAAATGCACCATCCCTCTTCTGCCCATGGCAAAAGAAATAATCGAGCGCCATGACTGGCCGGCAAAGGTTTCTGTTCGCTGGCTGCAATACAAATCTACTGGCATTGTGAGTGAACTTGTTGGCCGAAAGATGAAATCCCACTCGGCAAGGAAGACATTTGGAACGGTGGCATTGGAATGGGGATACAGTTTAGATGCTGTCTCTAAGTTCTTAGGACACGCAAATCCGATCATAACGGCCAACGTGTACGCCAAGGTCACACAGGCCAAGATTGAGCGCGAGATGAACGCTATCCCGGATAAAATAAAAGCAATGATGATATGAAGCAGATAATATTAGACCACATTAGCGACTTATGTTCTAACTTTCTGTACTACGATAGAAAGGAAAGTGAAAACCTAAGCATGGAGCAACTTAACGCAGCCGTTAAGAATGGCGAAATAACTATTGACGAAATGGTTGCTGAATTTAGAAAGCACCTTGAAAACACTTTTAACGACAATGAAATTAATTAACCAAACTGTATGAAAAACAAAAAACAAATCACAGAATTTTGCACTAAAGCAAACATCAACACTGAACAATTTTTTGGTAGAGAACCAATCACCGGATCCCTCTACTTGAGTTCGCTCACTTCGATACCAGAAGGTTTTAACCCTACTGTGGGCGGAT
>CAYMKI010000003.1:0-15397 GCA_964390695.1 uncultured bacterium
GCCTCATTCTGTGAAGTACTCATTTGCTGATGACCCTTTGTTATATCTCTCTGTGGGCTCTGTTGAGGTTTTAAAATATTTTGTGAGAGGTGGTGAATAGTCACAAAAAATCTTGAGCTTTGCGTTCTTAACCATTTTTTTGTTAATATCGTGATTTAAAGTTTCAAATATTAAAAGAAAATATAAGGAATAATTCATGCAAGTTCAACAACAAAGTCACACTATATCTAAAACTGAAGAAGGTTTATTATACGAAATAAAGTCCAAGGATGTTTTCGATAATGAAAATAGCCTTTATCTTTATTTTACTCCAAGTATTACTGATAAAAGCCCCTTTGATAATTGCAGATTCAAAAAGGTTTTTAAGGATAGAGATGTCGTTGTATTTGATTATCCTTCTTTTAAAAATGAGGATACATCGGATGAAAATTTAGATAGTTTAATCAGTAGATTAGAAAAACTTTTTGAAGAAAAATTTGATGCTGAAGGATTAAAGCGTATCGATGATAAATTGACTAATAATTTAAAAAAATATCTTAATCACCATGAATTTGATAATCAACCTGTGAATGCCAAAAACGTGGCTTCCAAGCTGGCATTTTGTATCGTCATGATGTTAAAATTGTTGAAGATGGATTCAAACCTTGAAAAAAAGCCTTCTTCAATTGTTCATCCAAAAGAAGTTATTCTTAAAGAATGTCTCGAGGAAGCTAAAGATATTAAATATATCCTCGAAGAGTCTCCTGAAAAAATTCTGTTGACCAGTCAGGGATTAGAAGCCGCATTTACTCTTTTATTCGCAGATCTTGAGTTGATAAAAGCTATGGCAGCAGGAGAAACAAATGAAAATCTTCAAAAGATTTTAGAAACTAATAATAAAGATAATATAGAATTTAAAAACCTGAAGTCAACACTAGATGAAGCTGTAGGTTCTGAAAAAATAAAGTACCTAGATTTAGCCAACAAGCTTTCTCAATATATGAAGGATAGTAAAAAACACCTAGTAGTCTATGAAGGAGTTCCTTTAGTAGAGCTTCTCCGAACTTTCATGCAATATCTTAATTCTGATAAAAAAATATCAATCAAGGGTCCAATAAAAGAGCCTATAGGCTGTTTTTGGAAATTAAAAGATGCTGCAGGCCATAAGGCTTATTTGCTGGGTTCTATACATTTAGTGCCGGATTATTTGTTGGATCTAAATAGCAAAATTAGAAGAAAGTTCCAAAAATCGCAAGGTCTAGCGGTAGAAAGAGATATTACCCGTCAGGATGTGATTAATGAAGCCAAGGCTGATATGTTAAATGAATTGAAAGTATTTCAAGATGAAGCTATCAATGCATTAACACCTGAACAAAAAAAGAAAGCACACGATGTTCTATCTAAAATTTATCCCGATCTTGCCATGGGGTGTATGTCTAAAAAAATTTCACAAGAACAGTTCATTTTTTTGGCTTTAAAAGATCTACAGGCTGAAACATTTAAAAAAATGCATATTGCATCTGGGATAGATTTAAAACTAATCGAAGAGGCCAAAGAAAGGCAATTGCCTATCGAAGATTTAGAAACACAAGAAAGCCACAAAGCTTTTGCGCAGCTTCCTGAAATAAAGGAAGATGGATTTAATAAAGTCTTTATAGCCTTTTTAGATCAAATTCCTCTAAATGAGGACACAAAGACCATGATAGAAAAACTTCAAGCTTGGATGGCAAATGATTTAGAACAATCATTATCCAAAATTTGTGAGCCATGGGAAGAAGGAGATTTAACACAATATGATGGAAGTGTAAAGGACAGCCTTCCAATGCGCCAACAAATGATCTCCCGAAATTTTAATATGGCCATGAAAATTTGTGATTTAATGAAATCCGGAAAAAGATACTTTTTTGTTGCAGGCGTTGGCCACACAGCAGGAAAAATGTCCATTCAAGATTTCTTGGAACAATTTAAGATTAAGGCAGAAAGAGTTTGATTATAGAAAAGATATTGGCGACTTAGGGATAATCAGGCTGTATGCTTTTTATCCCTATAGTTGCCAAAGCCATCCAACTATTTATCGGTCTTTAAAAATCCTAAAAATATTGTCGTCTTCACCATACCATATTTCGGTATGTAGACGACCATTGGAATGGGTTTCCAGGTTCTCGATCGTAGACTCACCGACACTGGTGAGAAAACTATTGTTGAAAACGATTAATAGATTTAGCGCATTGAACGCTGCCAATTTAGGCGCGGTACCATCGCGGAATAGAAAACTATCCAACAATAATACGGTGAGATTCTTTTGTAGGTTTTCCAGGTCAAAGAATGCATCTCTTCCAGCCATCGAGATAGCAAAGCAATTTGCGATGAGCAATTTTTGCAGTAGGGGCATGGCATTCAACCACTGCCACGAGTTTTCGGTAATGGATACTTTCGATAGCTGCAGGGTGGAGATTTGATTTTTTAGGGGTGAATCAAACAGGCTTTGCAAGGTGTCGTCATTGAAAGCCGGGCAATTGTCTATCCTTAGTGTAGTCAAGGCCTGTAGGTTTCTGATGTTAGCTAAAGATCTGTCTGGAAGTTGAGTGTTGGACAGATACAGCTCTTGGATGTTATGGATCATAGAGGGCGCGGTGCAAAATCTGTCAAAGTCGTCGCTCCATCCACCCATACCTGCAAGGTTCAGGATTTTCAAGTTAGGCAGTTGCGATAATTCTGTCATGGCCATATCGTGGGTGGATTCTTGATCAAATAACCCTCCGGCCTGACCTAAAAACAAATCAGTCGCATTGTTTTTGTTGTTTAGCAGGTTGCAGAAATCGTGCACAAAAAGCTGTGAGCAATCGTCAAAATGTAGCGTGGACAGCTGTGTCAGATTTTGCAGTTTTGCGGCCATATTTGGAGTGATCGGCAGCTGTCTCAGTGTAATGCCTTGCAGGTTTTGTTTGGCGTCTAAAAATTTTAATAAATTCGGTTCGCTAATTTGCCAGTTGGATCCGAGGTTAATTTCCTTGAGATTAGTGTATTTGGTTAAAGCGGCTAACATGTCATCGGTAATGGATAAATATTGGGGAGGATCGTTGGTAATTACGGTCAATTTTTCTAGCGTTGCGCTAAGCGTCTTGGACTGTAACAAGGTGAGTAGGTCTTTAGTAGTGATCCCAACGGTTTCCATTTCAAAGCGGGTCAACTGTTTAAATTGGCCGATAGCCGCCATAACAGGTTCATTTACCACTAGCGCGATAATCTTGAGTTCTTTGAGTTGATCTCTAAATGCGGGGGTATTTAAAAGGGTGGTGAAAGCGGTCCTTAAATCCGAAATAATTAACCAGCAATCAAATTCAAAGATAGTTAAGCATTTAAGGCTTGCGATGGAGTTAATCCCCGCATCTGTCAGGTTGGATGCCATTCGGTCCGCGGTGTTGATTTTTAAAGAAGTGATCGTCGGGCATAACGTCACTATCAAAGCTAAAATCTCATCGTCGACTTCATGCAGGATGATTTCTTTGAACTGACTTCCCTGTGCTTTGAGGATTTCTTTGCAGGTATTCAAGGGGTACTTGCCCTCTAATTTACAACCCTCGATATGCGGAATTTCTTGTGTAGAAGAAGAAGACGGAAGTTCTTTGGGGGCATTTAATTCATGTGGAGATGCTGTGATGTGGTTTTTGAGATGGGGGTGCTTGGAGGTTATAGCTGCAATTTTTTCATGTAGAGGATGTGTAGAGGGAATATTGCTTTTGATTAAATACTCGTGGAGATTTTTTATCCAATTTAATTCGAATGCCGGCTTCTGTGCGATCTGCTTTTCTAAGCTATTCAGCCATTTTTGCTCATGGGTAGTATCGATGGAGGGACCGGTTGCGGTTGCAGTGGGCTTTTGATAGAAATAATTGACTAGAAACATAAACAACCTCTTCTTTGTAGGGTGATGGTGAAATTAAAATATAGAATTGGTTGTTATTATGTGTCAATTAATTCGACGTCAGCTGTGTGAGGAGTCGAGAAGCTTTGGCGGCTTCTGCCTGATTGTCTTGTTCGAGGGCTATTTCTTGGATTAGCTCCAGCAAATACAGCTGCTGATCTGTGATGGGGGGGGCTTTGGGGAGTTCTCCGAGGAGATCCCAGGCCTGCTTGAAATCGCTTCTCTTGAGATAGATGATCAAGAGGCTTGCTTGATCTGTTTCACCTAAGAGTGCGGGATTAAATCCCTGTGTATCGGCAATCTTTAGGGCGGTAGACCACTCTTCCGAAGAGCTTGCGGCTTCAAGCAGCTTTAAATGCAGAGAGGTCTTTTCGTTGTCGGGTGCGATCTGTTCGATCATATAGCCAAAATCTTCCCATTTTTTATGCTCGAGCAGACTGGTGGAGATGGTTTCCAGGCTTTGCTGCATTTCATTGGAATGAAATAAATCGCGGTAGGATATTTTATAGAAATCGATGGCCTGGCGGTATTGTTTTTTTGCGCACATGGTATCGAGGAGAGAAGATAGGATGTGTCCAGCTTTGGATAAAGTAGCAGGAATTTTGTTCCAGGCGTATTCGAAAGCTGCTATATCTTCCTTTTGGAGATATTCTTGGGCTAATCCCAGCCAGGGGGCTGAGGTGTTTAGTTTCTGATCTAAGGCTTCAGCAAATGTGTTTAGATTCGTGTGGGGTGTCATTCCTAGGCGCCACAAGCTGAGGTTGGCGAAGAATCCTATGTAAAGCTGTGTGGACAGGGTTTGCAGATCTCTTTTTATAGCTGCCTTTTGAGGTGTAGGTATTTCGTTTTCAAAATCCAAAACAACCGTAGGTAAAGGGATGATTTCATGGCAGTCTTTGAGTTGCAGCATCGCGACATTCAAGAAAGGGGCCGTCAGTTCATGAAGTGCCTTGCACATGGTTTTGGAAACCTTGGCAAGCGTCGCGAGATCATCTTTGGATACATACGAGAGAATCAAGGTTTGGGCGTCCTGGCATGCAGATAGATGGGAAAAGATCGAAGGCCTATCGGGTGTGAATTGCATATATCCTCTTGTATATCAAATAGATGTGATTAAATTGTAGAGATATTTCAATAAAGATGCAAGAATAATGTAATTTATGCTAGGATGGCATCCAAAATATAAATGAGATATCTGTGCTGTAAACCTTGATTTTGAAGAGGAGACTTATGACGAAATTCAGATTTTTTGCTTTAACGCAGATTTGCATGACTGCTTTGACACTGACGGGCTGTTCGAGAAGCTCTTATGATGTTTGGGAAGATACTAAGACCTGCGGACGCCATTTTAGCCGAGGTTTTAAGTGTTTAGGGGGTGATTACAGCCGCTCACGCGCTGTGTGCAGTCCGGACGAATTTTGCTGTGATGATTTCTATGTAGACTGTGGGCCGGGAGAGGATTTTGTGCCGCTGATGGATGAATCGAGGCCTTATCAGCCGGCAGCTCAAGACAGGGCGATGCCGCAGCCTAAAGAAACACCGGGTGAAGCCGGCAGTTCCATTCCGGGAATAGAGTCTTTTGCCGATCCTAGCTTGAATCCAGCGACAGCTAAAGTGTTTCAAAACATACACTTTGACTACGACAGCAACTATGTGAAAGGCGAGGAAAATTTGGCTATTGTCAAGAATGTGGTGCGCTATCTAGCTGAACATCCCAATGTGTATGTCTTTATCGAAGGACATTGCGATGAGAAGGGGCCGGAAGCCTATAATTTGGCTTTGGGATCACGCCGGGCACAAGCGGTTAGAAATATCTTGCTGCAACAAGGGGCACATCCTGACCATATTTTCACTATTTCCTACGGCAAAGAAAGACCGCTAGTGATGGACCATCATGAAGAGGCCTGGAGAGTGAATCGACGAGCTGAATTCAAGATTTATTCGAGATAGTAGAGGCGGGTCAGCTTGATGAATATGAACTTCTGCAAGCGTATGTGCAGATCCACATCGAGATCGGCTAGGCTTTCTCTGGCGGCTATGTCGGTGTGGGTTTTTTTGTCGATGTTTCCTCAAGAAGCTGAGGCGGCCAAGAGGCGTCCCAGCTTCGAGGAGGACTATACCATTCTTTTACGTGAAGTAATGGACAATATAGATAGCATGAAAAACGATCTTCAAATTCATGAGGCGCAGATCGGCACGTTTGAAGAGAGATTTAAAAATCTCGAAGAGATCCTCGATTCGCTCAGGCAGGAAACTTTGACTGGCATGCAGGCTTTGAAGGAAAACTTGAAGCATCAATCGAGTACCTTGGATGCCAAGCTAAGCGATCAGCATAACGCATCCAAAGGCCTGTCACTGGATGTCAAATCTTTGGCTACAGATAATCAACAGCTGATCCAGGACTTCAAAAAACGGATCGCGGAGCTGGAGAAGTCTTTAGATATGCAGAATCGGAATATCGAAAATCTGCAAGCGGCGCTTTCTTCTGTGATCGAAGTCATCAAAGGCAAAGAGGGGTCTTCAGAAAAAAACGATGCTATTGCTTCCGATTCCACTCCCAAAACGTATCGGGTCAAAGCCGGCGATAGTTTGGAGAAGATTGCTAAAGCCCACCAGACGACCATCAAAAAACTCAAGGAACTCAATCAGTTAAGCGGTGACCAGATTATCATCGGGCAAAAACTGAAAATCCCCGAATCCTAGCAGGTGTTATGCAATCTGATAAGCGCGCCATAGGTATATTTGATTCCGGAGTGGGGGGATTGACGGTCATGCAGGAGCTGCTGCGGCAACTGCCTTATGAGCCTTTGATCTACTTTGGCGACACGGCGCGCATGCCTTACGGTGAAAAAAGCCGTAGTACGGTCGTTCGTTATGCTATCGACAACGCTATCTTTCTCATGGAGCAGAATGTCAAAATGCTGGTGATAGCCTGCAATACGGCCTCAGCGTTTGCTAAAGAGAAGCTGCAGCAAATTTTCAATATTCCCGTGGTGGATGTGATCACGCCAGGCGCGGAAAAAGCCGTGCAGGTGACGCGCAATGGACGTATAGCTGTATTGGGAACCAAAGGGACCATTGCATCAGGGGTGTATCAGGAGCAAATAAAGCGGCTCAGACCCGACAGTCAGGTTTTTCCGGTGGCATGTCCGCTGTTGGCGCCTTTGGTGGAAGAGCGATTTATGCATCATCCTGCCGCCAAGCTGATCGCGATGGAGTATATGAGCCCTTTTAAACATCAAGGTATCGATACCGTTCTATTGGGTTGCACGCATTATCCCTTGCTCAAAGCGATGCTTCAAGAGGTGTGGGGCCCGGAGGTTGTATTGGTCGACTCGGCATCTACCTGTGCGGAAAAAGTATCTGGTATACTGCAAGCACAGGGTTTAGCTTCCGGCTTGTCGATTCAAGAAGCCCCGCAATTTTTCGTCTCCGACGATCCGCATAAATTCAAGGCTATCGGCGAAGAGTTTTTGGGGGCTTGGATTCCGCATGTGCAACTCGTCACTCAAAACAGCGATTCAGAGTTTGGCTTGCCTCTTGCGCATTAACATCCAGGTCACTATGCATAAGCTTGCTCCGAAGCCGACCAGCAGGCTCAGGGGAAGCTTGGGCTTTGAATCATTCCAGGTGGCGTTGTGGAGAGATATCTGAACTTTATCTGCCGATAGTTGATCTTCCTGCGAGGGTAGGTTTAGTAGGCCTTCCAGGGTGATGACCCGACCACGAGGGACGTGGCTAGGCTCTGAGGCAAAGTCGATGACGATTTGTTCTCGGACTTTGTCTAAAGCACCTATACAGCATGATTTGAGGTGTGCATGTGGGGAGAGGATCCATTGTCCTTCGGAAGTGTGGTAGAGAAAACCGCTAATAGAAATCCTGGTTCCTTGTTGGATGGCGTTTTTCTTATGGGTTGGTATGGATTGCAACTCATTGAATGATAAAGAGATGGGGTTTTCGGCTTGAATATGCTGGGTATAAAAAACAAAGCACAATAAAATGGGCAAAACCATGAATAAATATTGCATTTTAGATAAAATATATCTTATTATTAATAATCGAATTATGCAATAAAAAGGAAGAATTTACGTGGGACATTATCTCTTTACATCGGAATCCGTGGCGATAGGCCATCCGGATAAAGTAGCAGATCAAATTTCAGATGCCATATTGGATGCTTGCTTGAGGGAGGATCCGCAAGCTAGGGTGGCTTGTGAAACCTTAGTCACAACCGGCCTAATAGTCTTGGCGGGTGAAATTACTACGCACGCCCATCCCAACTATGCTGAAATTGCGCGTGAAACAGTGAAGGAAATAGGTTATACCGAGAGCGAATATGGCTTCGATTACAAATCATGCGGCGTATTAGTCTCGTTCAATAAGCAATCACCCGATATAGCCAAGGGCGTTGATGAGAATTCCTCAGCTTATCATGATATGGGAGCAGGGGACCAGGGGTTGATGTTCGGCTATGCCTGTGATGAAACACCTGAATTCATGCCTATGCCCATCATGTTGGCACATCGGATAGTATTGGAATTGCGCGAGTTGAGAAACTCTAAAGCGCTTGCGTATCTCCGTCCGGATGCCAAAGCTCAGGTGACTGTGCAGTATGACAATAATCACCAGCCGGTGCGATTGCATACAGTCGTGGTTTCTACACAGCATGATCCGGATGTAGACCAGGCCCTTATCACCAAAGATATGAAGCAGATGGTGTCTAGATTAGTCCCTAGCGGATTTGTGGACCAAGATACCTTGTTTTATGTCAATCCTACCGGCAGGTTTGTGGTGGGTGGTCCTCAAGGCGACTGCGGACTGACAGGCAGAAAAATCATTGTCGATACTTATGGCGGCATGGGAAGACATGGCGGAGGAGCTTTTTCGGGTAAAGATCCCACCAAAGTAGACAGATCGGCCTGCTATGCGGCGCGTTATGTCGCCAAGAATATTGTCGCAGCGCAGCTTGCTAAGCGGTGTGAAGTGCAAATCTCCTACGCTATCGGCGTGCCTCATCCTATTTCTGTCAAAGTGGATACTTTTGGCACAGGCAAGGTCAATGAAGCTTTACTGGCCAGGGTGATACCTTTGGTGTTCAATCTTTCACCCAAAGGGATGATAGAGATGCTCCATCTTAGAAGGCCCATCTATAAAAAAACAGCTTTTGGTGGACACTTTGGACGTTCTGAACCCGAGTTTACCTGGGAGAATACCGATAAAGTCAAAGCCTTGCTGGATGCCATTAAGTTGGAATCTTTCACATTGAAGAGCTAGATTTTATCGATTCGCAACTCCATAGTCGTTAGCAGCAGTTCCCGCTAAAAACAATCACTAGCCCCAAAATGGGGCGAACGAGGGTAGCCCAGGGGAAGGCAGCCCCAAGGGGCAACGCGCTCCTGGGTACAAGAGGATTTAGCGGGAGCAGCTGATACATTAGAATTTACCCTTTTAAATTTTTGCCAAAAAGCTTATTTTTTAGAAAGCCAGTTAATTTCTTTCGGGGGGAGTTGCTTTGGATCCATCAAAATATACACATCAATCACAAGCTAAGCAACAGCCGTTGCTTGAGGCTTATTCAAAAGACAGGACAAAGCTGCAGGCATTGCTTGATATGTTTAAAGCCAAATACCCAGAAGCGGCCGGCTTTATTCAAGAACAGCAAGAAGAACGCCTGAATCAAGATCAAGAAATTGCATCTCTGACCAAGCAAATTTCCATCATAAAAGAGAAATACTTATCCTCTCAGAAAACCATTGAGCAGATGAAAAGCCAGCTGAGCCGTTTTCAAGACCCTGATGAGCAGATCAAGCAGTTTCAGGTCAAGGAGCACGCTAGCCGTCTTGAGATAGACAGGTTGTCCTCGGAACTCATCACTGTCCGCTCGCAATTTGTAGCGAAAGATAAGCTGCAAGAGCTGCTGGGGGAAATAGAGGACTACAAAAAGCAGGCAGCGGCGGCCCGCGTGGAGATGGAAGCGCAAGCCTCCGAGATAGCGGAGCTAAAAAAGGGGCTGCACGAAGCTGAAAAATTGGAGCATCACTTTGAGCACCA
Source organism: uncultured bacterium (assembly GCA_964390695.1). Classification (GTDB taxonomy): domain Bacteria; phylum Chlamydiota; class Chlamydiia; order Chlamydiales; family Parachlamydiaceae; genus CAWACC01. The sequence goes on from CAYMKI010000003.1 coordinate 9,956, forward strand.
GAATTATCAACTCAGGCAGCAGATCGCCCAGCTGGAGTCCTGCAAAGAGGCTGCTGTGGCAGCTCAAGAAAGGTATTTGCAATATGAAAACCTCCTCGCGAATAATGCCAAAGAATCACAAAGTCTAAGAGATCTCATCCAGCATCTGCAAAGCAAGCTCAAGGAAGCTGAACAGCAGGTCAGCACCTGGGAGCTGAAAAACTTCGAGAACAGGCACCAGTCTGAAATTTTGGAGTCTTATAAAAAAGCTGCTGAAGCCGCCGAAGCCAGATGCCAGCAATACCAAAGCCAGCTATCAGAATTGGAGCACCAGCGTACTGACAGCCAAAAGAAGTATGAGCAAGCGCTGCTTATCAGCCAAAATTTAGAGGTGCGTCTACGCGACAGCGAGTTTCAATTGGCATCCTTAGGGGAAAAAGCCGATAAAAATGCGCTTATGCATGCACAGGCCGCTGCCGCTTTGGAGGCTTTTAAGAGCCAGCAATTAGAGAGGATGAAAGAGTTCGAGGCACTATCATTGCAACTGCAATCGACGCAGGAGAAAAATGCCCTGCTGAACCGATATCTAGATGAAGCCAAAGCTCAAATCAGCCGCGACAAGAGCAAAGTGGAGAAGCTTTCCAATCTTCTATTTGATAAGGAACGCACCATTCAAGAGTTGCAGCAGGTTGAGGTCAGCCTCAAACGCTGTGTGGAAATTAAGCAGGACCTTGAGAAAGCCTTGGAGATGAAAACCCAAGAGTGCCAACATCGGCAGGCTGAAAACGAGCAACTCGAGGCCGATGCCAAAGATCGCAGCCTTCATATCGAACAGCTGGAGCGCGTCATCCAGTTTTTACGCGAGCGCTCCCAGGAAGCTCAGTTGGAGTTGAACCAACTTCGAGGGGAATATCAATCCGCCCAGGATGTTATGGCTGCAATGCGGCAGGATTTGGATTTGCGCCAAGCCGAGTTGGCGCAAGCAGACACGGTCTGTAAGCAGAGCGAAGAGCTAAAGCACGAAGCACTTGTGGAAGTAGCTTCTCTGCAGGCTCAGCAGGAAAAGCTAAAAGGCGAAATAGAAAAACTTCAAAGGGATATCTCTCATGATAAAGCGCAATTTGAAGCGCTGCAGTGCGATTTTGCACGGCAGGTGCAGGCAAATGCGGAACTCGAGCTGACGCTTGGCAAGAAAAATGAGGCTTTGGAGAGCTTTGACAAAGAAATCGGCTTGATCAAGCAAACTTTATTGAGAGCTGTACGTGAAGCTAAGGAACTAGAAGCTCTGTATCTCGAAACGGTGCAAGAAAAAATCAATGCCGTGACAAAAATCCATCAATACCACCAGCAGCTGGAAAAATATCGGGAAAATCAATCGATCTATAAAAACGAGCTGGCCAAGACCAAAGAGCAGCTGCAGAGCCATCAAGTTGTCGTAGGGCAAATGGAGTCTTCGCAACGAGAGCTCGCTCTAAAGTTGCAGCAGCAAGCTGCAGAGCATGCCTCCGAAATCGAAAGCTGCCAAGCTTTGATAAGAAACAAAGAGCGCGAAATCCAGACTTTGTCAGAGAACCATAAAAAAACCGAAGAGGAAGTGGCTGCTTTAAAGGGCAGTCTCTTGCAGCTGCAGCAGGCTCAACAGGAAAGTCATGAGGAAGTGCGCACGGCGCAACAGCACCTGGCTAAAAAACTTAAAGAGATGGCTATCCTGGAAGACCAGCGCCAAAAATGGCAGGGCCGCTGCGAAGAGATGGAAAAAACGCGCGCTCAGGACCAGATGAAGATCGTTGAGCTGCAAACAGCCTTGGATGTGCAAAAAGAACATCAGTTGCGCCAAGAACAACACCTCCAAGATAGATTGCAGGCGGCTGAACGGCAGCAGTCCAAATGGGAAGAAAAATGCCAGCGCCTGCAAACCAAACTGGCCGACCTGGAGAAAATTGAAGAGAGGTACCAGCAGCTGCACTCTCTGGTGTCGAATTTCGGAGCTATCATGGGTGGAGGAGGAACGGCTCATCATGCCAAAGAAGCAGATGTTCCCCAACATATCCCCGAACCTGTCGAGATGGAAAAAGAAAATCCCGCGCCTGTTGTCAAGGCGCAGCGTGAAGAGAATCAAATTATAGCCAAGCCCTATCAAAACCTGTTCGACCTTCCCAAGTCGCATGGAAAATATAAACAAAACCTTTTGGATTAGCTTTGCCTGCCAGTTCTTCTTCTCAAATTATCATCGGAGTAGACCCCGGCACACGAGTGACGGGGTATGGAATCATAAAAAAAGAGGCTTCGCATTTTGATGTGCTGGACTACGGCTGTATCCGCCCGCCTGCGCATTTCAAAATCACCGACAGGTATCTGATCATTTTTGAAGGCTTGGAACAATTGTTGGAAGTACATAAACCCCAAGTTTTAGCCATTGAGACACAATTTGTGCACAAAAATGTGCAGAGTGCCATCAAATTGGGCATGGCCCGAGGCGTTGTGATCGTGGCTGCCAAAAAAAGAGGCATGCAGGTCATGGAATATAGCCCTACTCAGGCCAAGCGCGCGGTTTCGGGCAACGGCAGGGCCAGCAAGTATCAAGTTCAGGGTATGGTGCAGAAACTGTTGAATTTGCATGCTCCACCCCAGCCTGAGGATGCCGCCGATGCCTTGGCCTTAGCCTTATGTCATGCACATGCCTATCGCTTTAAGCAGGCTCTGGGAGAGGAAATCTAGCGCTGCTGTGAATTCTGTCTTAGAAATATATAAAAAAGCAATTTATTAGATATTCAACCACAGAGCACACAGAAGGCACGGAGAGGGGGGGGGGGAGCAGACAATTAATCTTCTTGCTCCTGCCCTTACCGTTACCCATTTTATTGGAAAATTTATTTTAAGACATCCTTATTGTTTCAAGTTCAACGCAGAGAGCGCGGAGGCGCAAAGACGCGGAGTTAAGACAAGACGAAGCAACAACATAAAATTGCGCGCTAAGCGCACAATTTTAGCGCTGTCAGTCAAACCCGACGAGATTGACAGAACCCTCTGAGCATCAGCGACTCTGCAAATTTTTGTTTGAAATATAAAACGAAGACAAAGTTATTTCCCGATATAAGTCGCTGAAAGCAGCTGTCTCGTTCTGTGAGGCACTCATTGCTGCAGACTATTCGTTATATCTCTCTGGGCTCTGTGGTATTTAATTTATTATTTTATGAGGGGTGGTGAATAGTCACCAAAGAACCTTTTGTTAAAAGGTTCTCATGTAATAAAATGGGTGATGGCACGGGCAAGAATGTTAATTATGCAAGAGGTTCAATATCCTGCCGGCGCAGCCGATCCTGCTCATCCTGTTCTTATAATGTCTTAAATAGGATGAACAGGATCGGCTGCGCCGGCAGGATGAACAAGTTCGTGATCTGTATATATTTGTAACTCATGTTATGCAGCCGCTCTTTTTCTTAAATATGAGGGGCGCTTTTGTTATCTATGCGGCAGAAATGGTGTTTTCGCCGTGAGTGTTCGCTAATACAACTCAATATAGGTTTTATGCCAAATACGGATCTTACCCAAGGATACAGAGGTCATGAATTCGTGTATTCGGTGGCTGCATTAATTTAAAAACTAATATTGACACAATAATTATATGGTGATAGATTAAAATTATTAACTTAAAATATTTATATTATTACAAGCTGTGGAGGTTGTTTTTATTAGTAATGCAATAATCTGCTAATAATGTTTAATTAAGGTGTGTTATGAGTAAATTTTTAAGAGAAATATTGAATAATATTCAACAAAATCCCGACAGGGAGATCCTGCATTTTGTTCACCCCGACCACAATGAGATCCTGCATCATAAGAATGAAATTTTAACCTATCGTGAATTTTATCGCCGCATTCAGCGTGTGGCTAATTTAATAGCCCCCAAAGTCCAAAAAAACGATAAAGTCGTGATTTGTTTGAATCCGGGCAGCGACTTTATTGTGGCATTCCTAGCCTGCCTGATGTGTGACGCGGTGGCGGTTCCGGTGATGGTGCCGTTCAATCAATCGGCTGCTGAAAGGATGAATTTAGTCATTCAAGATTCAGAGGCAAAAATAGTGCTAACGCATTCCGATATCAGCAAGAAAATCGATTTTTTAGGATTATTTAGTATTTTAAAAAAATCGAATTTTACTCAAAAAATCTATGATTTATTTTCGCCTTTGCACCAAAATATTCAGATTGATAAAGGTGAGGCCGAATGGCTGAATCTCGACAAAGCCGAAGCCGATCCTATACGAGATATTTATCCGACAAATTGCGATGACGATTTGGCATTTTTTCAGTATACCAGTGGATCCACTGCGAATCCGAAAGGAGTGTGTGTATCATATGATAATTTGTATGATAATATGATGATCATAACGCATGCTTCACACTGTGTGTCGGAGGATGTCATGATTAGCTGGTTGCCGCCCTATCATGATATGGGTTTGATAGGTTCGTTGTTATTTTCCCTTTTTAGCAGCCTTCGCTTTGTGGAGATCCAAACACTTCATTTTCTTAAACATCCGCAGATATGGTTAAAAGCTATACATGCCTACAGGGGCACTATGACTGCAGCGCCAAATTTTGCCTATGATCTCGTCGCCAAAAAAGTTTCCGATGACCTTTTACATGAATTGGATCTGTCCTGTATGAGGTGTTTTGGCAATGGGGCTGAGCCCGTCCGCTATGCCACACTGAAAAACTTTGTGGATAGGTTTAACATCTGCGGCGTGACCTGGAAGCAGATACACCCTATGTATGGGTTAGCTGAAGCTACCCTTATGGTAACTTCAAAGAAAGTGAGTACATTGCCCAAAAAACTTTACGTAGATAAAGAAGCGTATGCTAGAAATGAAATCAAGGTCCAAAGTGATAATTCAGAGGCTGCCACCCTGCCGCTGGTAAGTACTGGACATCCAGGGCCTGGGGTGGAAATTATTATTGTGGATCCTGTGCATCATCATCAGGTTGAAGAAGGTCATATAGGCGAGATTTGCGTAAGAAGCAAAAGTGTCGCTCATGGATATTGGAAGAATCATCAGGCTACGCAGGAAGTATTTGTGGAAAAAGAAGGTCTGGGGAATAAGTATCTTAGAACTGGCGATTTGGGGTTTATGTATGAAGGGGAATTATACATCACCGGCAGGTTGAAGAATCTGATTATTATCAACGGCAAAAATTACTATCCGCAAGATATCGAAGAACAAGTCGATCATGCCCATCCGGTCATTAGGCATGGGTGCTGTGCGGCTTTTTCGATTCCCGGCAGAGTCAGTGAAGAATTGATCGTTGTGGTGGAAGTCAGGGATGGGAACGGAAATTATGAAGAAGCCATTCACAACATTATGGATGTAGTGGGTAAGCATTTTTCCCTTCCCATCAAAGATGTGGTGTTGATCAAAGCCAGATCCATTTTCAAGACCACTAGCGGGAAAATTCAGCGCAATAAAA
>CAYMKI010000003.1:15407-17472 GCA_964390695.1 uncultured bacterium
TGATGTCGATAATGACATCGCTATTGTTAGATGCAAAGAGGCTGATCTTGCCGGAACCTTAGAGGCATTATACCGATTGGAAAACCAGAGGGCAGCATGAAAACTAGCAAAAATAGATTGTGGCCAAGTCATCTAGAGACCCTTTTGGCTATCGAAGATCAATTGGGTTCACCCTTTGATCCGAAGAATATGTTTTCCTTTGAAAAAGCAATGCAGCAGGATGAAAAGGAATTATATCCAGAAGATCCCTTGCAAGCTTTATTTGGGCTTGGACTGCAAGAGTTCTTGATACCTTGTCAGTATGGTGGCGGCTTAAAAAATTTGGAACAGGTAGTGCATCTGATCCGTTTATTAGCCCGCAGGGATCCTACGCTGGCATTATCGTATGCGATGTCATTTCTAGGCGTGGTTCCGATCTGGATCAGCGGCAGTCAGCTGCAAATAGAGCAAGCCATGCACATCTTAAGAGGTGGTGGGCGTATTTCTATGGGTTTGACAGAGCAAGCCCACGGCAGTGATTTGCTGGCGAATGAATTATGCATGCAAGACGAAGGCACACATTGGGTGCTGGACGGTACCAAGTGGTTAATTAATCACGTGTCTAGAGGTCTGGCCATCCATTGCTTTACCAGACATACAGATAAGACTGGGCCAAGGGCTTATAGTTTTCTGTTCGTACAAAAGAATCTACTGGAAACCGGCAGCTTTTCGGTATCTGACAAAATTACAACATTAGGCATGCGCGGAGCGGATATGGGAGGCATCACCTTCCATGGGGCAAGGGTGTCCAAGGATTATCTTGTTGGAAAGGAAGGCGATGGGTTGGAGATTATGCTGAAAGGCTTTCATATCACCCGCTCCATCGCCCCGTGTATAGCTTTAGGGGGTGTTGATACGGCCTTTCGCATTACGGCAAAGTTTGCTTTGGAACGCATATTGTATAATAAACCTGTGTTTCATCTGCCGCATGCCAGAGAGACACTTGTAAGGTGTTTTTTGAATATTTTGTTTGCCGATGGATGTTCGTTGTTCGGTGTTAGAATTCTTCATCATTGTCCGGATAAAGCTTGCCTATATGGCGCTATGGTAAAATCGTTTGTGCCGACGCTTCTGGAAAAAGTTATGCAGGACTTGTCTGTGGTATTAGGAGCGCGTTACTATCTACGCCAAGAATACTGCATGGGAATGTTTCAAAAAATTCTGCGCGATATACCTGTGGTCAAATTTGGCGATGGCAATACCTTGGTGAATCTGCAAGCGGTCTTGTTCTATACCAAAGACATCTATAAAAAGCCGCTGCCATTAGAATCGGGCAGATACGAGGAGCTTTTCAACCTGGATAGCGCTCTACCCCTTGCCGATTTTAGGCAGCTGACTTTGGGATTCAAAGGCTCTGAAGTCATTTTACATGCCTGGTCCGGTTGTTTTGAGGACATGCAAAAGCGGCATCAGGGCGATCCGCTGTTGACAGCTGTGCTAAAAACCCTAGACGACCAGTTAAAATCCATTTGTCATCAGCTGGCTATGCGTCCCGGCTGTCCTGGCTATGAGGAGCCTTATGAATATTTTACCTTGGCTGAAAAGTGGTGCCGGTTAGCTTCTTTGGCTATTATAGCCTTACAGCATTTTTACAGCTTTAAGTCAGAGACTTCATTTTTCTCTTCTACAGCCTGGCTTAAACTTTTACTTCATATGCATTTAATGCCAGAAGTTGCCTTGCCGGTGCAACAGGTGGAAGAAGTGGCGGAGGAGATACTCGAACGAATGCACAAAAATTTGTTTTTTGGTCTCTACCCTCTACCTGTGCAATGGAGTGAGTGAACCTCTTGTATAATTATTCTCGCTGCACGTGCCCGTGCACGTGCCCAATTGTTTTAAATTCCTTATCCTGTCCCGAATAAAAAAGATTTGAACCACTGAGATTAGCGAGAGTAGTGTGAAAAGATTTGAACCACTGAGATTAGCGAGAGTAGTGTGAAAAGATTTGAACCACAGAGAGCAGTGAGGGCAATGAGACAAGACTGGGTACAAAAATAAAAATATGACTACAGAGAACAGCAAGAGT
>CAYMKI010000003.1:17572-35847 GCA_964390695.1 uncultured bacterium
ATGAGACAAGACTGGGTACAAAAATAAAAATATGACTACAGAGAACAGCAAGAGTGGTGTGAAAGGGTATGAACCACTGAGATTAGCGAGAGTAGTGTGAAAAGATTTGAACCACAGAGAGCAGTGAGGGCAATGAGACAAGACTGGGTACAAAAATAAAAATATGACTACAGAGAACAGCAAGAGTAGTGTGAAAGGGTATGTATCCTTACCTGCAAATTTTTATGATTCAAGTTCATTGCTTTTTTTAACTATTCAGTACTCTACAAGATTCTATAAATATTGCACAGTCGAAATAAAGAGATTCAGATTACTTTTTAATCTAATAGAACGTATATATATCTGAGAGTTCATACATGACGATCTAGATTTAATAAATAGATAAACAAAGATGGTCGGGTAAGAACCCCAAATCCATACATTATTTGTGTGCTCACACTTGTCTCACTGCCCTCCGTGGTTTAAATCCTTTCATACAGGGTTAGGATAAGAAACTTAAACGAATTAGGGCACGGGCACGGGCAAGGGCTGGGGCAAGGAGATTAATTATTCAAAAGGTTTACCCTCGTGAGCTGATAAGGTGCTCTAGTTCCTGAGCAAGGATAGCAGGCACTGCAGCTAGGACATTGAAGTGTTGCAGTCTAGGCACGGTGTGGATTTTTTGGAAGGAAGGCGCTATTGTTGCAAAACCTTCGAGTTTATGGGCATCGACTAAGGGATCGTTTTCTCCCACAATAATTTGGAAAGGAACGGTTATCTTTTTTAATAGTTCCTGCGGATTTTCCGGATGTATGGCTTTGATCATCTCGAGGGTGTAGGCATTGAGGAGCAGGGGGTAATGTTTTTTTAATTCGGCGGAAAATCGCAGGTAGACAAAATAGAGATGTTTAAACCAGCGGCGGCCAGAAAGTTCATACAGCTTATGTACCCAATGTTTCACTTTGGCCACAAAGGGATCTTGAGAATTCGGTTTGAATGTATTCGAGTAGATGCCGAAGTTGGGTGCTATAAAAAGTAGGCTTTGGAGGCTATGGGGCTGGTAGTAGGGACTGGAGAGGAAATTGAGGACCAAACCTGCTGTGATGGAATGGCCAGATAACATGATGGGGAGGCCTGGTTGCTCCTTGCGCACCAGCTCGATCCAGTCCGCCATATCTTGCCAGATGGCTTCTTTGGAAGGGGTATCCCCTCTTCTGCCTTCTGATAACCCATGACCTCTGGGATCCATCAGGTAGCAGCTAATATCTATTTCGGCTAGGTGCTTGGCAAGATTTAGGTATTGATCGGTGATGTAGCCTCCGCCGCAAGGTAGGATAAGCATAATAGCCTTTGCATGTGCAGCATTCACCTGATAATACTGTATGCGAATTTGATCCTGGCTGAAGAGTAGGTGCTTTTTAAGGATATCTTGTGACATCAGCCATCATTTTCTTTTGTATTTATCAAAATTGGCATCTATCATGTCTACCAGCTCTTGAACATTTTTACAATCCCATAACAATGTTTCAGGCAGTGTCAGGTTTAAACGATTTTCAATTTCGCCCATAATGGTCAAAGCGCCAATGGAGCTTACTCCCAGGTGTTGCATGGAAATAAGGGAATTTATGTCTTTTGAATCTGCTGCAGAGTTGGTTTCTTCGTTGATAAGTGCAAAAATTAATTTTTTTAATTCGTCTTTGGAAGGCTTTTGTGCCTGCATGGGAATACCTAGGATTTATAGGGTTTTCAAATTTTTATATTATGTATTATTGATTTTTGTTTCCATATTTTCGAGGATAGGCTTGAGTTCAGGAATATTTACGCTGAGGGTGCGTAGTTTTTCTATAAATTTCTTGAATTTCTTATTGAATTCGGTTAAACGCATTTCGGCTTGTTTGAGATCTTGGGCCTTCAGCGCATATTGTTTCTCATTTTCTGCGTATACGGCTTCTCTTTTTTGCAGTTCTTCGTTGGCTACTTTGATTTCGGCATACGACTTTTGCAGAATTTTTATTTGCTGCTGAGTGGAGGCGACAAGTTGTTGGAGCTCTTTTAAATTACCGGTGAATTCTTCGTTCTCATTGTCGAATTTTTTGTTGTTAGCGTTGAGAGTGTCATTGAGTTTATGGGTATCATTTTTTTCTTTGCCTAGATCCTCGTTGACATGGTGCAAGTCGTTGTCTTCTTTACCTATGCTGGAAGTGTGCTTGGAAAGTTCGCTTTCTAGCGCCTTGAATTGGTCATATAGGGATTGGAATTCAGAGGCCTTCTTTTCAGCAGCGGAAAGGTGCGCGTTAAGCTTCTTGATCTCTTTAACTTTTTTACTCAAGGAGGAGTTGATCTTATCATTTTCGTTGGCAAAATTCTGTTTTTCTTTTTCCACCAATGTAATTTTGTCTTGCAGGGATTGAATGGCATTCTCTAAGTCTAATTTTTCTTTGGATAGGTTGTTGATATTTGTAGCTAATTTTTTATTTTGCGTGTTCTGGTCTTTCATTCTTCCTAGGCAATGGATGCGGACTGTGTTCGCGATGCTCAAGACAAATATGCCTGTGCTTATCCCGGCAACTACATATTGTCCATACACATAGCTCCAAGCTCCGGCCACTGTAGCGCTAGTGGTAATTACAGCTTCTACACCCATAGAAAAGTCGGTAAAGGTTCTTCCCCAGCAGTTTTTCTCTTTTGTTGGGGGTACAGGGATTTCTCCCGGAATTCCCATTTCGATGTCTTTATCGTTCGAAGCTGTAGCAGGAGCTGACATAATGTACATCCTCACTGGTTGGTGGATTTGACTAGAGCTTTCAATATCTTTTCCGCTTCATCTAGCTGAGAGTTTAATTGCTGGCCATTCTGTTCGATTTTATGCAGCGTGGTGTTGATACCTGTATCTTTGTCAGGAGTTTTCGATATGGGTGATGGAGAAGGTTTGGGAGAGATGGCAGAAGTGTTCTTTAATTGTATTTTGAGGTCATGGATCAATGTTTGCAATTTTAGATTTTCTTCGTGATAGATGGCGTTGGATTGCGTGTAAGTTTTAACTTGACTCTCGAGCTTTTGATTTTGCTGGGATAGTGTCGATACCCTATCTTCTAGTCCTTCTTTAGCAGCTTTTAGCTGTTGTGTTTGCTTGTTGAGTCCATCGAGTTTAACTTCAAGGTTGCCGTTCTCCTTTTTATAAAGGTCGATCAAAGATAAAAATTTATCAGCTAAGGGGGCTTTTTGTTCCAAGTTCCAGGTGTGTTTGCCGATCTCATCCGACTCTTTGCGTAGCGCCTGGGCATTTTCATTCAGGATTTGCTGCGAGGTGGAAATTTCATGGCTCAAGGCTGTCAGTTCTGTATGCAGATGCGCGTTTTCATTGGCGAGTTTTTGTACATCCTGAGTCACTTCGCGCACGCGTTCGGTCAGGATTTGGACGTATTTTTCGAAAGTTTGTTCCGAGCCAAACCTCTGCACATAATAGGCGCCTATGCCGGTGGTTAGCGCATAGTAAATGCCCCCGAAGATCAATCCGAGTTGGCTGATGATGGCGCCTGCAATGGCTGCTACGGCAGCGGCTAGAGTGCCGAGACCTAAAAGATAAAACGACCAGTGGATGTTGCCTTTTGCCTCTGGAGGGTGTAAGCCTGCAGGCTTAGGAGTGGATGCATTCCAATAGCTCTGCAAGAGGGCGGTTTGAGCTTTGCCTAGCAGGGACGAGGAGGTAAACATAAAATAGCTCCCGGTAAAATTCAATGTGAACAAATGAGAGGCCATCTCATGGCACGTTAACAAACAAAATATTTATAATTCAAGCCTACCTTTACAGTTTAGCTTTATTCAGGCAGCCTAGCTCTTTAGTATTCTCTTCAAGACAATCGCTAACGGCTTTTTTCCAGCCAACATGGCGAATGCGCTGCATCCATCTCATGGTAAAACCGAAACTATATCCATCGTGGTTAGTTGTAAGTTCTTTGGTGATCAGCTGCAAAGTCGAATGTTTCCAGAACATATAACTTTGATTTTTTGGTGGTTCTTCATCGAAGAAGGCCCACACTTTCAATTTATCCACAGCTTTATACGCATCGCTGAGAATGTGTTCGGTGAGAGCGTTATTGATAAAAGAAAAGTCTCCGGGTTTGTAGACTTCAGGATCTTGACCATAGTGCTGCAGCTGTATTTGATAGTCCATTTCCACTTCATCCAATCTTTTTGAAGTGTAATTCTTGAGCCACTGCAGCCTTGTTAACTCCTCATTTAGGCATAAAGTCTTCAGGTCGTTTAAGTCACTATTACGTAGGGCTTTTAGATATTTGATAATGATTCCGTAATGACATTGAGCTCCTGATGTCTCGTTATTATAATTCTTCAGAAACTGAGACAAGTCCGGGTGTATGCAGTGTTTTATATGATTTACATACAGCTTCTCATCTGGAAGATCTAAAATTGACAATTTATTCTGCTCGGTTAGATATTGGAAAGCCACGCATACATGTTTTCTGCAATAGATTTGTGGAATGCAGTCTAGGGCTTCAGCTTGCAGCATATCGGGTTTTGTAATCAAAGAGGGACCTTGATCGAATACGGTCTTAAGCTCCTGCTCTACTGCTGCTATTTGCACTGTATGATCATTTAAACAGCGTTTACATTCAAAAATCGTCAGGCCCTTACTTCCAAAGCAGCGGTAAGCGATCAAACGGTCTGCTGCCAGTTCTGCTTGTGCCGTCAAGGGGGAAATGTACGCGATCAGTTCCGTGCGGCGCGCAGGGTGCATCAGATGGCTTTTACTTTCGGATACCAGCTGGTTATAGAGTTTGGCGAAGGAGTTTTTACTTTTCCGAAGGAGGGGGCCGTACTCATCTTCAAAGTGGATAGAGTCGATGTCCTCGCCTAAGCCTTCTAGTAGCCTATCCTTAGGTTTAGGAGTAAACAGAATTTGAGAAGCGATAGCTTTGATGGGCTGCATGTAAGGTTCACTAGCATTTAGGATATGGATGGATTTGGAGAGAAACTCTGTATCTGTAGCTGCAGATCGGCATCCCCAAAAGAAACGCTGGAGTTGCTTGCTGACCCTTTCGGAAATATCCTGTCCCTGAAGGTTGAATTGGAGGCGCCCCAAATCGTTGGGGTGGATGCCCTGTTCCTTTTGTTCTGTCGATAGGTGATTCCAGGAAATAGCTAGAGAAGATGTAACGTCCATAAATAAGCTCCGAAAGTGAAATGTGATGAATGCTTGCATTATATACATTAAAATATATTATGGATAAAAAAATTAAGAGATGAAGGGATAGTTATGCCTTTTTTTGACCAGATCACTTTAAGACAACCATTAGATTTTTTTGATAATTTTGGAAATTGCGTAGAAATGTGGCTGCATTGTGAAGGACTGGGAAAAAAAATTGTGGTTTCCCCTAGCGGAATGGTTAAATGGCAGGAGAGTGTCATAAAGACTGCAGATATTTTTTTCAGCATATTGAAGGGAATCTCATATCTTCTGCTGCTACCTTTTACTTTGGGGTGTTTAGTATATCGCGAGGTCAGAAGAAGCTCTCATCTATTGCCTCTCATCCACGGTATCAGGCAAAGCGCCTTGGACAATTCTGAGGCTGCCGACGCGCATGAGGTTAATTCAAATAATGACGAGCCGAAACAATCTCCAAGATCAGATGAACAACTCTCAACCAAAAAACACAGGGACTATGAAGTTAAAGACTATTGTTTGGTGAGGGTAGGCGGCCAGAGATTTTGGATTAGAAGTCATGAAGATGAGAAAAAGGTCTTGAAGGAGCTGCATGCATTGCTCTGTCATCAAACTACCCCGGTGCAGATGAATCTAATCCTTGGAGAGGCAGAGCATTTCTTGGGCCGTTTGATGAAATCGTTTCGTTGGTCGCACCCCATGGGAGCCAAAGGACGTCTCCAAAGAAATGTGTGTCTGGTCGAGAAATATCTCTAATTCTCTATCTCGCTTTGCGTTTAATTTCGCAGGTATTTAAAATAGAGGCATGGATGCTAAATATTATGCCACTCTAATTGTAGAAAAACTAGTCAAAGCGGGCTATATTGCCTATTTTGCCGGAGGATGGGCCCGCGATTATGTCATGGGGCATCCTTCGTCGGATATCGATATTGCCACCAATGCCCCTCCCGAAAAAATCTTGGATCTTTTTCCGCATACCATATTGGTGGGTTTGGCGTTCGGGGTGATTATTGTAGTGATCGAAGGCCATCAGTTCGAGGTGGCCACATTTCGCCGCGACATCGATTATCAGGGTGGGCGCCGTCCAAGCAGTGTGGAGTTGGCCGAACCAGAAGAAGATGCCTTAAGGCGTGATTTTACCATCAATGGCATGTTTTATGATCCTCTTGAAGAGCGCATCATCGACTATGTTGGCGGCATGGAGGACATCAAAAAACGCGTGGTGCGCACTATAGGCAATCCCGATGAGCGTTTTTCTGAAGACCGCCTGCGTATGATCAGGGCGGTGCGCTTTGCTGCCCGGCTCGATTTTGCTATCGATCAAGGCACGCAGGAGGGCATTCAATTGAACGCCGACACCTTATTTCCCGCAGTGGCTATGGAACGCGTGTGGCAGGAATTCAACAAGATGGCGGCCTATCCCAAGTTTGACCAGGCATTAATGGACATGCATCGCTTGCGGCTGCTGCCGGTGATTTTTCCGGTTTTAGAGCAGGTGCACCTGAATGATATCAGGCAGCGTGTAGCGGCTTTTTCGGCTTTTCCGCATCCTTGTCCGACTTTGTTTTATCTATTAGAGTTGTTTCCTTTTGCCACGGTAGAAGAGCAGGTAGCTCTATGCCACTATTTGAAAACGAGCACCAAGGATATGGAACTGGTCGAGTTTTTGTATAGCTACCGCAAAAAAATCAACGAGGAAATGCTGCGTTTAAACAGCGAGGAATTCCATGAATGGGGGTATATGTATGCGCATCCCAAATCCAGCGTTTGCTTGGAGGTGATAGCTGCGCGTTTACCTCCTGCTCAACGGCAAGTATTGCTGGAGACGCACAGAAGCCGTCAACACTTTCTAGCTCCGCATGTGGAAAGAATTGCTTTGAAAAAACCGCTGGTCAACGCGGCTATTTTGCAACGGCATGGAGTCTTGCCGGGCAAAAATATGGGAAAGTTATTGAAAGAAGCCGAGAGAATAGCGATTAATTATGATATTCACGAGCCGGATGAAATTATCAACAAGCTTAAACAAACGCCGATATGGCCGGAGGTATGACCTATGATGAAGAAAATTACCAGCCTTCAGCATCCCTTAGTAAAACATTGGGTTAAACTGCGCAAGAACAGCGATTACAGGTTTGAACATAAAGCCGTGATGATCGAAGGGGTTAAGCTCACCAAAGAAATATGCACCCAGTATGCCCCGAAACAAGTGATAGCGCTAGACGAACATCTGGTGCCAAAAGGAGTGGATGAAAAAGCCGTCGTGCTTGTGACCGAAGAGATTCTCCGCAAGATCACCGGAATGGCCAATTCGGAAGGCATCTTGGCGGAAATGCCCATGCCCGCCCCCGCGGATTTGAATGGCAGAAAATACTTGATAGCCTTGGACGGAGTATCCGATCCCGGAAATATGGGCGCTTTGTTAAGAACCGCCTTGGCTTTGGGCTGGGAAGGTGCCTTTATTTTGGAGGGCAGCTGCGATCCTTTTAATGAAAAAGCCTTGAGAGCATCCAGAGGCGCTGTCTTTCGCTTGCCTTTGAGGGTCGGACACTGGGATGAGTTGGAAAAATTGATAACTAAGAACAAGCTACAGCCTGTGGCTGCGGATCTGGAGGGCAAGGATCTCAAGCTCATGCCCTCTGATAAATCCGGAAAATTACTGGTATTGAGCAATGAAGCTTCCGGGCTATCGGATGAAGCTATCAGAGTGTGTGAAAAAGTGACTATACCCATGCCCGGAGACATGGAGTCTTTGAATGTCGCTGTGGCCGGTGGAATATTAATGTATAGTTTAAAACCATAGCCGGGTGCTTAAGAGTATTTTTTATGAACGAACAAGATCAAGATCCGAAGAAGCACCTTCCCAAGAGATGGGTAGGATGTGATATTGAAGAATCCTATTTTGGCGACGATCGCAAGCTGTCGAAGCATGAAAGAAAGATGGCGGCTGCTAAAGACAGGTCGAAGTACAAAAAAACGGATAAGGATAAGCTGCAAAAACAGGCTAAAAGCACTCCTCAAGATAAATCGGAGGATAAAAATCTGCTGGAAGGGCGTGTGCTTTCGATAAAATCCGAAGGGATTATGGTCGAATATCAGCATACATGCTTCGTGTGCTCTTTGCGAGGTGTGCTGAAAAAAGACAAAAGCCAGTTTAAAAATCTCGTGACTGTAGGCGATTGGGTGTTGTTTGAAAAGATCCAAGAGGGCGAGGGTATGATCGAGCAAGTAAAGCCCCGCCATTCGATCTTATCGCGCGCAGATAACCTTTCCCGAAGAAAGGAACAGCTGATAGCAGCTAATGTCGACCAGGTGTTGGTTACCTTATCGGTAGTTTCGCCTCCCCTCAAGCTGGGCTTGCCGGACCGCTACATCATCGCTGCGCAAAAAGGCTCAATGGCTCCTATCATTGTGTTCAATAAAGTGGATTTGCTGCAGCAGAAACCTGAAGATCCTGCGGTGATAAGGGACAGCGAACTCTTTGTGGAGCTTGCCAAGGCCTATCAACAGGTAGGCATACCTGTGATCGCCGTCAGCGTGGTTACGGGAGAGGGATTAGAGGAGCTAAAAGCCATCATGGAGGATAAAACCTCGGTATTTTCCGGACAGTCGGGAGTGGGTAAGTCATCTTTGATCAATGCTATCACAGGGGCAGCATTGGAAACCCGCACTATAGTAGAGAAGACTCAAAAGGGTTCGCATACGACTTCTTCAGCGCACTTACTGCCCTTGGAGAATGGAGGCTGGTGCATAGATACTCCGGGTATAAAAAGCTTTGGAGTGTGGGATTTGAGCCGTGATGAGGTCGAAGAGTATTATACCGAGATTTTTATGGAAGGGCATAAATGCCGATATCCCGATTGCGCTCACATCCAGGAAAATGAATGTGCTGTCAAGAAAGCTGTCGAGGAGGGAAGGATCTCTCCTTTGAGATATGTTTCCTATGTATCATTAGTCAACGATATCTCGCAGGAGTATCTTAGGCGATAAATGCCTATTAGATATGCTAATTAGCTAGAATTGATTGATCTCATCGATCATCTTGCGCAGTAAGCTATAGTGTTTGCGGGTGTGGCTGAAAGCTATTCTGGGCAAGTCGAGAAATTCGTCCTCTTCAGCCGATGGCGGGCATTTTTCGATGCTTCCGCTTTCTATCAAGGCCTTAAATTGTACGTTAAGGCTTTGTATTTGCGCTTCGGTGGGTTCTTTATTCAAACGCAAGACCATTTTATCTTTAACGTATCGTTGAGAATGATAATTTCGGTAAAATAATTGGATGTGCTCTGCCGCTTTTTCGATGGAAGGGGCGTGATAATATAAGCTCACATCTTCTGGGCTGATCCAGCCATTGGACAGCAATTGCTGTTGGAGGTAATCTTCCCAATGCTTCCAATAATTTCCGCCAGGGCCTTCTAGAAGCACGACAGGTATGGTATGCGCTTTTCCTGTTTGCAGCAATGTGAGTACTTCGAAAATCTCATCCATGGTCCCGAACCCCCCTGGAAATCCCACTACGGCGTCAGAATGGCTCATGAACATCAATTTTCGCGTAAAAAAATAGTGGAAGACGATCAGCTTGGGGTCGCCTTCGATCACCTTATTGGAAGCTATTTCTGAAGGCAGTCTAATGGATAGTCCAAAACTCGATTCTGGCTGAGATCCTTCTATTCCGGCTTTCATAATACCGTTGGCGGCACCCGTAATGCACATCCAGCCATGCGAAGCCATCAGGCTGCTGAACTCTTTGGCCGTTTGGTAGTCGGGATGGTCTTCCGGTGTGCGGGCCGAACCGAAGATGCTAAGGCGCTTGCGGCCGGTATATTGATTGAAAATCCTATATGCATAACGCATTTCCTTTAAGGCCCTAGTGATCAATTTCAGCTGGCCTAATTCGTGCCTGTCGATGTGTAGTTTGAGGCTGGTTTGGATCAGCTGAACGATCAGGTCTGTCTCATAGGAATCTTGCACATCTCCGAATTGCTTGATGAGATTTAAAATCTGCTGGGTTATTTGTTCATCATAAACATTAGGTGTCACGATATATCTCCTAGGGTACTTGATAGATATAGATTTTGGTGCGATACAGGTCTGCTACTTCATGTGTATCATAAGGGATCCATCCGGGAATAGCAAACGTATTTGATATCACCCAAGTGCCCGGGCGCAGTTTGCTCTCCAGTTCAGGTTTCAATATCTGCATGGCTTTGGGGTAGAGATAACACACTACCAGCTGGGCGTCTTTCCAGGCTTCGAGATGAAAATCTTTTCTGTGTAATTTCACGTTGTGTAGCTTTTGGGTGGTGGTAATGCATTTAGAGACGAAATACGGAATGGGTGAAAGTTCATAACCGATAATGGTGTGCTGCGGGTAGTGTTTGGCTAAGGCTCTAGTTAAAGTGCCCCAACCCGAACCTAGTTCATAGATATTTCCCTGAGGATTTAAAGTGGGAAGTACGTGTAGTAAGCGCGCCAGCACCTTAGGCGAAGTGGGCATAGGGGAAATGCCTGTTCGCAGCGTTGTGTAAAGCAGCGAGCAAAGGCTGCCGATCAGCAGGGCAAGCAGGAGGAGGATGAAGAAAGATGACATAGCTTTTATAGCGTAAAATAAGCGTGAAATTCGAATTGTAGTTTTATTAATAAAAAGATACAATGCTTATTTTCTTGTAAATATAATATGAGAAAATAGTGGCATCTGTTGTACTTTTGAGGTTATTCATCAATATTATAATATATAGAGGATTTTATTTATGAGTTCTGTAGCTAGTTCACCATTTTCTTCTGTCGCATATCAAAATTTACAACGTGATTTTGATACCTTGCAGAAATTAGAAAAAGGCCATGATGACAAGTTGGGAGTGGAAAAGGGTCGATTAGTGATGTCCAGGGGAGGGTTTTTACAAGCTCCCAGCCGTACTTTCAAGAATTTGAGCGTCGGAGGATATAACCGCGAGGCGGTCACAGACTATCTCGAGAATTTAGCGCAGAGAACCACGGCTTTCATTCAAGATTTTAAATCCCGGCCCGATAGCTCTACTTATGGATCGGAATATTCCCGATTCGTCGATACTCTCGATGATGTGGCCAGTGCCATCAGTGGTATGGAATTTCACTATAGAAATAATAGGGCATCACCTGCAGGTAAAGACAATACTGCTAAGAGATTGTCAGCTGTATATGATGTGTTTTCGAAATACCACAAAATTGGGGTTGAAGATCTCGAGAATAAGAAATGGACATTTGCCGTTCCGCAAACTAAGCCTGCATTGGATTTGACTTCACCTATTGTAATCAGACGTGTCACAAAAATGAAACCGAGTGATTATACTCCAGAGGAGCTGTTGCAGTTGGCTCAAGCTGCCAAAGCGCAGAGGGTGCCAGTATGGAAAAAAGTGGGGATGTGGGCCTCATATATATTTTCGACGATGTTAGCTGTCGTGCCTATAGGCTTAGCCATGAATTTGAAGTGGATTTTATGGAATCCGGTAGAGCTAGCGCTTAAGGGCAGAATTACCACACAAAATCCTATGAATTGGTGGATAAATTCGTGGTCAACGTCGTTGGTAAAGATACATGATAATTCAGAGGCTGCCATAGGTTGGTATGCGTATTTGCTGTTACAAGCTCCTCAGCTGACGGATAAGCATGTGGAGGCTTTCTGTCAACTCGCTCCGCATGTTAAAGAGCTGGACACTATCGGTAGGCCAAATAAAGTGTCCAAAAAACAACTGATGCAGATGATTGAGGCAGTTGGTCGAGGCTCGCGATGTTCTAAGATAAATATTTCAGAAAAAGCGAAGTGTGAAGACAAGGAGATACGAGGCCTTCTAGAAAAATACGGTTTTCAGCAAGATAAAAAACTTGAATGGAAATTTACCAGGTAAAAAATAATAGGTGGGTTATCTACACATAAGATGTGTAACTTGGTGAACCACAGAGCCCACGATGAATTATCAAGGAAATTGGCGCACCTGCATGTATCCCCAAACCCCTAGAAAATTCAGCGGGTACAGTCATAAGGATGCAAAGTATCAGGCTGCAAGCCTGTAACGCATTAACCCAGGGCATCGCCCTTGTCATTACCCATTTTATTAGAAAATTAATTATAAGATATCCTTATTGCTTCAAGTTCAACGCAGAGGGCACGGAGGCACAGAGACGCAGAGTAAAGGCATAAGAAGCAATAACTTAAAATTGCGCGCGAAGCGCACAATTTTAGCGCTGTCATTCAAACCCTACGGGTTTGAATGAAGAACCCTCTGAGCATCAGCGACTCTGCAAATCTGTGTATGAAATATAAAACGAAGATCCAAGTTATTTCACGATAGAGGGCGCTGAAAGCAGCTGTCTTGTTCTGTGAGGCACTCATTTACTGCAAACCCTTTTTTATATTCCTCTGTGTTCTCTCTGGGCTCTGTGGTTCAATATCTTATGTGTTATGAGTGATAGTGAATAGTCCAAATTTCTTAAAATCCGGCATTTTCCGAATTATGCAATTATTTCTATAGCTACAGGCTTACGCCTAACATTTTCGCCTTTACATCTTTCGCTTTTTTGCGTTTTTATTGGTTACGCAGGAGAACTATTTTCTAGCATATGCTGAATTTATTGTTGAGGCGATTGCACTCAGCACAAAGAATAATGCGATAAAGCCGATCACACAGCCTCCAGTAGGAATAGGCAGAGCATAGGCTGAGAGACAATGCCTGGAAAAAGCCACTCCCAGGAGCGAAGCTGCGCAGCCTATCACGATGGCATAGGCTATCAGCGTCTTGAAGCGGTGCGCCAAGAAGCGTGCTGTCAGTACGGGTCCGGTGATAAAGGCTAACACTACGATGATGCCCACCGCTCTAAAGGCTCCGATGATAGTCAGGGAGACTTGCGCCATAAGCAGATAGTTGAATACAGAAGGGGAAAGGCCGAAAAGGCGTCCTAAGCCCGGATCAAAGCTCAGTAAAACATATTCCTTGAAAAATAAAAAACACACGAGAGCATTGAAGCCCACCAAGATCCATACAAATGGCAAGTCATCCAGTTGCAAAGCATCAACATTGCCCATGATCACTTCGGTGCCTATATGGGCATTGCGCGATAAAACTGTCAGCAAGATGATCCCGAGCGCAAACAGGGAGGTAAACACTAGGCCAATGCTCGCATCCTCTTGCAGGCGCAGTTTTTTATTTAAATATTCGGTCAAAAAACAAGTGGCTATCCCGGTCAACATAGAGGCCATTAGCAAAATCCCATTTGATAAGTGTGCATGCATGACTTCTAAGATATTGTGGTGCAGGTTTTTCTGCAAAGCATACGCCAGTACTATACCTAGTAAGATCGTGTGAGAAAGAGAATTGGCCAGCAAGGTCATCTTTCTATAGACCAAGAAAGCGCCCAATAGGGCTGTGGAAATAGAAATACCGGCCAGCACCAATAACTGAACTTCATCGGAGGCTAGGTCGTGATATCCGATGGTGCCTTTGCTGAATAGATAAAGCCGTTGGATGAGCACGATAAAGAATCCAGAGAACGATTGCCCGTGGTAGGGATTTAGAGCTTCATGCGACATAGGCGATCACTTTTGCGGTTTATTTCGGCAGTTTTTTTTCATGGATCCTCTTGCTGGAGCAAAGAACAAGCTGAGGATAGCTGCTGTGCTAGCCACCAGCACAATCACCGGACCTGTGGGAAGCGAAAAATGGGCGCTGGAGGTGAACAGGTAGGATAGTTCCACAGAAGCTATCAAGCCTAGCAATCCGCTAGCCATGCCTAAGGCTGCAGAGGCTAAAAACATGGCATTTAAGCTTTTGACGAACTGTCTGGAAGCTACAGCCGGTGCAATTAGCATCGCAGAGATTAAGACCACTCCAATCGAGCGCATGCCCATCACGATGTTTAAGGTGACAACGGTAAATACGAGAGTATTCAGAATTTTGTACTGGAGGTTTTGGGCTTTAGCAAAGCCTCTATCGAACGTTAAGAGTTGAATCTCCTTGGCGAATAGGGATATGAATAGCACATTCAGTCCCGCGATGATGGCATAAACTAGGGCGTCGGCATCTGTGATCGTCGCAGCTTGACCGAAAAGATAGATAGGCACTTCTTTGAACAGCGGTGTGTGAAAGGATTGTAATAGGCCGGAAAAGGCAATGCCCAAGCCAAAAAAGGACGAGAGCACAAAACATAAAGCCGAATCGGATTTGACTTTCAAGGTATTTGTCAGCACGTGGATAGAGGCATACCCGAGCAAAGCGGCCAAGGATGCCCCGGCTATGACCATAAGGCGGATTTCAATATCATTGAGCTGGGCATATCCGATGGCGCTGGCCAGGCACAAGCCTAAAATGATACCGGGGTATGCGGCGTGCGATAGGGATTCGCCAATCAGTGATTCTTTACGCAGGTAGACGATCACCCCCATGAGGGAAATGGAAAGGCAGGTAAACATGCAACCCCAGGTTGGGCCTCGCAAGACAGGGTCTATGAAGTAATCCAGAAAACTAGACATAGAAATCTCTGGATTTAAATGTCTTGGCAATATTTTCGGAGGTAAAGACAGCATGCACCTCTCCCGCAGCGACGAGCTCGGTGTTTAGCATGATGATCCAATCGTAGTGTTCAGCCAGGTTATGCAAATCATGATGCACGACAAATAGGGTCTTTTGTTGGTTCCGTGTCATTTGTTTGAGTAAATCCACCAGTAATTTCTCTGTGGTGATATCGATGCCGGCGAATGGTTCGTCCATGAAGTAAATGGAGGCCTCTTGCGCCAAAGCCCGCGCTATAAAAGCGCGTTGCTGCTGTCCGCAGGATAATTCTCCTATCTGCCGATGAGCTAATGAAGTCAGGTCTACTTGCTCAAGGCACTCATGGGCTATTTCGTAATCGATTTTTCCAGGCCGTCGGCAGAGGCCAATTTTTCCGTATCTGCCCATCAGGACCAAATCTTGTACAGTGAGGGGAAAGTCCCAATCTACACTTTCTCTTTGGGGTACATAGCCGATTTGATTTTGGATTTTATCGATAGGCTGGCCAAGGAATTCAACCTTTCCGCTTTGCCGTGGGATAAGATTCAGGGCGGCTTTCACCAGGGTACTTTTGCCTGCCCCATTAGGTCCGATGATGCCCACCAAAATTCCTTTAGGTACTTGCAGGTGGATATTGGACAGGGCTAAATGGCGATGATAACTCACGGTTAGATCGATGATGCTCAGGGCTTTTTGAGAGGGTGGATTTTGGAGAGTCATAAGTCTTCCGCTCAGTTTAAATTTAAATATGAGGCTATCATGGCCGTGTTATATTGGATCATTTTGAGGTAGGTATCCGCCGAACTGCCGGGCTCCCCCATGTCGTCGGAAAACAAAGGCTCTTTGGCTACTATCACTTGCAGGCCGTGGGTCTGGGCAGCTTCAGCGATTTTTTTGATCGAGTCTCGGCTGATATTTGATTCTGTGAAAAGCACTTTTACGCAGTGCTGCCTGAGATAGTCTATGATTTCTTGAATATGTTTGATACCCAGCTGGCTTTCTGGGGACAACCCTTCGGGTGAGGCAAAACGTTGACGCCATAAATCGCTGTGTTGTTCCTCAGGTTCTGCCAAATAGGCCCTGGCAAAATAGTTGAAAGCATCATGGCTGGTAATGAGGTAGCGCTTTTCTTTGGGAAGTTGTTGCATGCGGGTGAGGACTTGCAGGTGTGCCTGCTCCAATTGTTTTTGCAAAGTTTGGGCGTTATTTTCATAATCGGCGGCATGCGAAGGGTCGAGTCGAACCAATTCTGAAGAGATTATAGGAATGGTTTCAGACCAAAGAGATACATCCATCCAAAGGTGGGGGTCGATCTCTCCGTTGAGAGTGATGATCCGCTGCGGATGTGAATTATAGACGGCATCGCCCAGGCTGATGCATTTAGCGTGGCTTTTCAAATAGGCTATGGTGCTGGGCCCATGCTCTAATCCTAAACCGTTGTAAAATACAAGGTCGGCTCTTTGGAATTTTTCATTGTCGCCTTTGACGAGCTGATAAGAATGGGGATTCAAGCCTTTGCTGATCAAGGTCAAAGTATCGACTCTTTCTCCTCCGATGTGCTTGACCAGATCTTCGATCATGGCGGTGGAGCAGAGTATTTTAATTTTGCCATTAGGGCTCATCCAGTCATGGAAGCTATCTGCTGCAGGCGTCGTACAGGAGCACATCCAGAAGAGCAGCAGCGCTGCGGGAATTATAGAATAAGCCTGCTGCATGTGTTGAGAAAGTTGTTGGAAAAATTTCCAAATTGCTATCGAAAAGTTTCTAAAATAAAAAAGCTGTGTTGGCATGTCATCCCAGCTTTCTCAAATCGTCGAAGCTATAGATCCCCTTTGAGCAGCCGGAGGTAAAGTCAATGCGCAGGGCATAACGCCCCACATTCTGAATGCGCACGCACTGTACATGGTCATCGACGTCTTGTTTGTGGATCAAGCGTTTGCCGGTGATTTCATCTACACAGGCTGCGCAAGGGCATTGCCTTTGCAGATCGCTTAAGCGATAATGACTGATTCTTCCGTCACTCCACTCTATGGTGAAAGTATGGGCGTCTTTTTGATAGATTTTGCTTACATACGCTGCTTTGTAGGCTTTTTGGGCTAAAGGGGCTTCCATATCAACTCAAAATTATTTAGGTTGTGAGAATTTTGGCTTTCAAGCAGTTCTGCTTGCGCCATGACTTTGCTGGCCAATTCCTTATAACATTGTATCGTTAAGGAGTCATTTTTTTCATCCCTAAATATGGATCTGCCGGCATCACCGCTTTGACAGATTTCGGGATCGATAGGGATAAAGCCTAAAAAAGGCACGCCATATTCCCTTGAGAGTCTTTCACCGCCGCCTTTGCCGAAGATGTACAATTTTTCTTGGGAGGATGGATGCACAAAAAAGCTCATATTTTCCACAACGCCAAGTATAGGGATTTGCACTTGTTGAAACATGTGCATGGCTTTTCTAACATCCATGACGGCGACTTCTTGTGGTGTTGTTATCATAATGGCGCCGGTCAGATGGGCTTGCTGACATAAGGTCAGCTGTATGTCTCCTGTGCCGGGCGGGAAGTCTATCAGTAAGTAATCGAGATTTCCCCAATCGACATTTTTGATGAATTGAGAAATTATGCCGTTGGCAATAGGAGCTCGGATGACGGCAGCTTCATTTTCTTTGCGAAAATAGGCCATGGAGATCATTCTAATGCCTTCACACCATGCCGGAATAAGGGTATCGCCTTTTTGTTGGGGCAGTCGATCTTCTTGCAGCATTTTTCGGATGGAGGGGCCGTAGATATCGGTATCCAGGATGCCGACGGAGTAGCCGCACCACTTTAGGGCTCTTGCTAAATTCACGGTGAGGGAAGATTTCCCTACGCCGCCCTTTCCGGCGGCAATGCCGATGATATGCTTGAGGCGTGAAGGTGAGGGATTTTTTTGGGGATACATGTGAATTGGCATAGAGGCAATCATCCTTTAATTTTTAAAATACACTCTAGCAATGGCGAATAATTAATACAATAATTATCAACTCTGCTTTTCAAATATTCATTGATGCCTTTTTATGATCTGTAAGACATTCTATTACCTTAATTATTTTTCAAAAAGACAACTTTGATGCGATTTAACTTGCAAGAAAATCGTACAAAACTTTAAATTGCCATTAATAAACTATGAGCGGCAAAATACATGTGCTCATTAAACATTATAAGCTATGAGTAACTATCCCTGTAGGTCTATATAGATATATTGTAGGAATTGATAGTTTCATAGCTTAAAGAATAAAATTGAGACGACTTGAAAGTATCGGGTTGTCGCAACTTTTGATTATACCAAAACAAAAACAAAATATCCAAAAACTATTGCTAACAAAATAAGAAGGAAGGTTATCAATGGCATATACCCAAGAAAAGCATGACCCCCAGCTGCAAGCACTGATTGTGGAAGCGGTAAAGAAAATAGACGGTAAAAAAGAGAACGATATCTGTCGTTATTTGCCAGTATCAACAGGAGGCTACATTCATCATTTTACCATGCAAAAGATGAAGACGGAAGATCCCCACCAACTCATACAATTGATCAATAAACATATTATCCATGCTGACAGACCAT
>CAYMKI010000003.1:35857-58606 GCA_964390695.1 uncultured bacterium
GCCAAGAGCCGCTAGAGGATCGCGCAAACGCCGGGACCAACTGTTATTTTCCAAGCAAGATATCGAATTGTTGCTAACTATGGCGAGACAAACCGGAAATAAAGACCTGGTGAAAAAGTTGACACCTAAAAAAGACTTGCGGACCATTAAGCGCGAGTTAATTGCATCCATCCGTCATGGGCGTGTAGAGCAAGAGTTGTGGCAGTCGTATGTAGAAGTGATTGCAACGCAAAATAGTTTTATGTCCAATCATTTTGCCAATCCCGTCGAAGTGTAAGGTCTATCCAAACTTATTGCAAACAGGGTAAAAAATGCTTATCCTGTTTGCGATCTTTTTTCTTTTTCTTATCAACTAAGCCCTGTCATATGTTGATCTGTTTTTTTTTCTTGCATTTATGAACAAAACCAATTATATTTCTATAAAAACAATGTTTAACTTCTAAATTCATTTAGATATTTAACGTCCTGAGATATTTCAATATGGGCTTAAAATTGAAGGAGTTAGAAGAAGAAACAGTTTATTATCAAATTAACAAGGAACCAATATGTCACAAGAAGTTAAAGCTGAGTTCGGCAAGCTGAGATCATTTTTTTGGCCTGTGCACAACTATGAGCTAAAAAAGTTGTTGCCGATGTTTATAATGTTTCTGTGTATTTCTTTCAACTACACCATCCTGAGAGATACTAAAGATACTTTAGTTGTTACCTCCTCCGGAGCAGAAACGATCCCCTTTCTTAAAGTTTATGGTGTGGTGCCCGCTGCTATTATATTCATGTTGATTTACGCTAAGTTGAGCAATATCTTAAGTAAGGAAAACTTATTTTATGCCGCTATTACTCCTTTTCTAGTTTTTTTTGCTGCATTCGTCTACATTTTTTATCCCAACCGCGAGATGTTGCATCCCACCACATCAGCAGATTATTTGCAAAGCATTTTGCCTCAAGGTCTTTCCGGCTTAGTTGCCTGCTATAGAAACTGGACGTTCTCTTTATTCTACGTTTTGGCAGAACTGTGGGGAAGTGCTGTGCTATCTTTGATGTTCTGGGGTTTTGCTAACGACATCATGAAAGTGACAGAAGCTAAGCGTTTCTACACCCTTTTGGGCTTAGGTGCGAACGTGGCCCTGCTTCTCTCGGGTCCTTCTATTTATTATGTATCTAAAGTCAGAGATACTTTGCCTGAAGGCGTAGATCCATGGCAATATTCGCTTAACTGGCTGATGACCATGGTTGTGGTGGCTGGAGTTATCACTGTAGCTCTTTACTGGTGGATGAACCGCAATGTATTGACCGATCCTCGTTTCTACGATATGAATGAAGAAAAGAAACTAAAAAAATCGAAGCCAAAGATGGGTGTTTTGGAGAGCTTTGCCTTCTTAGCTAAATCCAAGTATATCTTATCCATAGCCATTTTGGTTATTTCCTATGGTATTTGCATCAACCTGGTTGAAGTTACCTGGAAGAGCCAGTTGAAGATTCAGTATCCTAATGCTAACGATTACAACTCCTTTATGGGTATATTCTCCACCTTGACGGGTGCTGTAACGATCATCATGATGTTTGTCGGCGGCTGGGTTATCCGTAAAAAAGGCTGGGGCTTTGCTGCTATGGCTACACCCGTAGTTTTGATGCTTACCGGTATTGGTTTCTTCGCGTTTGTTCTCTTTAGAGAAAACCTCACAGGGGTAATTGCTCAATTAGGCACGACCCCATTGTTCTTGGCGGTATTATTCGGTATGATGCAAAACATCATGAGTAAGTCCACTAAGTACTCTCTCTTCGATCCTACCAAGGAAATGTCTTACATTCCGTTGGATCAAGAGTCAAAAGTTAAAGGTAAAGCCGCTATCGACGTCGTCGGTGCTAGATTGGGCAAATCCGGTGGATCCTTCATCCAGCAAGGCTTGTTGGTGATTTTTGGAACCATTTCAGCTATCACGCCTTATGTGGCTGTTGCCATGATCGTTGTGATCGGCTTGTGGATGATCGCTGTGAAATCTTTGAATAAGCAATTCTTAGCATTGACAGCTGAACCCAAAGCAGCTGCTAATCCAGCTGGAAAATCTGAAGCTGTAAAAGCCTAAGAAATTCCATATACGCAGTCATGCGTTAATGCCCCTGTTGCAACTAGTTTGCACAGGGGCATTTTTTTTTTGCAGCAGTTTCCGCAAAATTCTCTTTTATCCAGGGGAAGGCTACCATCTTTCGCACCGTTCTGAGGCTTGTGAAATTTTTTAGGGAAAACTGCTGTTTATTTTTGCATATTTGTCCAAGGGAAAGTAAGCTAGAAGATTTTTGCTTTTCACATTTATCATTATCTGTTATTATTTTTGATTTTAGGCTCAGTAAACTTTAGGAAGAACATCTATGGAAAAACAAAAACGATGGCAATTTTATTTAATTCTCGCTGTTATTCTTCTCACCCTTTATAACATCCTTCCCACCATTTTCTACTATTCTAAACCATTGCATCAGCCTGTAAATGAGCATATGGCCAAAGAAGTGGCGTTGGATATTACTCAAAGGGTAAATGATTTGGAAAGCGATTCGAAAGAATGGCTCAAATCCTTTGCGAAGCTGCTCAGAGTGAATGCAACCTCGATCGAACCCCAGGCTCATGATCCTCGCATCATTGAAGTCTCTTTCAATTCCCCTCAAGAAGCGGCTGTATTCCGTCGTTTTCTGCCCAGGGCCGGTGCTTTGATACCTTTTGTTCCCGCTCAATTGGATGTAGATGTCTCTGCTAAAGCTTTCGATGAGCGCAAAGTGCAGGTTATCCGCAGGTTAGGGATAAAGTTAAATCCTCAGGAAGTCGATAAGCTCTTTACGTATATCCCTCGTTATGATGCAGAAGGCTATCCTACAGAGGAATTTAAAAATCTGGTCTATGATCGCACAGCACAGCTGGCAGTGGCTTTTGGCGGTCAAAGCCCCACCTCGAAGATTATCGAAGCCCTATCTTTGGCTCCTTCCAGTTCCAATCAGGAAGAGTGGGTAATGGCCGTTGCTAATGAAATAGTAGACAGGGAAAGTGCCTTAGGCAAAAACAGCCCCATCTTAAAAAGATATTTCAGCGGCCTGGCTAAATCCGCTAATCCTTCAGATGCGGAAAGCTGGATAAAAAAATATCTCGTGCGGGCTGAGACGCTCAAAACAAAGGTTTCCAGCGAAGCCGAGGCTATAATTACTGAACAGAAGCAGTTAAAAGACAAAGGGCAATCGCTTTCCTCTGAACAGCAACAACAGCTGGCCGCTTTAGAGGGGCACAAAGCCTCGCTAGATAAGGCCATCGCTTTGCTGAAGGCTAATCAGGAGACCATCAAAAAATCTCCCAAGCCGATGACTTTGGATGCTGCCTATAAGCTGTTG
This sequence comes from uncultured bacterium, assembly GCA_964390695.1. Taxonomy (GTDB): domain Bacteria; phylum Chlamydiota; class Chlamydiia; order Chlamydiales; family Parachlamydiaceae; genus CAWACC01. The sequence continues at coordinate 39,227 of CAYMKI010000003.1, forward strand.
GTATCCTCAGAAAAGCAAAGCGGGAATGAGGAAAACCTACAGACGCTGTCTCTGGCCGGACAAAATCCCTATGTGGAAGCGTTGATCGTCGACTGGTCTAACGACACCATCACACCAAAATTTTATTCTGATGTGCAGAAAATTCGTCTCAGTGATACACAAAACGAAGCTTCAGCCTATTTAAAAGAGAAATTAAACACTTTTGTCATCAATGAAATCGCCCGGGTATCCCAGCAGGCCGATGAAAAAATCGTTCCTCAAGGGGATGGATTTGCTGTTGTGCTCGACAATTTGACCAATACCACCGGTGTGTTGACCTTAAACTTGGGATATTTGGCCAAGCTGCAAGCTCAAGAGTTGACTCAGCAGCTGACCGCAGATTGGATTCCTGAGCATCAAGATTTGCAAAGGGATGTCTATCCGATTCGCGACTATGAGCTTTTCAAGAAGCAGAGTGCTGAAGACCAAAGACTGGGGTTAGTGACATATGCACCTGAAAGCTATGACCGCGCGCCCATTCAAGGATTCCGTCCAGGTTCCCTGTACGTGATAGCCAAAGGCTTGGATCCCATCTTGCAAAAAGCGAGACAAACACCTGAGGCGGCCGAAAGCAAAGCTTTGATAGAAGATATCAACCAATTGAATGCCCTGCTGCAGCAAAGAGGATTTATCGGTTATCCTGGTTCCTCGTTTGGCATGGCCCCGGAGTTCAGCAAGGATTATATCTTTGAATTGGATGACTACTACAGCTTCTTGATACAGGCCACACGTGAAGATTTCGCTGTGCATGGCAGCAAGCGCTTTGCAGTGCTGGACTTTTCGGATGTAGAGCAGCGCATTTTGGCCTGGAATAAAATCCAAGACAAAAAGATTGAAGACCTGCTGAAATGGAAAGAAGAGTATTATGCCGCACAGGTTGACATCAATGCCACTAGCCATTACCAAGTGCCATATCCCACTAAAAACGCTTACTGGGAAAACTTTAAGGTAAGTTTTCTTAAGTACTTCAAAGGGGATGACCGCAAAGTTTTGAAATGGGGCTTGGACCTCTCCGGAGGCAAAACAGTTAGAATTGGCCTACAAGATCAGAATGGCAAGACAGTGACAAATCCCGATGACCTCAATCAAGCTGTGAATGAGCTCTATGATCGAGTCAACAAGATGGGCGTTTCCGAGCGCACCATCCGCATAGAAGGAAACAACATCATCTTGGATTTTCCAGGCTCGCAGAACCTTTCGGCGGCTGAGTTAGTCAAAGCTTCGGCTATGTATTTCCATATTGTGAACGAGAAGTTCTCGCTGGGCAATCCGCAGATGAAAGAATCCGTAAACCAATTTTTGCAAAATGTGTGGAATGAGGCCGTCGTCACCAACCGCAAGGACTTGGGAAGCATCAATGAAATCGCCTGGCGCCACCTGGGAGCGGAAACACAGGGTCAGGAATTGCGTCCTCGCAACGAATATGCTAAAATGCTCTATGACAATGGACTGCGCTTGCCTGATCCCAAAGACAAGGCTATCAGCAAAGCTTACAATGATACGCTCTCGTCTGTGGGCATCATGCGCGGCAATGAGCCTGCCGAATGGGATGGACAGACACATCCTTTGCTGTTCGTTTTCCATAACTATGCCTTGGAAGGCTCCAGCTTGACCAATATCCAAGCAGGCTACGACCCCAGCCAGGGAAATATCCTTACCTTCAGCATTAAACGTGCTTATGAAGGCCAGGACAAGGGTAGCGGAAGCCCGCGCGATGATTTTTATGCATGGACCTCGCAATTTGCCGAGGACCGCATCGTGGGCACTCCGAAAGAGGCTTATACACATGGATATGGTTGGAGAATGGCTGTGATCCTAAACGGTCAGGTTATCAGCAAGCCCGCCCTCAAAGCAGCGCTTCGCGATGGCGCGACCATCAGCGGCCGCTTCTCGCAAAGGGAGATCAACCAGTTGGCAGCAGATTTGAAGGCTGGCTCCCTGAGCTTTACCCCTCAAATTTTGTCTGAACAGAACATCAGCCCCGAGTTGGGCAATGAGGAAAGAACCCGCGGCATTATGGCTTCCTTGGTGGCTATAGTGTTAGTGATAGTCGCCATGGTAGGATACTATCGCTTCGCCGGTTTAGTGGCTATTAGCGCCGTGTTGTTCAACATACTCATCATGTGGGGTGTGCTCCAAAATCTGGATGCTGCCTTGACTTTGCCAGGCATTGCCGGTATTGTTCTCGTGATTGGTATGGCTGTGGATGCCAACGTGCTGGTATTCGAACGCGTCAGGGAAGAGTTCAAGATTTCCGGCCGTATTTCTTCTGCCTTGCAGGCTGGCTATAGAAAAGCTTTCAGCGCGATTGTCGATTCCAACATCACCACGATCATTGCTGCGTTGATCCTGATTCAGTTTGATTCAGGACCGATCAAAGGGTTTGCGGTGACGCTGATCATTGGTATCCTGTCATCCATGTTCACAGCTTTGTTTATGACGCGCTATTTCTTTGCCGGTTGGGTGCAAAATCCCAATAACAAGCAGCTGACCATGTGCCAGTTTATCGGGCAGACGCACTTTGACTTCTTGGCTCAAACCAAGAAAGCCATTTCGATATCGCTCATCATCATGGTAGCGGGCGGTGCCTTGTTCTTTACGCAGCTGAAGACGATATTTGGCATGGACTTTACCGGCGGCTACTCTGCAGTGATAGAGCTGGTGGAAAATCCAGATATTTCTTCGTACCGCCTGGCGGCTTCCGAGTCGTTGTTAGCGCATGGCGCGACTTCGAATGATTTCCAAGTCCGCGAGCTGAGCAGGCCCAACCAGCTGCGCATACAATTCAGCACCGGAATGGAAGAAAAAGGACACCCTTTCTATCAGATGCCGCAAGATCTGCCCGAAGGTAAATATGCGCATGCTTACCAGAGCAACCCCCGTTTGGTATGGTTGGTCAATAGCTTGGCAGAAGGGCGTTTGCAGATTCAACCCAGCCAGCTGGATTCGCTGGATCGAGACTGGACGGTGATGAGCGGACAATTTTCGGATTCGATGCGGTACAACGCTTTGGTAGGGTTAAGCATAGCCTTGATCAGCATCTTGGTGTATATCACCTTGCGATTCGAATTCAAGTTTGCTGTTAGTGCCGTGGTGGGATTGGTGCATGACGTGGTCATTACCGTCGGTGTGTTGGCCTTGTTCCATAAACTGGGTTTCCCTGTTCAAATCGATCTGCAGGTGATAGGTGCCATTATGACCATTATCGGTTATTCATTGAATGACACCATCATTGTGTTCGACAGGATCCGTGAAGACATCAAGCTTATGCGCAAGATGAAGTTCAACGAGATCATAAACCACGCCTTGAATGTAACCTTAAGCCGTACGCTGATGACTTCAGGCACCACCTTGTTAGTCTTGCTTGCCTTGGTGTTGTTTGGCGGCAAGTCGATCTTTGCCTTCTCATTAGTGATGACTATTGGTGTTATTGTAGGTACTTTATCCTCGCTGTTTATAGCTTCTCCCGTGCTGCTGTATTTGCATGACCGGGAAGAGCGTTTAGAGAAAGAGGAGCTTAACGCTAAAAAAGCCTAATCTTTATAGAGTGGACTCTTAGGGGCTTTAGGGATGAATCAGGTCATGTGGTTATAGACCTGAAGTCCCTAAAGCCCCTTGTTTTTTGTATCGAGTAGAAAAATAGATAATTGTAAGGAAATACAAATGAAAAATAAAATATTTTATGCGTGTATGTGTTTAAGCAGCACACTCGTGGCTCATGATTATTCCAAATTTCCCAACGAGTTTTTTGACTACCACCTGCAAGCCGCTGTGGATGAAATAGAAGATCAAGACGTTTTCAATCTCATCCAGGAAAACGTCAACAATTTGAAAATCGCCGGAGTCTCCGACTATGCCAAACTCGAGCTGTTAAATCTGATCGAAGAGGGTTTTAAAATAGATCGTTTTAACATGGCGAAACTTATCGAAGTTCTGCAGATAGCGAACGCCTGTGATAATGCCACAGAGGTGTTGATCAAGGCGATAGAGTATCAGTCCGTGATAACCCGGGACCATATGATGAGTCTTTTGGATACGCTTTTGATAGCAAATCCTGCTAACAATGCCACTAAGGTGATCATTAAAGCTATTGAGGAAGGGGTGGAATTCGGTCCTAAAGAACGCCTGCGTTTGGCGGAGATCAGCCGAACGGCAAATGCAAGAGAAAACGTGGAAAAAATCCGCAAAGCTTTGCATGAAAGAGCCCTTGCGGAAAATGCAGGGTAATCTTTCTAGAATAGGTAAGCCAAAGCTGTTAGGCCTAGACCCAACATTCGTGTCACCAGCCGCCACTTGGATGAAACATCTACAAACCCAATATCTTAGATCCAGTTGGTTTTGACGTTCCATCACTATCCACACACAGAGGTATAAAGGACGGCTTAACCGCATTTGAGTTGATGGGTTTTGACGAGGGTTTAGACGTTGACATTTATAGTTTATTCGGATAAGCTTTAGTCCATTTATTATCATGGAGTTAAATATGTCTGCAATTTCTGATGCAATTAAAAATGTGGTGATGTCAAAAAATGAAACCACACAAGTTTTATTATACAGCACCCCTATAATTAGCCAAGTAGTTCGCTTAATTAGAGGGAATTATATATTTGAAATATTAGGGAATAATATCAAAGAATCAAATGTTGTTGATTTTTATTTACAAAAAGATAGATATGATCGTTGCCTTAGCAAAGGAGCCTTGATACAATTCGCCGTCGGAACAATTGCCATGATAGGGTTGCTCCTTTCGTCTCCAACAAGTCCAGTAGTAATTTTAACCTTAGGTGCAACCTGGCTTGGTTTTCATGCCAGTTCAATAAGCCTTCTGTTGGAAAATGCAGCCTTTAAGATAGATCTCCTGGCACCTATAATGTCGCTAGCAGGGTACACTATTCGAGGCTAATTTTATCACCAAAGTTTGCTTTTGGTGTCTCATCAGCATTATGGGCTGATGAGAGGGCTGTCAAAAAAGTTCAAACTTTTGGTTAGCAGGATGGCAGCCTGAAAGGCCGCCATCATTCTGTGTCTACTACGGATTATAAACCTACAGGGATCTGTATGATGTCATCGCCATGGAATCTTTTACGCAATGCCTCTGCAGTGACCGAGATCTCCCAGCCGTGGTAAGGATCACGCAATCGGACGATATCATTTTTTATCTCATCCACCACGATCACATGACTTCCACATTCTCCGCTGATACTTACGATGGCCGGACCATTTTTTTGGATCGCTTTTTGCAGTTCCGATAAGTTTTTGATATTTGTGAACTTAGGCGTGAGACCAGCCTTTCTGATATCGGCGTCTATATCAGTGTCATTTCCCAGGTTTCGCGATATTAAAGCTTGCACATCGCACTTGCCGCCCCAGTCGACAATCAGCATGGCAGCAGCGGCAGCCGTACATCCTCTCACGGCCTGCTGTTGTATGATGGCTTTGCCATATTGTGAATATTCGACGTATACGTCTGGATTTTGTATACCAAAGAGGTTATCAAGAAGAGGGGTTGGATGGGACTTGGGTGAAGAGCCTGCACCAATTAAGGTCTTTTTCACAACGGGATGCACCATTAAGATCTCATCGTCTTGGAATAAGAGGCCCTCTCCGTGAACACTGACGACTTGGTTGTTATGGTCTAACTTCACAGTGTCAAACTTCGATATAGGGGGATATTTGCGATTTTTTAGGGCATCCAGGTGCTTATTATCAGAGGGTTTTGAGTCTGGAACGGCTTGTTTTTGGGTCGGAACCTTGGCATCTAAGGCCACTTTGTGTAGTGATTTATAGATGGCTAGAATATCCATTTGATGTGCCTGATGGAGACTCTCCAAATGCGCGCTAACGGATTTAAGTTGTTGTGTATGGTAACCCGACTTTTGAAATCGGATATAAAGATTATGAAGTTCGCGAGCGGTTTTCTCTGCGGAAGAGGGGTTTTGCAAATGGGCGGAGCGGATCATAAATTTGCAAAGACTTTGCTTGTTGAGGTAGAAGGATTTACCTTGCAGTTTGATTTGAGTGGCAAAACCTAACTGTTTTAAAATAGCACCGATAATAGAGCTATAGCATCGGACACCTGCACCTTTTTGCTCGATGGTATTTTGGAAAATAGCTTGGTTGAGAGACTCTATAGGATTCTGTGAAATGTAGACTCTATCTTCCATCCACCCTTTGGATTTGATATAATTCATATAGCTCCTAGTTTAAATTATTATTAACATAAATTATATAAAACAAAACTATAAATGAAATATGTTTAAAATTCAATGTAAAAAAAATATATAAAAAACGAATCAGATTCCACACCACCCCTAAAGTATATAACTCGAGTTTTGGATAAGCATCGCCATTATATAAGCAACAACTTAAAATTGCGCGCGAAGCGCACAATTTTAGCGCTGTCATTCAAACCCGTCGGGTTTGAATGAACCCTCTGAGCATCAGCGACTCTGCAAATCTGTGTTTGAAATATAACACGATGATTCATGCTATTTCTCGATAGGGGGAACTGAAAGCAGCTGTTTCGTTCTGTGAGGCACTCATTGCTGCAGACTCTTTGTTATCTGCCTCTGTGTGCTCTGTGGGCTCTGTGGTTCAAATCTTTTCACACTACTCTCGCTGATCTCAGCGGTTCAAAACCTTTCATTCGGGATTAGGATAAGGAATTTAAAACAATATGGGCAAGGGCATCGGCAAGGAGATTGATTACGCCTAAGATCTATTAATTTTTCACTGGAGTAGTGTGCATAGCTTGAATTCGCTGCATAGCATCCGGATGAGGATAGGTCTTGATGAAATCTAAGATTTTACGAGCGCTCTCTGCGGGCGTGAGTTGAGACACATCTAACACCAGATCGTAGATCATGCCTTGATGTACCTGATGGTAGTGGCTGCGAGCATGTCCAACGGGTGAGGTGCCGCGTTTTTTCTCTCGTTCTTCCAGCACTGATAGAGGGGCTTTAATACCTATCAGATAGACTTTGGTGGATTTTAAGGCCTCGACGAGATCTGGCAGCCATTGGGGCTTATATAGGATATAGTCTACAATTTCATTATTGCCTTTCTGTGCGTACGCTGCAATGGCACGGTGCATGCCTGCGATGACTTTGTCTCCTGCCGGGCCGATTTCTAGGGGAACGATTTGATGTCCCTCTGCGTCGGATTTCAGCTGAATGCCGCGGATGAAGATGCCATCAGGCGTGTATTGTTGAAGTTCTTTAGTTTTTTCGAAGGACGAGAGGTCTGGTGTGGGCAGTAAGGCATCGAAAAAGGTGTCTATGCCTACCTTTAGATAAAGGGTTGAGGCTTGTTTTTGAATTTCATTTTGGATGCTGGATTTACCCGAGGCAGAGGGGCCGTTCAAAATGATGACTATTCCTTCTGAGTTTTGGGGAGAAAGCGTTGCATCGGCGTGAATAAAAAACATTTGAAGAAATATAAGCGGTAATAAATAAATCAAAAACTTTGAATGCATAAAACTTTGGTTGGTTGAGGGCTTATTCTGCTAATTTAGGATGAAATTCTCTTCGATGCAATATTTTTTTAAATTCATCATATATATTACAAAACACCGTTATGATCAAATCACCCATTGATAAGTCTTAGCAATCCTGTTTTGTTTCTTTCAAACACAATGAGCGGCCATGTCGTTTGTTGATGCGTCTAATTAGCATACACATTGGCGATATAATTGGACAAATCTTTTTGGCTAGGGGGGGGACAAGGCGTATATCCCTTAAAAATTGATTTCAGCAGTGCATCTAAACTGTCATGTGTGTCTTGTTTTACGAACTCAGGGTCTGATGGGTTTCCGAGTTTCCATGATATGCGGTTTCCGGCTCTGATAATTTGCGTGATGCGGGTGTTGTAAAGTTGATTAGCATCATTTTTTTTATAAGATACCACAGCCGTGAAATATCTTGTTTCTAGGAGGGAATCTACCTTGTTCACCACAGTGGAGCTGGGACGGATTAAATATTGCCGGGATTTAAGGTGATCTTCGCAATATTTGACTGCGAAGTCTGTCAGGTTATAGTTAGGGATGTTGTATTGGCTGATGATTTCGGTGGCCTGTTGGAGTCCCTCCGAAAGAGCTTGACCATGGAAGGCTGTGCAATTAGTTATCTCTTCGGGATAATAGGCGTCTTCTTGGGATTTCAGCAGAGTTTTGGCGATGTTAACAAACTGCGAAGTGGTAGAAGGCGAAGCGTTGCTTTGATGAGCAGAAGGTTGGATTAATGTGTTGAGTTTTTTGTATAGGTGGGGTTTATCTTTTAATACAAATGGTGCATTCCAAAATACTAAGAGGATTTTACTGAATTGAGACAGCGCGGAAATTTGAGCGGGATTGGGTGTGTTTTCGGCATTCAAAATGCGGGTGATGGCATAAGAGCCGACCCTCAGCTTTTCCGCATCTGGTAGGTCCTTTATGATCGAAACATCTTGATAAGAGTGGATAAGAGTTTGAATATCCGGACCTAGGTGAAGGATTTGTAGTAAGATATCACTGTTATCAATGGCTTTCACTACAGGATTTTCGCTAAGGTTATGGGCGACCAGTGTGGATTTAAAATGCAATAAAGCCTGGGCCTGATGGGGTTTAAGATGTCTTAACCCGATGATCATCACGTTAAGGAGCTTATTTTGCACCTCTTGCCTAATAGAGGGGGGGGCTTCCGACAAAAGAGAATGTGTATAAGTGTTCAAAAGAGTGATTAGATTATATGACATAATGATCCTAAAAAATTTATAATTGTTATGTTCTCCATTATTGTATAAATAAATTCATTTTAAACAAACAGATATTTTAGATGGTGATTTTATGAATGTGATTATGTTTATTTTGATTTATTGATTGTTGATATATAAAAATAATTTTAACTATTTCTTTATTATTACTTTATAATTTTTGCTTATAATAAATAATGTAATTTATTTATATAATAAGGTTGTTATAAGTGTCCTACATAGATAATCGTGATGCATTTAGTCCCTGTTTTAACCAGGTGCCCCAAAGGTCTTTAGATTCTAAGGCTTGGTTTGAGATTTCTAAAGCCTTATTCAAGAAAAACTATCCTGACGATTATTTTGATAAAAACGCAGTTTCTCCTTTAATGGCAGCTGTTCAGCTAAAAGAATTAGAGTTATGTCAAAAAATCATAAAAATGGGCGTTCCCGTCAACGCCTTGAATGCAAGAGGCGAAAATGCGCTGCACGTAGCCGCCAAATGTGAAGATCTAGCTATGGTATCATTGTTGTTGCGGAACGGAGTTGACGCGCGTGCTTTAGATCAGAATGTTGAAACACCGTTGATGTATCTTGAAAATGACAGGTTTTCATCCCCTCACGAATATGTGGACTTAAAACTGGCGGATGCGGGTTTTACCGATCTGATGAGGCGTTTCCGCATGTTGGGAATGAGATATTCACTTCGAGGAGATATGTTTGAAGGCGCACCGGGTTTTGTGGCCTATGCCGAATTATCAAAGTCTTTGGATAAGTTTATGCGGAAGCAGCCGAATTTGCCACCTTTCATGCACGAGCTTCCCAACATGATAATAAACTCACCTCATGTGACAGCGGAAGCGGTTATGGCTCAACTAGAGAACAATAAAGTAGTATCGCTATCTACCGGTTGGCAAACGCATGAAACCTCTGTGGTGCTAACAAAAGATTATTTTATCAAGTGCAATCGGGGAGAAGGCTGTGAAGAAAATCCAGGCATTACGGTGTTCACGATCCACAATCCCGGGAAATTGCTCAAAGCAGTGCAGAAAATGATAGCTTATAGCCGATGGAGTTTGGCCAACGAAAATGCACATAAAGACCTGGTGGTGGATTGGAATAAGCCGCCGATGCAGATCAAGCAAGAAATAAGGCAAAAGCAGATCGAATTCTTCAATCATACCTTGATCGATATGCTGGACCTTAAGATGGTGCATCACATAAAACAGAAACGGCAGAAAGTCGGCAACTGCACCTGGTTAGCAGCAAAGATGGCTTTTAAAGCCGGTTTAATAGCAAACTCTTTGCAGATAGATCCAGCCTTAAAAATATCGGAAATAGCCAAAGAAATACTGCCTTTGTATAGGGCATGGAAAAATTTCGATTGCCTTCAAGCTTTGCCCGTAGTAAGCGAAGCCGAAGCTGAGCCTTTAGTGCATGAGCTGATAGATTTTGAGGTCTTGCATCAAACTCTTAAGGAAATCAGGTCGCCGTATCGCTGAGCGAGGGAAGATCGCGTTTGGGCAGGATGATATTAAAGGTCGTTCCGACCCCCACCTGTGAAGTCACATAGATTTTGCCGAAATGTTTTTCTACGATGGTTTTAACGATCGACAGGCCCAAGCCGGAGCCTCCCATCTTTTGCGAGTGGGCTTTATCTACGGTATAAAATCTAAGGAAGATATGGGCGAGGTCTTCTTTCGGAATGCCTATGCCTTTGTCGGCAATGCTGATGCGAATCGATTTCTCAAGGTCTTCTAAGGTGATGGTGATCTGGGCCGGATGATTCGAATACTTGGCAGCATTTTCTATCAGGTTGATCAACGCCAGTTCCATCAAGCTGGGATCGGCCATCAAGACGATGTCAGCTCCAGATAGATTATTGATGGAGATTTGAGCGTCGGGATGAACGTTTTGGACAGTATCACAACAGGTTTTAATCACTTGCAGGATATGGCATTCCGATAGCCTGGACTCAGGGATTTTTTCAATGTCAGCTAGAGTCAGCAGGTCTTTGATCAGGTTGGTCATGCGCGTGCAATTGCGTACAATTTTTTCAGTTATCGTATTTATAATATCTTCGGGAAGTCCCGGGTTATCGTGCAAAGTTTCGGCAAAGCCGCGGATGATGGTGATGGGGGTTTTGAGCTCGTGCGAGGCGTTGGCGATGAAATCTTTGCGCATTTCGAGTATGCGATAATGTGCGGTCTTGTCTTCGAATACCAAGATGGCACCGGTGTGATCGAATTTTGGAGCGGCTACGATATCGCAGTATATTTTAGAACCTTCTTCGTGGGTGATTTCCAGAGTATCAGTAAGTGGTTTTTGCTGCATTTGGCAAGCTTTGAGGAGTTCGTAGCACTTGGGTTGGAGTTCGAAGGTGAAATATTTTCCTAAAATATCATCCAAAGATGTGATATTCAAAAAACGCAGTGCTGTGTTATTCGCATAGGTGATCTGCATGTCGCTATCTATGGCTATCACGCCTTCCACTAGGGATTCCAAAATGGCACGTTTCTCATTGCGTTCTTGCGTTATCGAAGCTATTTGTTTTTGGATTTTATTCGTGAGGGAATTCAGCGTGCTGGCGAGCTTTAAAAATTCTGTGGAGGAATGCGCGTTAATTTTTATTTCCGGCAGCAGGGTATCTTGTCCTTCTTGGTAAGGTTGAATGGCATTGGTAATTTGTTGGATGGGTTTTGTCAGGTAGCTGATGATGAACAGCGTCATGATGCTGAAGAGCACCAAGATAATGGTGGCCACGCCGATCATGCCTACCTCGAAATCATGCGTGAGATCGGTAATATATTTGTAGGGAAACGCCGTGCGCATCACATAGGTTTTGCCGTGGAAGTCGAAGGCTTTGGCAAAGTACGAGAACTTTTGTCCTAGCAGCTCGGAATAATCTTCGTGATAGCCCACGCCCTTTTGAAAGGCTTCGAGAATCTCGGGGTGGTCTACGGTATATTCTTGGCTGAAGCGTTTGCCTAGCAGGGGTTTGGTATGCGAGTCGTATAGGACCTTTCTTTCGGAGGTGATCACACTGATGCGGAAAAAGAAGAGCACGCGTTGTTCTTTCAGCCTGCGGATAAGCGCGTCGTTATTGGGGGCGTTTTGGATTTTGGCGATCAGTTCTTCGGATTTGTCTTCCATGGCCTTGTAGGAAATCCTGGTGACGATTTTAGCTGTAAAGGGAAACAAAACCGCCACGATGACTGTGAAAGCCAAAACAAAGCTGAGGAATATTTTTTTGTGAAAGCTTAACATTTAATTTTATTATATAACATAGGAAATTGCGAAACTAGAGCTTTTTATCCGGCCAATACGAGTGAAGCTTGGTTAGGTTGCAATGACTTATGTAATTTTTTTTGTTTAGATGTCATTATAAACTGCGATCGTATTTTTTTTATAAAGATTTGTGTCTGAATTCTTAATATTTGTAATTTTCCGCCTTGATGTGGACTGTACTGAACGTGCATAGACATAAAAAAAGATATAGTTTATTCATAAATGCCTGTATCAAAAATAAATAGGTGCAATTGCAAATCCCTTTTAGTGACGTGGTGAAGATTTTTGGATGGTTACGGCAGGGTGGGGCCTTAAAGTCAGGTTTTCATGCTTGTCGTGCGTGATGATCACGGTATCTTCGATCCTCACGCCGCCTATGCCGGGAAGATATATGCCGGGCTCAATTGTCAGTGTCATTCCCGGTTGTAGGGGAAGCGAAGCGTAGGGGGCATATCCGCGGATCCAGGGGCTTTCGTGGATTTCCAGGCCCACTCCGTGACCCAAATTATGCGTAAAATAGGCGCCATAGCCTTGCGCTTCGATATAGCCTCTGGCAGCTTTGTCTAGTTCGCCTATAAGCGTACCAGGTTTACATATCTCTAAAGCCAGTTGTTGGGCTTTTTCTACGACGGCGTGTATTTTTTGTATTTCGGCTGGAGGCTCTCCGAAGAAGACCATGCGCGTCATATCAGAGTGGTAGTGGCGATGGTTGACGCCGATATCAATCAGAACGGGCTGTCCCCATTGCAAAGCGGCCGCGCCGGCGCGGTAGTGCGGCATGGAGCTATTTGGGCCGAAGGCGATGATGGGATCGAACGCCGTGCCTTTGGCCCCTTGTTTTTTCCAGAAAATTTCCAGCTCCTGCGCTACGGCGCTTTCGGTGATGCCCTCTTGCAGCAAACTGCAGACAAAGTCGAAGCCTTTTGATCCCAGTACCGCGGCCTCTCTTAAGAGTTGCACCTCGCTGTCGTCTTTTATCATGCGTTGCACTTTTAGGGGATTTTCAAGGGGAAGCAAAGTTAGGGAAAGGGGTTCCAGTGTCTTTTGCCAGTGGAGGAATTGCTGGTAAGTGGTGTGTTCGGGGTCAAAAGCGATAGTTTGGAGGCCAGGAACTAGATGAGAAGAAACAAAATTAGGCCAAGACAGCTTGCTGGAGAGGACTACCTCGCACGGTGCAGTATTGCGGCATAGCTCGTAATAGCGGGCATCTACAAATAGATGGGCCCCTTTTTCATGCACCAGCAGAGTTCCTGCTGACAAGGTCATACCCGTGAGATAGAATAAGTTAGTTTTATCTTCGATCAGGTAAGCCTGGCAGCCGCTTTTTTGGATGTGTTCTCTAAAGGTTTGAATTCTTTGGATGTGCATTTACCTGGTCTCCAGTTATTTAAAAAAACGCTCTAGTTCATCTAGCGATAGATATGCCACAATCGGACGTCCTTGCGGGCAATGATAGCGGTTTTGGCAGTCTGACCATTGTCTCAGCAGTCCTTGGGCTTCTTCCAAAGATAATCTCTTTCCTTTTGCGATGGCGGCGCGGTTGGCTGCCAGGGCAATCCTGCGGAAGTTTTCTTTTTCAAAGCTTTCTGGGGAATTTTCTTCCAGTTGTTGCAGCAGGTTGCGGCAGAACTCCTGCACATCGATATTGCCAAAGCATTGAGGGAGGGCATCTATATTGAACGAGCGGCTACCGAAGGGTTTTAGTGATATCCCGATGGTATTGAGAAAAGGCATCTGCTTGAGAATTAAAGTGGATTGTGTTGGCGTGGTGTCGAAAGTGTATGGGATCAGCAGAAGCTGGCTGGAGATATTCTGCGAGGAATTGGCGCCATGTTCTGCAGAGAGTTTTTCGTAGATGATCCTTGCATGCGCCCTATGGTGGTCGATCAGGCACAAGCCTTCTCCGCGAGTGGGATCTAATGAAGAGGGTTCTACGAGGATGTAACGAGCTAGAGTTGAGAGGATTTTAGGCAGAGGGGGCTTGGGCTGGGCTGCAGGAAACAAATTTAAGGTCGGTGTTTCAGCTTTGCTAGGAGGTATTTGTGGGAGAGGCCGCATGGGTTCCGGAGCAATGGGTGGAAACGATGGAGAAGAGTAGGTTGTTTTGGGAGTAGTAATGCTTGGCATGGGAGGCATTTCCGGAGGCATTAAATCCCAGACCGGAGCTTTAAAAGGCAGCGGAGGCAAGCTCAGCGGCAGCGAGGTTTGTCCGCATTCACGCAGGGCATTTTCCACAGCTTTGAAGATCATTTCTTTGAAGAGGGATTCTTGACGCAGGCGGACTTCCTTTTTTTGGGGATGGACGTTGACATCCACCCATTGGCCCGGTAGGTGCAGATGCAGAACGAAGATGGGGTGGCGGTTGGGCGGCAGGCTGGGGCCGTAGCCCTCTTTGACCACATAGGCTACAAAGGGAGAATAGACGGCGCGTTTGTTGATGAATAGGTATTGACCCGTGCGGTTGGGCCTATGAGCCGAGGGTAGTCCGATAAAGCCGTGGAGGGAGCATTCGTTTTTATGCGACTCCAGGGGGATGACTTCCTCGAAAAAATCTTTTCCCAATATATCTTCGATGCGCTGTCCGATGTTTTTCTGCAGGCTGTCTTTTTTTGGCTGAGGGGCCGTGAGGATGGATTTTTCGTTGCTGATCAGCTGGAATTTGATGGTCGGATATCCTAAGGCCAACAAGGTCAGCATTTTTTGGATTTCGTTGGCATCATAGGCAGGAGATTTTTGGAATTTCTTTCTGACAGGCACGTTGAAGAACAAGTTTTTGACTTCTATGCAGGTACCGGGAGAACAGGCTGCAGGGGAGCTATGCAGGATTTTTCCTCCATCTACGGAGACCATTGTGCCTATTTGTTCAGGATGTATGGGAGGATTGGGCGAGGTAATCAAGGTGAATTTGGAGATAGAGGCTATGGAGGGAATAGCCTCTCCCCGAAAGCCCATGGTGTCGATGGAGAGCAGGTCTTCCACTTCGCGGATTTTGGAGGTCGCATGCCTTTCCAGGCACAATAAAGCGTCATCGGCGCTCATCCCGCAGCCGTTATCGGTAATGCGGATCAGCTGGCGCCCGCCGCCTTTGATTTCTATGCAGATTTCGGTAGCGCCGGCGTCCAGGGCGTTTTCCACCAGTTCTTTGACTACCGAAGCGGGGTTTTCGATGACCTCTCCGGCGGCGATTTTGTTGATGGTGTGGTCGGTTAAAACGCGGATTTTTGATGACATTTTGTACTACAAATATTAATTTATTGTAGTCTGAATTATATGCCATAGTCTTAATTATGTCATTGAGAATATATATCCAAGTTTGATATGCTAATACAATAAAAAATTAAATTATAGAGGTTGCATGCCTTATTCATCATTTTCAGATTTTAAACTGAAAAATCCGCAATGGGAAAATCGTTTTGATATTTATCAGAGAGATGACAAAGTATATAAGAGGCTCATATGCCGTTGGAATGAAAGTCCGGCACTGAAGCACGAACTGCATTCGTGTCTTAACACCGACACGGGAGAAATTTACATTGATTGCCGTCGAAGGAAAATATTTGCCAAGCATTTAGCCTTGGCGATAGGCCGTCCTCTGCATACGGTGATGAAAACCCTCTGGCATGTTTCCCTCATAGGGCCTTTGGCCTTAGAGGTGTATAAGGTGATGCAGGAAAAGCAGACATGGAAAGATTTACGTCAAAATACGATTAAGTCTTTGGCGGATATAGTGCGTACGCCGCTGTATGGTGTGGCGATGACCCTGACGCATCTGGCCGGTATAGTTTTGGGAGTAGTTGCACCGAATACGCTCTACGAAACACGCGCCCTTGCCGGAAAATTGGAAAGGGATATGCTGCGTGTCAATTATATTTATAAAGCCGATGGCATGTGGCTGTTGTCCCCATGTTTCAGTCCCATGAAAAATATACTCTCGTATAAATCCGGTGAATATTTAGAGAGGTCCCCTGAAGAGATGGATAAGATGCTTACGGGTTTTGCTGCAGCCAATATTAGATTCCGCCAAAAGCATGCCGTTATTTTTAATGGTTGCGGGCGGCTATGGCCCAAGGATCAAGCCTATATCAGTTCGGCAAAGAAAACAACAGCTGCGCATTTCTTCGCGTGGCTTGAGCCACAGCTTCCACAGGTATATTCTGGAGGCTAGCGATAAAGGCGGCGATTTCTGGCAGATAAGCCGGCTGGTTAGGTTTTCCCCTTTGCGATTGAGGCGCCAGATAGGGCGTATCGGTTTCTATCAGAAGCTGAGATAAGGGAACCTTTTTGGCAACCTCTTGCAGGTCTATGCTTTTCTTGAAGGTGACAATGCCGCTGAAAGAGACATACCAGCCTCTTAGCATTACCTGTTCGGCTTCTTGCATAGTACCGGTAAAACAATGCAGCACTCCTGGGGCGTAGACGTTTCCTTGTTTGTATTCCTGATCTAAAATAGGAAATAAGTCTGCAAAAGCTTCGCGGCAGTGAATGATGACGGGAAGTTTACATGCCAATGCTAAGCGCAAGTGTTGGCGCAGGGAGTTTTGCTGCTCTTCTTTTGAAGCGTGCAGGTAGAAGTAGTCTAGTCCTGTTTCGCCGATAGCTGCCAAATGACCTTGCTGGGCATGCTGAGAAATGCTTTCAAAAAATGGCGTCGTTTGGCCTTGCGCATCGTGTGGGTGTACGGCTGCAGCCAGATGCACGCATGGGTAGTGCTGCCGCAGTTCCAGCCCTCTTTGCAAGGAAAGCTCATCCGTACATACGTTGATGATGGTATCCACGTTAGCTTCGCTTGCATTCTTTAGGATAAGATCTTTTTGTGCATACACCGATTCGGCGGTGATATGCGCGTGCGAGTCGGTGAAGTGCATGAACGTCTTTATTCCTCTTTGTCAGCGATCATTTGCGGCGAGATTTTCTCGAGGTAGCTTAAGACCCCATCGGGAGTGAGTACTTGAGGCAAAATCTGCGGTGCTTCTTCGGGGTTGGAGCTATACAGCACATATAAAGGGACCCCGCTGCGGCCGAATTTTTTCAGTGCGGCAGTGATTTTGGGATCGTTTTTGGTCCAGTCGGCCTTCATGCGTACAACCCCCAGCTGTTCGAATTTGGCTTCGACATCCGGCGAGGACAGCACTAGGTGGTTGGCTTGACAGATCAAGCACCATTTTGCTGTGAAATCCACAAATACCGGCACGCCCTTTTTGCGTAGGTTGGCGATTTTTGATTCGGAGAAAGGCTGCCAGATTTTATTGTCGTGAGATTTTTGCAAAGAGGCTAAAGCGATGACTTGCGGAGAGACGCTGCGCGAGATGATGAAGCCGCTGGTTGTCAAGCACAGAAGCGTCAGCACATAGCTGATGGTGCGTACTTTTTTGGAGTACACGGGCGGAGACCATTTTCCATATATCCAGCTGCCTAGGGCCAGAAAGAAGAGGGCGCACAACAATAAAATGAGGCCAAGTGTGCTGGTTTGGGCACCGAATACCCACAGCAGCCAAAGCACCGTGGCAAACATGAGGAAGCCCATGGCTTCTTTGAAAGCCACCATCCACTCTCCCGGTTTGGGCAGGTAGCGCAGCCATTGAGGGTAATAAGCTAGGAAGAGGTAAGGCGAGGCCATGCCCATACCCAGCACGGTAAATACGAGTAAAGCCTTGAAGGGAGGCAGTGTGACTGCAAATCCGATGGCCGAACCTAAAAAGGGTCCTGTGCAGGGAGTGGCGACAGTCGTAGCGAGAATGCCGCTGAAAAATGAACTGCCCAATCCTTTATGAGAAGAAGACTGTCCAGAGCCGGCTAAAGCCGACATCGACAAGCCTAATTCGAAAACACCCATAGAGCTTAGCCCAAAAAGGGTTAGAATAGCTGCAAGCACAGCTACAAAGATCGGTTCTTGCAGTTGAAATCCCCAGCCTGCGCTGCGGCCGTAGGCTTGCAAGATCAGCATGACGCCGGCCAGCACCCAGAAGGAAAGGATCACCCCGAGGCTGAAGGCTATGCCATGTTTCAAGATTTCCCAGCGGTTTTGTCCGGACAGTTTGACAAAGCTCAAGATTTTAAAAGATACCACCGGTAAAACGCAAGGCATGAGGTTCAGCAGCAAGCCGCCTAAAAAGGCAAACAGCAGGGCCAGTAAGAGGCCGCCTTCAAATTCTTGGGTTGGGGTGGAGGTGTGCGCTTTTGTGGAGTCTGTTTCCAGAGTTAGTTTTAAGGCTTCCTTTTCTTTGGTGTCGAGCATGGCGACGGGACCGGGATCTGCGGCATGTTTCTCTTGGATGGGCACATGCACCTCCAAGGCCTTTCGGACAGCGTTAGGATCGTTGGAGTTCAAGACCACCACACCGCTTAAGAAAGCGGCTTTAGAGTCGGATCCATCGACATCTTTCAAAGAAATCACATAGTGACTTAAGTCATCTGTTTTCGGGTGCAAGGCGGCAGGTGTTTTGTGATCGATCAGCGTTTGATGTGCGGGAAAGAAGATGGCAGAATGATAATGCAGGCCTTCATGCTCGGGAGCTTGCAGGTGCAGCTTGATCTGATCGTCTTTGCGGTAGGCATACATGTGCCAGTGTTTTTGCGGCATTTGGGCACGGGCTTTGCCGAAGTCTAGAACGTAACGGTTGTGTGGTACAGGCGGACTGAAGCTCACCGGGATATTTTTAGCTGCCGTACTTGAGCCGGGCAAGCAGGTCTCTTCGGAGCATACTAGCCAGTCGATATTTGCGCCGATTTCGATGAGGGAGTCTTTAGGCAGAGATTGGGGTGGTGTGATGGGAGTCAGCAGCCACACTTCGCCTTCATAGCCGTAGCCGATGAGAGAGCTGAGGTCGAAGCGTTGGGGGTAGGGCCACTCGGTTTCACCCGCGATAAAGCCAGGGGGGAGCTGCCATTCGATATCGATGGCCATGCCTGAATCACCGGGATTTTTCCAGTAAGCGTGCCATCCATTTTCGAGTTTTAATTGGATCGCCACCCAAAAAGTCTGTCCGGGTTGGAGGGTTTCGTTTTCGGGGATGAGTTCGACGTGCAGGGGAGTGGATTCGTTATCGGCGGGAGTTTCATGGGCAAGTAAGCACACCGAGGAGGTGAAGAAGAGCAGGGCCAGCAAGATAAATTGAAATATTTGCATATTTTTTTTTCTTTGCACTATTTTCTCCTTATATTAATATGCTCATTAAGTAAATATTATACAGGAAAATGGAATGAAAGTAAATACTTCATTTTTGTTAACAAACCCTTTTTTCGAGGCGTATTATCATTCGGACTTTTTGGGAAAAGCCATCATTATGGCTCTGTTCCTCTTGTCAATATGTACCTGGGTGATTTTGATCC
>CAYMKI010000004.1:0-1038 GCA_964390695.1 uncultured bacterium
ATATAGAGGGGGTAATAAAATTCCTAAAGCTAAAGAGGTAACAATTCCAAGAATGCCTCCTATTAAGCAAGCTATAAAAGCCTTCTGCGACTGATTTTGGAGATTCTGCCAAACCTTGATGCTTGCGCTACGAATTTTATCCGAAAGCGTAGTAAACTTATAAGCATTATCAACGTGAATGGTTTTATAAGAGTCGTTTTGCAAATCTTTTGTAATTGTTCCTTTAGCAGTATTTACGTCGGCATACTTTTGTATACCCGAATCAGCGGGATGACTGCTTCGACAGAAACCAACCTGTTCACCACCAAGGCCTCTAAACATAAAATTGACAAAACTCATAGACTCCTCAATACAATATATTGTTAATAATAACTATCATGGGGATAGCTTATGCATTACGCACAAGCCATTCCCTATACTTCGTAAAAGATGATACTCTAGACTAAGTTGGTGACTTAGCCACCTGCTCTAAGCCAAAACAGGGTTTTCCTGTTTTGGCTGTATTACAGGCTTCTTCTTTTGGGTCTTCTGATGCTTCTTCAAATTTTCCATTAAAGCATCCGCCTCGTGTAAAGCTAAGTTGGCGTGGATGGCAGGCTCTACCCATACTTTACGGTTAATCTCTGCATCCCTTCTCACAGCTTTCTCGAGATAAAGCCTCCAGACAATCAAGAAAGGAATCTTCAATATCCATTTCACCACAGTACCGATAATGGTAAAGCATATCGTGCGTAAAACAAACCCTAACTCTTTCTTGATTTTTTCGTTTTTGACAAGACCTAAGAGTTTTTGAATCCATCCTTCGACCTTCATTTTAATTGAGTGGAAGAACAACTTTACGACATTTTTGACCAAATGCACAGCCTCATCCTGCACCTTTCCAGGCACTTCTTTGGCTTCTGCTGCGATTTTGTTCTTAGCTACATCTAATTCTAGCTGACTTTCCGGCATCTTTTCTTTAGGCAGGCTTTCAGCGCCGCTGATCAAGGCTTGTTCGATCATAGCAGACACAGGCATTTCATCCAAAGACTCACGGAC
>CAYMKI010000004.1:1048-38842 GCA_964390695.1 uncultured bacterium
GCATTAAAGCGCGCTGCAAAATTGATCAAACCACCTTGAAGTGTATTTGGAAAGGCTCCAGATAGCGACTTCAACAATTGCAGGCATTGCTCTTGGTTTCGCTTCATTTCATCCGGAGAAAGCTTGATGTTTTTGACATCTTTGGCTTTTTGAGTGGAAGGTGATGTTTCAGCCAGTACAAACTCCATTTTTTTGTTGATGGTCTGCATTAAACTCAAGAGATAGTCATTGAGTTTCTGCTGCGTCAGGAAGTTATCGCAAATAGTCTTTATCATTTCAGATCCGAGATCCCCATTGAGCTGCTCCCAAATTTGCTTTTTGACACTCAAGGAAGGCCCTGGCAAATCCTCAGGCTTAGTAAAGTTGCACATCTCAAGCAGATACTTGGCGAGTTTTCTGTAGGTGCCCTGCATGAGTTTACCTTCGATCTTCTTCTGCTGAGCTGTTATTTGATCTTGAATTGCCTTGATGTCCTCTTGCAGCCTTGCTATTTTTTCGGCATTTACAGTCGGTTGAAGATTAAACTTTACTAGCTGTTCTTGATAATGCTCGTTTTTGGATTTCAAGTCATGCAACTCTTTTAACATCTCCGCACCTGGCATATCCGGATGCAGCTGAGCACCCATTTTCGCCTGCATGGTCACAGCATCCACGTCGAACATATAAGCCTTTTTACCTTCTTGAGTGATGGCATTGACGGCTTTTAGATGCTCAGTGAAGATGTTTAACAACTTGATAGAGAAATTGTAGGTGAAATTGGGATCTTGACTTTCTATCGCTTTGATATTTCCGGTAAAATTATCGAAAATCTGCATCATGACGGCTTCTAAATCTTGACCTACGACAGAAAACAAAGCTTCGTTTACACCTTTATCTCGGCTTTTAGCGATTTTTTTCAGGTTGTTTTCTACAAACCACGTTTCGATAGCTTTTTTGTTATGATCGATGTAGTTAGCGATGGATTTTCCTTTTTCCCCTTGACCATACAGCTTATCGACCAACTTCTGCAATCCAGCCTCAATACCGGGTGTATTAAATACCATCAGATTTTTTAGTTTGTCCAAGGTATATCCGGCGTATTTTTTAGCGGCTTTAATAACAGGGGCGCTGAGCCTATGTTCATGGACAGCTTTTTCTTCTCCGGGTTTAGCCATTTCTAAGTAGGCTTCTGCCATCATGCCGGCTACGGCCTGCTTGCCGAATTTATCCCAAAGCGTATCGGCGTAAGGCACAGGCACATCTTCGGCAATGTTGATATCCAGAGCCTCTTTTTTGAAAGCCTCATCCAAGATTTGTACACATACCACATTTAATTTTTTGAGGATGCTCTCATCATTTTCTTTAGCCTTTGCTTCAAACTTGATCTGCGCAGCTGATAAGCGTTTATTTTTGTCGTTCTTACCCGCTTTAAGCTTTCTTTCCAAGAGTTTAGGGTCATCTTTAAAGTTATGACGGAGCGTAGCTTTTGCATTCCTCCACTCGTCTTTAATGATTTTCCTTTGAAGTTCATGCCCTTTTTGAATTTCGACTTTAGCTGCCAAGTGAATTTCCATAATAGGTTTAAGCAGAGGGCGATGTTCGTTGATGGCGTTCAGCAAGATAATCACAATATTAGCAGGAAGGTGCGTCAAATTGGTTTCATCTTTAGCTGATTGTAGAGGAAGGTTGCGCCTTCTTCCTAGCTGAACCAGTTTATTGAGAACCACCTCTGCAACCTTACTGGGAATCTCATCCAATAAGTCGCCGGCTTGACGGCTGCCTACAAGTTTCTCGATAGACTCTATTCCCCACTGAACGAGAACAGGTGACACTTCTTCCGAAGCAATTCCCATCGCCTTTAAAATCTGCATCAGCGTATCTTTGGCAAACTTGTGCGGTTCAGTAATTTCTTCAGCGGGCAGTCTTTGGATATACTTATTGACTTCATTGCGTACAGTCTCTCCTAGCACTCCTAAAAGATTATTAACCTGCCTAGCTTCCTCGGTCTGAATGACTTGAGACTTGCGTAAGCTGGATAAATCTATAGACTGATCCATCTGCTGGGAAGCTCCCAAACTAGAAGAGGCTGCCTGAGGTTTATCCTCCTTCGCTACAGCGGCTTTATCTTGACCTACTTTAGCTTTAAACGCTTGAGGATTCAAGACATACTCAAGGGCTACTTGCTTATCCTGTTGATAAAATTTCACTGTCTTCAAATACATGTCGGTAATAAAATCAGCCACAGCAGCCTTGCCGAAATTCTCCCAAATTTCATCGACAAAAAGCACCTGAATATCATCTTTGGGAGATATTTTCAGGTTGTTGAAAAGGTTATCGACGATTTTTTCCGAGTTATGGCGCAAACATTCTATCAGCTGTTCATGGCTCATCTGCGAATCTTTACTCATAGCCGCTGCATAGGCTGCGTTGAAATCTTGACGGGCCTGGGCAATATGATCGAGGAAGACTAAGGCTATGTTAGCAGCCAGATGGCCAGGATGAGCGGCTTTGACCTCTCCCATAGGCGTCAAACCGGCCAGTTGCACCAGCTTTTTGTAGATAACATCTTTCACCAGCTGGGGAGTTTGATCCATCAAGTCGCGGATCTGTTTATCGTCCAGAGTCTGTTTAAGGAGTTGAGCTATCCAGTTTTTGAATATGGTGCATCCTTTCGGCTCATTCAGATGAAGAGTTTTGATTAGCCCCTTGATGACCTTGTCAGCGATCGAATCGGCAAACAAAGTGGTGTTGTTGTTTTTACTTGGAACGATCCCTGTTGTCTTATGGATAGTTTGTTGGATTTGGTTGCCAATAAACTCTATGCCCTTATCCAAATCGTGGCGAATATCTTGCTTTTCTTGTTCCTGCAGGTCCTTGTCCTTTAACAAATCGTCCCATTCTTGCTTCTGTTGAGCGCGGCTATACTCTATCTTTGCAGTATTCAGATGAGAGGCAATAACCATCTCTTCAATAGCTGCCAATCCCGTGCTTTCCCACATATCTTTCAACAAGGGAATTTCTGGTGGAAGATCTGTTTTAGGATCAAATTTGAAGATATCGAGAAGTTCGGTGACTAGGGACTTAGCTTCTTTCTTAAATTCAGCGTCCTCATGAAGCTGCTTTAAAATGACCTTATCTTGCTCATGACCTTTTGTATAGTCATAGTGCGTTTGTTTCAGCACCGTATAGATTTTGGCTTTTAAGACAGGTCCCTTGCTTTGCAATAAATTGAGAACTGATTTGATGAGGTAAGATGGAATTTGGTTAACATTTAAGACTTTTTCCTTAGCATCACCTTTACCCGAGGGCTGTGACAATAACACCATTTTCTTTAACAAAATTCCCTTTATCCACTCAGGAATATTGCTTAGCAGCTTTAAGACTTCGTCATCTTCCAGAATCAGTTGCAGTGATTGTTTAAACCAAGCGTTAAACTCTTCTGTAAGTGTAATGTTCCATTCCTTACATTTGCCTTCGAATTTCTCCAAAATCTCAGCCGCTAGTTTTTGGCTGTTGTGTTTGCATACCGCATGATAAACCACCAGAGGTGTAATCTCATTTACTGAAACTTTATCTAGAATCAATATTTCGCAAGCATCTGGTTTTTTGCCTTTTTCTTTGCGGATCAAGACAATGTTTCCGCTGTCTACCCTTGGAATCCATTCTCCCTCTTTTTTAGCCTCCCATCTTTCTTCGAACGGAGCGCTTAAATCTATAAGCTGGTTACCCGCTGCGGCATTGGGAGCTTTGGCTCCTTTCAATCTTTTTATCACCGCATCGTTTACAGATTCTCCGACAAATGCAAACAATGACTCATAAATGCGCTGTAACGAGGCAGCGTCGGCATCAGAAAGAGATTTATCGCTAGCCTTAATACGCTGTCTGAACTCCTCCGGTACAGACGAGAGGTTGTCTTTCCCTTGAGTTATACCTAGACAGTAATCGAAGCATCGGTCGACGATGCTTTGTTTTACAGCTTCCAAGATCATCGGATTAAAATAGGCCAAACCAAATCCTTCAGGTTTGTTCAGGCCGGTTTTAGTCAAGATTTCGTCAGCAAAACCGTTAAAGAGAGTAGATTTTTTTCTAAATAGGGCTTTTTTACCTTCATCATCGATCTGCTTGTATTCGTTAATTACGAGGTCTACCTGAACGTGCTTGTCTTTAATATGTTTTTTGAAGCTTTCCAGAAGGGTTTTTATCGTTACATGAAGAAAAGCATTCCCTCCTTGGCCCTGAGACAGGTGACCGATCATATAATCCAAACGAGAGCTTACAAAATCCTTGAGATGGGACCACAAGACCTCGTCTTTAGTTATAACGGCAAAAAGATCTCGCAGCCAAGCTTGGTCCAAAGTACTCAAGCCACTGTCTTTAAGCATCACAGCCAGCATTTCCAACTTATCTTTGGGTTCAACAACGATGGCTTTAATTTGATTCGTAGCGATATCAGCCAATTTATCGGTAGCAAAGAGCGAACTTGCCTTATTCGATGCGTGAGTCGACGAATTTGAAGTATGAGCTAAAGCAATTTCCGCTGGATGCTCTGTCTCGGGTTTTGACACCCAAGCACTCGAATAAAAGTCTAGAAGCACCGAAGGCAAAAGCCCATCCATCAAACTTGACCACAAGGTGCTCTGTAAAAAGAAAGGCACCGGCATCTTTGTATGCTTGTCAAATCCGATATCTTTAAATATTTCTTTAGAGATAGCTTTAAAGGGAGCTATGATTTCATCATACTCTGTTTGCAGTGGCGTAGTGTTTTCGAGTCGGACTTTCAAACGTGTAGATTTCTGCTCTAGAATATGAATCAACACATTCCAGGCTCTTGTCCCTCCTTCGGCTGTAGTCAGCACTTCAGGCTTTAAGCTGGCAAGCCCATGCAGTTCAAGGTGATATTTTTTGAGGGTGTGGAGGTGTTTTTCTAGCTCCCCTATACGACTCCGCACTTTCATGGTATGAACAGACTCATAACCGGAAGATTTATCTTGAGCTGCATCGATGTCATGCCTAATTTCAAGCCACTTGGTCAGCTTGTCGATTTCTCTCTGTGTGGTAATTATCTCCCTTCGTGAGATTTCATCATTTGCCTTTATCGCCTTAAACAGTTTATCTTTTTGTTCGGCGTCAAAATTTTTAACGGCCTCTTTTTTCAAAAGCTCAATTTTTTCATCCAGATCATCCGCTTCAGCTACCAAGGCCGACTGTTGTTGTTCCTGTTCAAGACGCTGCCGTTTTTGCATGATCATATCTTGAATTAAGCTAAAATAGCGCTTACCTTCCGTCGAATTCTGAGATGAATGCAATTTTTCTAAATGGGAGAGGATCTGGCCGATTTCTTCATATTCGGCTTTATACATCTGTTGCATATCTGCTGTTAAAAGCATATTATCTAGTAGATGCCTGAGACCCTCAGCCTCTTGAGATAAATCCATTTGCAGAGATTGAATATCGCGATCAAAGGCTTCTGTGCCTTTATGGAAAATAAGAACCGAGGTTCTATCTAGAAGTTTTTCTATCCTAGCTTGTTGAGCCTGTACTGTATCGGATGGAATCGCATGAGCCCTATGCAGGTCAAGGCACTTCTTTCTTCTCTCCACTGAGAGCTTCTCTATATCATTCAACAACGCGGCATAATAGGCCACGTCATAATCAGCCATTGCACTTTGGCCGGTCAGGGCGTTGATGCGGCCCTCTATCAGCTTCAACTCACCGCTTCTAAGTGCTTTTTCTCCATCGAGACGGGCTTTTTCTTGCGGATAAGCTGAATTAGAATCGACAAGGCTGTTTAATTGACGTTCAATTTTTTCCAACTCTGCAAGTTTAGCCTGTTTTTCAACAAGCAATGATTCTGCAGCCTGTGGAATATGCAGGTTCTGGTTGAAATCGATTCGTTGCTTCAACAACTCGCTAGAGGTCATACCATCTGACAACAACCGCTTTTGCAGATTCGGGACTAAGGCTTTCTGTGGGTCTGACAGTCGAGAGACTATCTCGACGGCCGCTTTTTTCAGATATACTAATTCCTGATCTATATCTTTGAGTTGTTGCACTTTGCCTTTATACTCAACGATAGCTTCTTTAAGCTTTGGATCCATTTTCTGACTTTGCACCAAGGACTGCAACTGCAACAAAGCTTTAATCACAGGGTCTTTAGCTTCACCTTTGTATTCTGCCGCAAGCCTATTCAAACTTTGGGCGGTCAAATGGGAAATAAACTGCTGAATCCTGTTCCAAAGTACCTGCATCGCAGGATTCGACGGAGTGAACACCCTGCTGTATTCATAACCTAATAAAGCTTCAGCATTAGAGTCCAGCTGCGATAATGTCAGAAGCTGGTTGGTTTTTGATGCGAGCATCGAGCTGTTTTCACTCAAGAAATTTTTGATAGAGGGAGTAGCCTTAGCCATCAATTCATCAGCAACATGAGCTGACTTTGAGGCAGGATCAACGGCATCAGACACAAAGGTATCAGTATATATCCTGGCCAATAAGTCTGGCAAAACTTTATCGGCCAATAAAGTTTTAAGGGAGTCTTTGATAAGTTCCGGAGCTGGGACCTGTTGAAGATTATTCCATCCGCCTTCATTTAAAATAGCATGAGCTGCTTTCTTAAAGAGTTCCGTACGTGCATTCGTTAAATTTAGCAGAGCTTGTTTCTTAGCTGCTACACACTCTTCAGTGCCCTCCGGCAAAGACAATGCTGCTAAATATGATTTTTTCCAAGCAGTTAACCACGGTATCACCGTATCTCCATTTATATTCTTCATGCAGATATTCAGAAGATACGGGATCGAATCGCCCAACAAGTCGACTTTTTCTCCAGGTCGCTGCTTTATGGCTAAGTTCGCTAACAAGCTGATCACAGCCTGGCGGATATACGCCTGCAAAAAGGGCTCCAGTTGAAGCATGGTGTTAGAGTACACAAATTGCCTGATAGGATCCGCAAAAAATTTGTCGTCAGCTTGGAATTTACCTAAGAGGATGTTATTGACAGAAGACAAGGCGAGCTTTCCAATCTCGCTATCAGGATCTGTCAAAGACCCTTGAATTATTGGCAAAATGCTCGCCACCAAACTTTCTACCATCTTCGCAGTTTCATCATACCGCAAAATTTTATCGGCAAAGGCAGGTCTTTGATTTTGCACAACAATTACATCTCTATAGAACTGGAAAACAAAACCTGTCAGGAATTTTCTTAAACCCTGCTCTGTTTTTATAGCGGGTGACATCTCGTCGGTACCCACTCGATTTTGAATAAAGCCCAATAACCCCTCAAACTTGTGAGGCAGAATCGCCATTAACCCCTTTGCATCGACACCTAATTCGGACATGAGAGTGTCGACGAGAGGTTGAAAACTGGCTTGCATATTAGCTTCAGCTTTCTCAAGTTTAGCTGCGTATTCGGGTTCTCCAGGCTTATATGTCTTTTCAATCTCGGCTTTGCTTTGACAGTAAACGTTATAATCTTTCTCCCATTTGAGGCCGGAGTCATTGGCAAATTTAAGTGTAGTTGACAGCAACTTCTCTAAAATGCTGCTGAGAATATGCTGATTGCCGTTGGGCGCTCCTTGGCAGGCATGGGCGAAAATATGCATTAAAACAAGCTGGCTGTACTCACCCACAAAGTTAACGGCTTCTACGCCGGCGGCATCTTTTTCATCTCCTAGTGCACCAGTGAATATTTTTGTCATCTTCGGCAGCAGGCGTTTTAAGGGATCTTCTTCTTTTATAGTTTGTGACGATACCCCGTCTTTTTCAGTAGCAGACAAACGCTTAAATAATACATTGAATTGGGAGGTTAACATCTTGACAAGCTCCACCAATGTGGACCCATTTTTCATATCAAAATTCTGCAGCACATCTAGGTTTGCTTGATAGTTATTTTTGGCTTCAATAGTTTTATTAGATAGCGCAGTGATGGCGTCGGTTAGTAAGCTGCTTAGAGAGTGAAATATCGTCTTTTGCTTCGCGAACAAAGACACTTTATTAATGTTAGCAGGGATAATAATGCTGTCCGATCCTCCAGAAAATAATACTTTGAGCAATGTGTCGCCGGTCTGTTTAGCTAATTTAATTTTGCCCTTTTCGTAATCGTCATTTATTTGCTGCTGTTTCTCGGATTTTTTTTGTGGAGAAAGACGTTCCGCCTCTAATCGATTGAGCTGATCTTTCCTATTTTGATCTAACTTTAACAATTCTTGATCATAAAGTTGACGCACGTCTTTAGTTAGCTCTTCAATAACCTTGATCACCAGGTCTTCAGCGGATGTGGATTGATCCCATGTTTGAATTTTGGAAAGATATCTTTCCAGAATATTCAAAATATTCACTTCCAGAATAGCCCTAACAAGCTCTGAACTATCTTCATTGCTATCTGTCTCTTGCAATCCTGATTTGACAACATCCTTCAGGCTAGTTGCGAGAGCCTCCACAATTTTTTGCAATCCGGCATATTGCTCATCGTTTAGCGATTTTTGATTTTGCCCTTTGACGTTTTTCAATTTTTCATTAAACAACCGCGTCGTTTCTCGCGTGGATTCGTCTGCAGTTCCAATAGCCCATTTGGCCACTTTAACGAAAAATCCAGGGGCTTGAGCTTCTTGAGGCTGAGGGGCTGGTGTTTCTGCTTTCGAGCTGGCTGGAGCGGAATTAGCTGCTGTTGTCAACGGAATTGCTGGGGCGAGTGAGGCTGCAGGTGTCGGCTGAGCCGGTGCTGGATTTGCTGCAGGAGGCTGTGGATTGTTGTTCGGTCTACTAAAAAAACCTGTTACTGTATTTGTTATTGTACTCCATACGTTCCCTCCGACATTTTCGGGTGGCTTGGATGTGCTTGTGGTAGGATTAGCCGGATTTGCTGTTGAAGTAGACGCGGACGAAGCTTTTTTGTCGGGATGAACAGGTTGCATAACACCTCAATTTTAATAAATTAAATTATTTTATTTCCATTACTCTTATAATACCACACTTATACAAATAAAATAAAGTTAATAATTAATTGACTTTATAAAGATTTTTTAATAAATTTTTAATTAAAACTTAACACCTTTTTGACGCAATGAAGTGTACGTTTGATCCCCGGTGATGATATGATCGTTGACAGCAATACCCATAAGACGCCCCACTTGAATTAGATTATCTGTCACCTGATAGTCTTCAGGAGAGGGATTGGGATCTCCACTGGGATGATTATGCACGAGGATCAAACTTGCAGCTTTATGGCGTATCGCCGGATAAAAAACCTCGCGAGGATGCACCAATGAATTCGACAGAGTGCCTATACCCACGACTTCATAGCAGATCAGGCAATTTTTAGTATCCAGCAAGATAACCACCAACACTTCCCTCTTTTCATGCATCAGGAGATCCTTGATCAAATTATAGGCATGCACCGGATGGGATATGGGATACTTCTGCGGCTGTGCTTGCTTAGCTAGTCGAAGGCTGAGGTGAATGCAGGCTTTAAGTTGAATAGCTTTAGCTAATCCAATCCCCTTGACTTGTTGCAATTCCTCGACAGTAGCTTCTGCCAGCTTTTGCAAGCTGCCAAAATGCGCCACTATCTCTTGTGCTAGCTTTAGTACAGGACTTTTTTGAGTGCCGCTGCCTAAAAGAATAGCTATCAGTTCCACTGTAGAGAGAGATTCAGCCCCTTGCCGAAGCAAACGCTCCCTGGGTCTTTCTCCCTCAGGCAATCGATGCATAGGCACATAAGGATCGCTCACACATTTACTCGTTGACTTTATATTTATGCAGTTTACCCGCCAGAGATATAGGTATGCTGACGCGAAGGATAAGGTCATTATCCTCATAATCCTGATGAATAATCTTTCCCTGCCGGATAACTTCACTCACCAGACGATATTCGCTCTGGGGAATTTTTAACAAGATCTCGCTCCTCTGATTGCGGATCTCGTGAATCATCATCTCCTCCAACTCCTCAAAGCCCGTGCGCTTAAGAGCTGAAATGGCCAGAGTTTTTGGATATTTTATGCGCATTTTATCGATAAGGGCGCGATTTGGGCATTGATCGATTTTGTTTAGCACGGTGATGATCGGTTTGTTCTGGGCATTCAATTCTTTCAACACTTCAAATGTGGTTTCGGCTTGCTCTTCAGCCATGGGATGGCTGACATCCACAAGATGTATCAAGATATCGGCGTAAAGAGCTTCTTCTAATGTACTCTTGAAAGCTGCAACCAGAAGATGCGGCAGCTTGCGGATAAAACCCACCGTATCAATCAGCAACACCTCTTGGTTATTGCCTAAGGTGAATTTACGCGTAGTGGTATCCAGGGTGGCGAATAACTTATCTTCAACAAATACGCTGGACTGAGTCAAGGCATTTAACAACGTCGATTTACCTGCATTCGTATAGCCCACGATAGCAAATATGGGAATATTAGATTTTGCCCTTGCCGCCCTCTGAGTTTCTCTCACGGCTTTTACATCATGGAGCTCATCTTGCAGCTGTTCGATTTTTCTTTTTAAAATTCTACGGTCAATTTCGATTTGCTTTTCTCCCTCACCCTTGAGGTAAGCCCCTCCTCCCATGCCGCCTGTACCGGCCTGACGTGATAGATGCGTCCACAACCTCTTCAGGCGGGGCGCTTCGTATTTCACCTGCGCAAGTTCTATCTGCAGACGAGCCTCTTTGGTTTGGGCTCTTTGGGCAAATACAGCTAAAATCACTTCGGTGCGGTCAATGACAGGTATATTGAATTCTTTCTCCAAATTTCTTTGTTGTGCCGGGGTGATCTCATCATCGAAAATCACCAGATCAGCTTTTAGGCTCTTAGCTCTTTCGATCAATTCGTTCAGCTTTCCCTCTGTCACGAAAGTAGCCGCCACGTATTTGCGGATGAGGCAAGGAGATTTATCTACCACTTCAACGCCCAGGGTCTTGGCTAACAAAGCCAGCTCTTGTAGGTGTTCTTCACATGTTTCTAGAGTTT
Organism: uncultured bacterium; assembly: GCA_964390695.1. Lineage (GTDB taxonomy): Bacteria > Chlamydiota > Chlamydiia > Chlamydiales > Parachlamydiaceae > CAWACC01. Next base: position 11,983 of record CAYMKI010000004.1, read on the forward strand.
GAGGAGCCTTGTATACGGACACCAAAAAGGCGTGTTTGGGTGTAGCATCCGCTTCATTGGATGGTACGGTTAAAAATAGATTATTTTGCTGCATGCAATTTTTTATCCTGGACAAAAGTCGATTTCTAAACCATCATATGACAATCTGATATTCTCTGGCAAGTAGGCATTGCCGCGATCGTGATCGACTTCATGCGCCAAATGCATCAACCAGGCTTTTTTAGCGCCGCTCTTTTGAATAAAGCTGACAGCTTCGTCGATAGAAAAATGCATAGGCGAAGGCAGAAATCTTAAAGCGCTGATAACCAATGTGTCCAACCCCTGTAAGTGGTTGAAAATGTCCTCTTTATAATCTCTAATATCCGATATATACGCCAAATTCCCAAAACGAAAGCCCGTCACCCGCATTTTAGCCTGTTCAAAACTCATATAGCGAACGTTCAGCCCTAAAAATTCTGTTTCCCCCTCGGTCGAGGGAAGCAGATGGATGTCATATTTGTTCCGGAACGAAGGCGTTTGTTTATCCGTCCCAAAGATGTAATAAAATCTGTGTTTGATATCGCGATATGTCTCGGGACACATGAGACATGGCAAAGGCTTCTCCATATGCAAGGTCAGAGCCCGCAATTCATCGATGCCCGCAGTGTGGTCGTAGTGAGCATGAGTAAATAATATGCCATCCAATGACTTGATATTATGCCTTAGGGCTTGCATGCGAAAATCCGGACTGCAATCGACAAGGAAGTGCTTGCTATCTACTTTCAGGAGCAGAGACGAACGCGTGCGCTGATTATACGAATTTTCTGAGGTGCATACCGGGCATTTGCAACCCACGACAGGAACCCCCAAAGAGCCGCCCGTACCTAGAAAGAGTAATTGAGCTGAATTTTTCATGATTTTTTCAACGTTTGCATGACCGCTTGGTAAATATTAGGATATTCGAAGTACACCCAAGAACCCGTACGCGTATTCTGTTCAGGCAACTGCACGCGATAATAGCGGCTATCCTTGGCAAACTGCACTTCTTGGAATATCACCTTAGAGGCTGGGGTATCTGCCGCCATTTCCGGCTTGACTTGTATGATTAACCTGGCCGGCGGCTGACTATAGAACAAACCTTCTATACCCTCGGAAAGAGTCTTTAAGCTCTCTTGCAATTTGATCAAGTCGTATATCTTTTTATATTGCTCTACGGTCAGATCCGCCACGATTTCTGTAGGGTCTTTATCTGCATACGAAATCTCAACCTTATCAAAAATATATTTGGTCAACTTTCCAGAGTGCGGACTAATTTCCTGATAAGTCAACATCGACATCCACTCAGGAGAGAGCATCACATTTTTGGTCACATACCTGCCCGTCGGACCATAATTATATAGCACATAACCCACTAAAGCAAAAGCACAAAGTACTCCGGCGCCTATAATAAACAACAGATTACGTATATCTTTTTGAACTACAGTCATAACTCCCCTCGGTTCACCTCGACAAAGAATACCTCTGTTCTGTAAAATGTATCCTAGCTTAGCTCGACTTTGCAATATTTTTGAATGAAAACTCTCTCTGCAGAGAAGTTCAAAAATGTTGCACAGTCGAACTTAGGACTAGACTGCCTAAATGTCATGTAAGTTACAAGAGAATTTATGAAAATTGCAATTATTGGCGCCGGTTTTTCCGGACTGGCCACGGCCTATTATCTGCTGGATAGATATCCAGCTGATATCACGCTTTTCGATCCCCAAGGAATTGGCGGCGGAGCCTCCGGAATCGCAGCCGGACTACTACACACTTATGCCGGATTGCATTGCAAATTGAACCTAAAAGGAGCCGAAAGCTATCAAGCTACCTTGAACCTTTTACAAGCTGCGGCAGCCGTTCAGGAACAACCCGTCTTTGCCAAGAGCGGATTAATACGCATAGCTCTCTCCCCCTCAAATTACAATGATTACATGAAATGCGCCGCCACTTTTCCCGATGTCCAAGCCTTGACCGCAAGTGAAGTCATGCGCCTTGTTCCCGGTGCGGTTGAATGCCCGGGCATCTTTATTGAATCCGCGCTGACAGTGTATACCGGGAATTATCTCAATGGCCTTTGGAACCTCTGCCAGAAAAAGGACGCGCGATTGGAGAAAGTAGCCATTCAGTCCCTTGAGGAATTAAATAGCTACGACCTGGTAGTGGTCTGCAACAGCGCCTCAGCGATTCACCTGAAGGAATTGAAAGCCCTTCCAATAAATCCCGTCAAAGGCCAGCTTTTGGAGCTGGAGTGGCCGGAACATCTTCCGGTCCCCTCCGCGCCTCTCAACTCACAGGCATATTTGGTCATGAATCCCGATAGGCGCACGTGTGTGGTAGGAGCGACCTTCGAGAGGGACTTTTCCTCTGCCCTGCCGGATCTCTCTATAGCCGTACAAGATATCATGCCTAAAGTTACCGCCATGCTGCCTGGATTAAAAGACGCCAAAATCGTAGGCTGCCGCTCTGGGATTAGAGCTTCTGCTCCGGGCCATATGCCTTATCTGAAACAGATCAACCCCAAATGCTGGGCGTTGCTAGGCTTGGGCTCCAAAGGATTGCTCTATCACGCCTACTATGCTCAAAAACTTGTCAAACAAGCCTTGGTGTAGGATATACATCCCTGTTGTCATAAAAGAAGGTGTCTATAAAATGCAAGTATAGAGCATATAAGGCACATCATCACCTGAATGTATAGTTTTGATATATAACCTTGGCAAGACAATTTTTTGTTGTATTGTGGTTAATTTAGCAAAAAGTTCCTCATTTTTGCGTTTTTGTTCCTCAGGGATCAAAACATGAAGAGAACTATTCAAACAAGCATTTTTATATCTCTCTGCATTCTCTTTTAGCTCTGAAATTCGATATCTTATGTTTTTTAAGAACTTACAAAAAAATCACATTAACTTTTTATTACTTTAATTGATATAATAAAGTTAAATTGATATAATAAAGTTAAATAAAATCGAAAATAGGTCTATTATGAACATAAACATGATCACGTCTGATTTTAAACACAACGTTATTTCAACAACACTATCAAAATCTGAAGAAGAATTAATCACTAAGTCGTATAATAACTTAAGCACATTAAAGGAAAATAACCTATTTCATGTTGTTAAAGATGCCATTTTGAGAGATATATCTCTCGATTATGGTCGTGGATTGAGTTTAGCATCTATTGAGAAATTATTTCATAAAATAAATAACGACATGCAGTTCAATCCAGACCTGACTCTTAAAATAAAGAAAATTTTCATAGATCAGATCTTTGAATACAACACTATCCTGCCTGCTACACTTGAAGCAACAGAAACAGACCATATTTTGGCTTTTCTACTTAAAGAAAATCCAGGTCTCTTATTCATGCATAAATCACAATTAAATATCCTCTCAGCTGAATCTCAGCTTCAACTGGTAATATTCATGGCCAACAACAGCAAATTTGTTGATTCTATTGATTTTCGAATATTAGATAAGATTAATACCATGCCGCTAGAGACCCGTTTGGAAATAGCCAAAATGATAGCTAAGCAAGGGCAAAATCAAGCGGGATATTCCGGTGCTTATTATCTCTGCACACAACAATTACGCCATATGAACTTACAAAATACGACCTTTGAACAGAAGATGGACCTAGCGGACTGCATACTTCAAAATTGTCAGAATCAAGATTCTATTACAAAGGAGATGTATAAAGGTCTCCTGCAATTGCAACCCCGTGAACCTAAAGATGAATATCTTGCATATATAAAGGCTCTCGTAAAAAAATTTGTTCTTGGGCCCAAAGGCATCGACCTTGATTTAGACCAGCTCACTCAAAACGATTTTCCGCTAGAAAAAAAACTTATCCTGGCAAAAAAACTTGCCTCCTTGGGCTTCTTGGCAGATCAATATATAGCCGCATTAATCCCTGACATCTTTGATATCGAACTAGCCTCATTAATCCTGAGGCATAAAGGAGAAGGATCGTACGCAGTCCTGGAACATTTAGAATCTCTTCCTCTAAAAAACACCCCTGTAGATGAACGTTTAGAGTTCGCCAAGCTCATCTTTGATGTTTCACCCAATAGACAAAATGAATCTGATTTGTTTAAAATCATTACAGCATTATTAAGCCCTACAGACACGTTGGAGCAAAGATTTGATCTTGCCTATACAATAAACGAGAGTAGATGGCGACAACCAAATCAAAGTGATTCGATTATTCAAGCACTTCTCAAAGACTTGCCACCGGAAGGGGTGCCTTTATCTGACATTGAACATATAATAAGAAAAAATAATAAAACAACCTCTCTATACATGATGGTCTATTTTCATCTTGTGAAATGCCGGGCTTCCGACAAAGAATTGCTCACATTAGTACCCTGTATTTTGGAGCTGGCGCCAAACTTGACTTATTATCTAGCTTACCATCTTGATAAATTTGGACTCCAAAGCATTCCTTTTGAAGATCGAATCGATTACATCATGAAAATTTTACAAATCGATCCGCAAACTAGAACGAACATCGCAAACAAATTACACGTTATATTAGGTGGCATACCCATTCAAGAGCGCCTAGAATTTGCTCGAAGATTATTGGAATTAGGAGATCAAGGTGTCAAGCTCGTTGCAGAAGGCAGTCCTTCTTTTAAATTGAACGAAGCCTCCATTCAGGACCGTTTAGATTTAGCCTTTTATATTGCGAGACAAGAAGAAGTTCACGCACGGATTTTGCTCAATCATTTAAACTTCTTTTTTCTATCAAATGCTCCCTCTGAGCATTTATTTAACTTGGCGGAATTAATAATTAAGCAAGGACAAAACATCGCTCGAGTTAATCCCGAAGCGTTAGACTTCCGCATCTTTTCAATCAAACAGCGATTTATCCTCATCGAGAAAATGATCCACGACAACCATATATATACTTTTGATAAGGCTTGGTTGGCTGATATGCCTTGGGAATATCGTTTGAACTTAGCCAAGCAGGCTATAAAAAAATCAAAAGATCGTAACGAGTACTTCTCTGGATATAATTGGGACCTTCAGGAAGTTCCCTTTAGCGAGCTATATTCTTATGCCGAACAATTCATGCAACATATGGAAAGCGTTGCAAGAAATTTTTCTCAGAACTTTCTTGCACTATTTGGCCATGATCTAAAGGAAACCGAAATTATATCCCTGCTCAGGTTATTTTCTAGACAGAGCGCTTATTTGCTGAAATTAGCGATCTCCCAACTAACCTCCCCACCTTTAAAGGAAGCGACTTGCCGTCAAGCTATTATGGAATTTCTAGTAGATACCGATCTAGATCTACAAACCCTCTTTAATCACCCTGCGCTGCAAGAGATCAAGCCTATCCTATATTTACTTACAATGAAAACGTTAGATGTACAAGAAGCAGTGAATCAAACAAATGAATTACCAAAAGATGTTATGCTTGCAACAGAACAACTTCATCAATTTTTAACCACTAGGGAACAATTCAAGATCCTTCTTGATTTTTATAGCGAAATAGACAGCCTTAAGAATCCAATATTGCAATTTAAGCTCATGCGCTGGCTTGCTTATACAACAGGAAAATTTGCGGATGCCCCTCCGGATAATATCCAGTTATTAACAAAGCAAACGACGATGCATGAGATTTATAAACAGCAATCGCTACCCAATCGCTTTGTCTTGATCAGGGAGCTCTGTCATAGAACAGAGCCCTTTCAGCCGAGAATCATAACCAATCAAGATAATACACTCAGGGAATTCAACGAATATGGTAAACTCTCTTGGATATTGCTTTCTCAGCTAAAATCTCTAGGGATATCCTTTATACAGTTTGAAAAAATCAACGACTTGATTGATGGCAAAAAAGGATTTAAGGCTACAAAGAATTTTAGCATTCTAGTCGACCTCCTAAACGAGGTGTTATTACTTCCTCCTTTAAATGTCGCTGAAGCTAAGTTATTTTGCGATCGCCTTGAGACTATTTTAAGTTTAAAGACTATGGATCATGTATTACAGAATTTGGAAAACATGACAAACACTCTGATTCTTTTAGGAAGGGAAAGTTTCATCAAGGCTTTAACTGCAAAGGATTTAAATGCTTTTTTCTTTAACATGATTGAAAAGCAAATAACTATTGGGGAAACTGAAAATTTCACAAGAAAATGGAAGGAAACTTTTGGAAATCCCCGAAATCCCAACGCTATCTTTATCTATTTGCGAAGCCTTGAAAAACTCCCTTTAGAAGAACGAGAAATAGCCAAAAAAGGCTTGAGCCGCTATATACAATCTGTTCTGAACGGAGACTTTCCTGCCATCAGGTACCAAACAAAAAATCAACCCCACCTTGAGAAAATTTTTGCGAATGAAGAACTCAAAAACCGCTGGTTGAATAAAGGTAAATCCATTGAAATCGGAAATTACACGTTATCTTTCAGCGATGATTTTATGGACTTGCTCCTGATAGGAACAGAAATTCAGGGGAGCTGTATGCACATAGGTGAAGACCCCCGAAATAATAAAGCCCTTATTTCATCGCTAATGCATGGAGGCGTTATTCCCATCATCGCCCGACCCAAAGGTACAGCGGATAGTAAAATGACTGCTAGATGTTTTCTGCGTTTAGGTTGGGACAATGACAAGCAAACAGCTGTACTCTTGCAGGAGTCCATCTACTCCAATGTGAAAGATGCAGTTTTATCAAATGCTATGAATCAAATGGCTGTAGATAAAGCTAAACAACTAGGCATTCCTTTAATTGAGAAGGATAGATACCGAGGGCTTCATGGCAAGCCGTATGAAGGGACCTTTTCCTTCTTGGGTGGTGATTATCCCTATGTTTATAGCGATGCCGCCAGAGGCTTAGTCGACGGGCTTAAAGGTTTTGACATCAAAAATTGCTATTATGCCTCCAGCTAAACCCAAACGATCTGACACAACAACATATGAATTTTTTCTTGACTTGTATATCTATAAAATTGTAATATTGCGTATTGAATTAAACATAAGTTACCCATATAAGACGTAATAATGCTGAATAGAACTCTCAAATTCTTAAATACCTTTGGCAGCTTCCAGCTGCAAGATATTTGTATTATCACGATGCCTCGCCCTCCTTTCTCCCCGTAAGGGGTTCATGCTCTAACAACCACTCATACCCGAACAACTTGAAGCCCAGGATTGTTTTTCAGTTGTAAAATGCATGATTTAATAACGTTAAAACGAACGTTAAATTGTCACTTAGTCATAATATAAAAAATGGAGTTTTCATCAGATGGATTTGATATTTAAAGATTTAGCTAAAACTTTTAATGAATATTTCACACTCTTTATCGTATTTCCCTCTATCGTTTCATTTGGACTCTATTTAACTTACAGACTGAAATTCATCCAGATCACCAAGTTAAAATTTGGCTTTAGTTGGTTGTTTAAGAAAGACGCCGAAAGCGAAGGCGATATTAGTTATTTTGAGGCCATCTCAGCAGTGCTAGCCGGAAATTTCGGCACAGGCAACATTTCGGGCATGGCGGTAGCTATTGCCACCGGAGGCCCAGGAGCTCTCGTTTGGATGTGGATCACCACCTTTCTGGGTTCCATTATTCAATATGCCAGCTGTATTCTTTCTATCAAATACCGCACCTTAAATGAAAAACAAGAGTACATCGGAGGGCCTATGTGTTATCTGCGCGACGGCCTTGGATTCAAAACCCTCGCCAGCCTGTTTGCCCTAGTCACCCTCTTCGGCGCATTCACTTGCGGAAATCTCACCCAGGTAAACTCCATCACCCTTCCCCTCAAAAAACTCGGCTTCGATCCGCTTACGTGTGGAATCCTAATCGCCATCTTCGTTGGCTGCGTTTCCTTGGGAGGCGTAAGACGCGTAGCTAAATTCGCATCCATCTTCGTCCCTCTCAAAGCCTCCTTATACCTAGGCACAGCCCTTCTCATTCTCGGCATGAATTACGACAGCTTGATACCGGCACTGAAATTGATGTTCAGTTCTGCCTTTCAATTTTCAGCTGTTTCCGGTGGAGTCATGGGATATGGCATGTTGAAAGCTATCACCACGGGACTCGACCGAGGAATTTTCGCTACGGATACGGGAACAGGACTAGTGCCCATTTTGCAAGCTAATGCCAAGACCAAAAATCCTGTCATTGACGGCGTCATCAACCTAGTAGCTCCTCTGTTGGTGATGGTTGTCTGTACGACAACCGGCCTGGTGCTTATCGTCACAGGAGCTTGGCAACAAGCCGACCTGCAGAGCACAAACATGGTTTCTTACGCCTTTGAAACAGGGTTGGGAAGCTCCATCGGCAGCTATATTGTCATATTATCGCTTGTCTTGTTTGCTTATACCACCATACTGGCGTGGGGATGCTGCGGCGAAAAGGCGATGAATTTTTTAGCCGGATCAAGAGCAGGCAAGTGGTTCCAACTAGTTTATGTCGCCGCCATTCCGCTTGGCGCCCTAACGCAAGTGGATTGGGTTTGGCTATTGGCTGACATCTCGATCTCTTTGATGGTAACTACCAATCTCATCGGGATCATAGGCCTTTCACATGAAGTAATTAAAGAAAGCCACGAGTTTTTTCCCGAAACAGCTCCGGCTGCCAAATTAAGCAACGTATCATCATAAGGAGATTTTGATCATGTCGTCTATGCTGCCTCGCCTGGCTAATACGCCTTTTAAATTATTGACTAGCTTTTGCGTTATTTTACTCTTTTTTGCGGCGTTATCCCTGTACTTTCTTCCAGCCCTCATTTCTTCTTCTTGGGCTCACGACAAGGTGGTCGGTTTGATCAATAGCCGCATAGCGGGACAGATCTCTTTCAAAACCATGGAACTACACTGGTTTGGCGTACAGAAAGTCGATGAGTTTGTTCTGAAAGATCCTGAAGGCGAAGTTATTATCAGTATTCCTCACGCAGAAATCGACACCTCTCTGACTCATTTGCTGTGGAATTACGCCTCTGCTCCTGCCAAATTAAAATTGCAGGGAGCCAACGGCAAAATCACTCGCACAAGCACCGGCGATTCTAATCTGCATCGCGCCCTAAACATTCAGGCAGATCCAGCACTTGCCGCTGCAGAGCCTTTTTTTATTCAATTTGCCAACATGAGTGCCTTGCTGGATATCAACTCGAGCCACCCATCTTACAAGGTAGAGATCTCCGGCGAAGTGCAAAGCTCTGGAGAGAAGGGAAAAATCGAGTTGCACGCCTTGCTACAAGACGGAACCCTGCCCGATAATTTGGAAGCTAAGCTTATCCACTTCCCCCTGCCACTGATAGAAGAGGTGATTGCTTTATTTCAACCTAAAGTTGGACACCATCTATCCAATCTGCTAGGATCTACTATAGATCTCGAACTAAAGCACACTAAAGAAAGCCAAGGCGACCGCTTACAACTTAAAGGCACAACACCCGAATGGGATTTCGATCTGAAGGGATTGCTGACAAAAAACAACACCGATATACACCTCGATGACATTCAGGCTGCTATAAGTGCTAAAAAGCTTCGTTCGGGCAGCCTCGCTTCTTTGACGGGAAAATTATCCGCATCTGTCCACTTGGATGGCATCATCGACCATAACGAGCTCAATTTTCAAAATACCACAGTTGTAGCTAAAACCCACCTTGAGCAGTTTCCTACAGCCCTTCTTGCACAGCTTTTGCCTTTGGACAAAGATCATGCCAAGAAGTTGGAAGCCCTTATAGGTCCGGAATTCGGTTTTAATGGCACCGCGGCTTTAAAGGATATGAAAGGCCCAGTCGTCTTGGAATTGCATGGAACCAACAGCACGGTTCATGTCGACTCCCAACTGCACGACCATCTTGTCACTTTGAACAAACCTTTAAATGCAGAATTCAAGGTCACCCCCGCATTAAGCCAAGATATTCTTGAAGACTTAGTGCCTATCCTTGGAGGGATGATCTCTGCCGAAAATCCCGTAAAACTGACTATCGATACACAAGAATTTTCTTATCCTATCTACAGCAACAATTTCCACGCTGCAGAAGTTGGGAATATGACCTTGCAGCTAGGCAAAGTCTATTTCAACCGCGAAGGACAGTTTGGAAAAATCGCCTCTTTGCTCAACACCAAAACACAGGAAGACATCTCAGTGTGGTTTACCCCGGTCTATCTGCATATGAAAAATGCCAAGATCGAGGTGAAGCGCTTTGACATGCTTGTGATGAGCAAATATCCCTTAGCCACGTGGGGCAACGTTGATTTTATCAAAAACCGCATCGATTTCATCATCGGTCTTAGCGGTAAATCCTTAGAAGGATATGTGAAAGTTCCCGTTCTCCCTGAAAACGCTCTCATACAGGTACCCTACAAAGGCAAGATAGGCAAAGCCAGTGTCGATAAAACAAAGGTGGCTGCCCAGATAGCTGCTTTAGTTTCCGCTTCCAGCGGAACGCCGCAAGGTTTAGGACTTGGCGCTCTGTTAGGACTTGCCGCAGGAAGCTTCAACGAGGCACCTCCTCCAGAGCCGACAACACAACCTTTTCCGTGGAATAACAGCAAATAGCAGATCTGTTAAGAGCATTATCAGTCGAGCTAAATGGATGATACAGAGGAAATTGCTGATAAGTTAACAATTTTCCTAGACATTTAAATTTGAAAAAAGGTATTATAGAGTTGTGCATTAGAACATACCATAAACCTCAGTTTAGGGGGTTTGTGTTCTAAGAGAAGTTATAGATAAGGGAAGTTTTCACAACTTCAATTTTGAGGCCATGTCCGCATTCTTTAGTTCAAGTTTTGCTATCCAAATCCAGACAAAACTGTCAAGATTTCCGACATACATTATACAATTATTATGCTCAAACGTGGATTGAATGCATGCATTCCATTCTTGTAGCTATGGCTGCTTTTATAATAATGCACAAGGTAAAAATATCCTAACATGGAGAAAATATGAAAGAAGGTAGGAATAAGTTATTCGTAGGTAATTTATCATGGAGCACCGACGAAGAAAGTCTTAAAGAGCATTTTTCAAAAATTGGGCCCGTTGTTTCCGTACGGATTGTTTCTGATCCTTACACAGGAAAATCGAAAGGTTTCGGCTTTGTAGAAATGGAAAGCGCGGATCATGCTCAATTAGCTATTAAAGAACTTAATGAGCAACCTCTTGAAGATCGTAACTTACGAATAAACCTAGCTTTAGAACGTTCAGAGCGCGGAAATAGCAACGGCCAAAGCCGAGAAAGAAACTATAATAGAGATTCTCGAGGCGGAGATAATCAAAGATCTAGTCGTCCAAGACATCACGAAAGAACATACTAATACTTTAAGCAGGATGATACTTAGCTATCATCCTGCTTTCTTTTTTCTGCAAGCAGCAAAAAAATATACCCACAATCAATCTAAAAAATTGATACGAGCCCGCTTGCGTGCGCTCACCCTATTCCCATAAGTCAATTTTTTCCCTAATTTAAAAAAACATGATAGGCAGGATCGCCTTCGGCGGCAGGATAATGCATTGGTATTGAATCAGGCAATTGAGATAGCGCAGCTAATGTCCCAAGTCAGAGGTTTCAGTCAAACCCGACGGGTTTGACTGACAGCGCTAAAATTGTGCGCTTCGCGTACAATTTTATGTTTTTCTTCTTATCAAAGCCTTATTAGTTATGTTCGTTCATTACTTCGAAACAGGTGCCCAAAATTGATGACGTAAGTTGAGAATGTGGATGTCTTGAGTCAAAATTTAGATTATTCATTATCCTGTCGCCGAAGGCGATCCTGCCTATCATGTTCTTTATTGCAGCTCAACACTAGCCTAATCTTTCATAACACACGACTTGTATATGTTATCGTTTAGGAAAGCACTCTCTTTCATCCGCTGGATGATAGTACTTAAATCGCTCCGTAAACGACAAAATCATTTCGGTTAGCGTTTCATGCACTTCTTGGGTAAAATCTTTATCCGAAGCCGTAACAAGCGCTTGACGCTCCCATGTTATGGTTTGCCATACCCCATTTAAATCCATATCGATGCGCACAGGTTTAGCCTCTTCATAAAGCTGAGCAGATATAAATCCGACAATCCTTTTATCGCAAGGGTAAGCCATAATCAATACATATAGCATCGGCAAAGGCGGCTGGCAATTCATTTGAACAGCTTGAGGTTCGATGTAAGCATCCTGAAAAAGATTAGCAATTCTCTGCTCTAACTGTCCTTCACTAAGCGGAATATACTTCCCTTGAGGTTTAAGAATTTCTACCTTGATGCCTATGTTGGGTGTCAGATTATAGAGGAAATCCGTAACGACCCATTTTTTATCTTTTATGGTGGCAATACCTGGCAAATAAGAGTCTGGACCCGAGATATTTTCAAAAGGCCTTGGATTGAATTTAAGTCCAGGACCCGGACCTTGTACCGGACCATTGGGTGGTGGCGGCATAGCGGATTGCGGATAAAGCGATTGTAATAAGGTTGGTGTAGTCGGGGTAGTCGAATTACCGGGAAGAACGCTTTGGCTGCTCGTCGGCTGCCCAGGTAAACCCGTAGTGGTCGTTGAAGACATACCGGGAAGAGTGTTTGCTGGATTGGTGATAGGCGGAGTGGTTAAAGAGTTTTGATACGTCACCGTGGGATAGGTAGAATAGCTTTCACTAGGATAAGCTTGAGTCGACGAGTAAGATTGGCTCGAGGGATAAGAGGTATAGGTCTGCGTCGTAGGATACGTAGAGTAATTTTGAACGACAGTTTGCGCGTTTCCTTCTGCTGTCATCATCATAACGGGAAGCATTGGGAGAAACCCTAACTTAAATTTCATGGCAGATTCCGTTGTTAGCGTCTATAAATATTTTTTCTAGTTTGAAAGATAATGCAATTATTTCTTTTGCTCTGAAGCGGCCCCATTTCGCAGAACAAAAGAACCGATAAAATAATCGATCTCTTCCTGATTTCTATTGCTATTTTTGGCGGTTGCGCTTAGCACATACACCGTATTGTTTTTAACGAATGCCTTTCCGTCAATTGCCGTGTCGTCATTTAGCACCTTAAAATCTACGGTGTCGATGCCGCGATAAGGGGCTATTTTGAGGTCTTTGATCACATTTTTGGGATTGCTGCTCAACATGTCTTTAATAATTCCAACTAAGAAATCTTTGTCTTTTTCCAGGGTTTTCTTATCCGGGAAGGTGATTAAATAAATCGAAAAAAGCGTGCCGTCTTCTTTGGACGAGACAAACACCTCATATTCTTTTTTTTCTTGATTCTGCGCCTCTGTTTTCATTTCATTGGCATGATGAGGCATGTTGGGAAACATAACGTGAAAATCGCCTTTTGGAGAGGCATAATGATGCCAATGCTCTTTAACGTTGGCCAAAGGCTTTTCTTCTTCAATCAATTCCTTCTGTTGATTGATATCTCTGACCAGATAGTACCCCGAAAATACACACACTATGATTAGAATTAATCCCAAGCCTTTGTTCATGGATTGCTCCTCCTGATGATTAAACCTCGACTTTGCAACATTTTTGAACTCCTCTGCAGAGAGAGGCTTCATCCGGCTATCTCAGCATCCTCGTCCAAAAACATTGCAAAGTCGAGTAAACTCGATTTAATAAAATTCACGCGAGATCGAGTCAAAGACCTCGTATACTTCATATTTTAAAATTCTGCAAGGAAAATATTTGAGCTTGTTTTTAATTTTTGATATTTGTACGATTATCAAATAGAATGAAGATATGGAGGTCGCATATGGTCCGAGGAGGAAAAAGAGCGGGCGCCGGCAGGCCCAGGGGGTCCGGCAAATATAAGGAAGCCACAAAAGCTATCAGAATTCCTTTAAGTGAAATCGAAAGCGTCTTGAAGTGCATTCAACATCAGTTTTACCGATTGCCCTTTTACCAAAGCTATGTTTCAGCGGGATTCCCTTCCCCTGCCGATGATGAATTAGAGGACAAACTGGACCTAAACGAGCTGCTGATCAAACACCCTTCCGCCACGTTCTTTCTTAGAGTTTCCGGAAATTCTATGATCAATGCGGGCATTTTTCCCAACGATATTCTGATAGTAGACCGCAGTCTTCAGCCCGCACATGGTAAAATCGTGATCGCCTCAGTCAATGGAGAGTTAACGGTCAAGAGGTTGCTTAAGGAAAAAGATAAAGTGCAGCTGGTCGCCGAGAACAAAGCCTATGCGCCGATAAATATCACGGACGAAATGGATTTTCGCATTTGGGGCGTCGTCACCAATGTCATACACTCTCTATGAGGCGTGATGAGCTATTACGTTTTAGCCGACTGCAATAATTTTTATGCCTCCTGCGAGCGCCTATTTAATCCCGCTTTGGATGGAATACCTGTAATTGTATTATCCAATAATGATGGCTGCGTCGTTGCCCGCTCCCAAGAAGCTAAAGAGTTGGGTATAAAAATGGGAGAGCCGTACTTCACGATCAAAGAGCTATGCCAGGCTATGAAGGTCGCCGTATTTTCATCCAATTACCGCCTATATGGCGATTTATCCGAAAGAGTGATGAATATTTTGTCTCAGGAAGCGCCGGAAATAGAGATCTATTCTATTGACGAAGCCTTCTTAAAGTATTCCGCATCGTTATCTTCAAATCTACTATTTTCAGAATGCGTAAAGCTTAAAAAAAAGGTGAAACAATGGACCGGCATCCCCATCTCTTTGGGGATTGCTCCCACCAAAACCTTGGCAAAAGTCGCCAACGACCTAGCAAAAAAACAACGCGAAGTGGGGGTCTTTGACCTCACCCATCCGCAGAAGCAAAAAGAAGTGTTACAGAACTATCCGGTAGGAGAAGTTTGGGGCGTGGGAAAAAGATTGACCGAACGCCTTAAAGCCATGAGCATATACACGGCCTGGGATTTCAGGGAAATGGACCCCTATAAAATACGCCAAAAATTGGGGGTAGTAGGCGAAAGAATGCTGTGGGAGCTTAGAGGAACCAGCTGTCTGCCTTTATGTGAACCCCAACCCAAAAAAAGCATCGCCTGTTCCCGCTCCTTCGGTAAAATCGTGAGCCGCCAGGAAGAATTAGCGGAAGCTCTGGCCACATACGTCAGCAAAGCCTGCGTCAAATTAAGAGCGCAGAAGTCGTGCGCTTCCGCGATATGCGTGTATCTAGAGTCCATGATAGACGCCAACACCCATTTGCGGCGTCAATACAGCCACACCCTGCCCTTTCCCTTGGCCACCAACGACACGCCCCAAATGATTTCTATAGCCAAATTAATTTTATCTAGATTATATATAAGCGGCGAAAAGTATAAAAAATGCGGCATTATCCTTCTGGATCTGATAAATGAAAAAGATGTCATCCCGGACTTGTTTTTAGGAGGAATCAATCCCAAACGCAAGACCTTGATGCATACTGTAGATTTTATTAATGCCTCTTTTGGCAAAAACACTATCTTCTTTGGAGCCATGGGGGTCAATCCGCAGTGGAAAATGCGCAGCGATCGCTGTTCTTCTTATAACACCACCAGCTGGGACTCTCTGCCCGTGGTAAAGGCCATTTAAACATGCAAACTTACGGCACAATACCTTCGAATGGATCTTCAACAGAACTGATCCTTCCCATAAATATCACATCTATAGAGCCTTGGGATGATTTTAGCCGCCTTTGCGCAGAAATTATCCAATCTACCTTAGAAAGACAACCTTCATGCTTACGAAGCGGGTTAAAAATCACCCTTGTTCTAGGAGGAGGTCTTCTCAGCTATCTAGTATGCGTGCCCTCCTTCTTGACAGCCGCAAAATTCAACCCATTTCCTGGAGCCTCTACCATCAGTTCTATAGCCACGATGGTCAACTTTGGAACTTTCGGTGCAGACCAATACCGAGAGCTCGCCAATATCATCTTCGAAGACACCCGGAAGGTTTCAGGCAAACATTCATCCTCTGTAAAAGTCTGTCTCGTCGCCACTAGCGTAGTTTTAGCCGCGCTGTCTCGACTCCCCTATGCAGGCATCACCTTGCATGTAGCTCCCGGTATACCGCAACAGTGGCGGGTCTATCTAGCTGCTGCAGGAATAATTGGAACGTCCAGTCCTGAGGCCGTATCCACATACCGCACCTTGACCCTGCGCGCATCAAAACCCTCGCCTGTGCCTCTTGAATTAACGGAAATTTACTTGCAGATAGTTAAAAATAATTTCTTACACTGCTTAAAAGGAGCCAAGCTGACTTTACTTTCAGCCAGACACAGTCTAAGGCTTACTGAGCTGCAAAAATACAAGCGCATTTTTCTGAACCAGGCGTCGAAACCCCGCGACTATTATTTAATGGCCGATTTTATCAACAGTATCGCTACCCAAGAAAATTGGCAGCAGAAACATCAAAAAAACGCGGTTAAACGGCAGCGCTTTAGCGTGCGTCATCTTACCGCCACAGCCACTACCACAGCCGCCCTATGCTCTCAATATAATAACGCCTGCCTGACAAAGCTGGCATTTGACTACTTTGCCCCTCCCCCTTCATACGACATTCTAAAATGGATAGGTGCAGCTTTATGTACTTTCACGCTGAGCTATACCTCGCTGCTTTTAACTTATAAGTCAGCGATAAAGACCCTGGACTCGGTGTCCGCCTTATGGGGCAATAGACAGCATTATACGTTTGCCGAAACCTATTACCCTGCCTCGGATTTTATAGGAGGGGTATTTGCCTATCTTTGGGCAGCTTGCCTCTACGGCATTATATACGAATCCACCTCAGCGACTGTCAATACTTCCAAAAATTATGGAATAGCTTTGTTTATTGGAAATTTTGCAGCAACTTTTCTTCTTATATCCTACATCATGAAAAGCGTGATCGGAAGAGGCATACAGCTGCATGCAAACAGCCGATATGCCCATCCGCAAGTTAAGGAAGCAAGCCAAGTGATACAAAAGCTAGAGGAGATGATATCCTTATTCAAAGATACGTCCGCAAGCGATTTTGCAGGCAGCCTCGCACGCTTGCATAAAGAAAATCTGCTGTCTGCAGAAACTCTTAAAACCTTATCTAAAGCTTACCCTAAATACACCCTAAAGACAATGTTCAACCTTGAAGATATTTTGAATAGCCTCAAGAAAAATTTCAATCTGAAAAACACAGAAAAACCCAATTCAAGCTTCAGCGAAGAAACTGCCTTGATTGATAGTTAATGAACCTCTTGCAAAATTAATCTCCTCGCCCCTGCCCTTGCCATGGCGCCCTTACCTATGCCAAAATTGTTTTAAATCCCTTATCCTAATCCCGATTAAAAGGGTTTGCACCACTGAGATCATCGAGATTAGAGTGAAAAGATTTGAACCACCGAGTGCAGTGAGGGCAGTGAGGCAAGAGTGAGTACATAATAGTGGTTTTTAATTTATTATTTCTGGAGTACTAAAAACCACTATTCTGAGCAGCCAACCTGGCAATTTCGATAAGAGCTTGTTGACCTGCGGGTGTTAACTGAATTTCAGCTTGAAATTGATTTTGCAGTTCTTGTAACATAGCCTGTTCAGATATGGTATGGGCTTCGGAATCTTGAGCAGGAGGAGCATATTGCGCCATTTCTTGGTGTTTTTCATGCCTTTCTTCTACAATCTTCGTTTGGTTAGCGATATACCGCTCTCTTTCTTGAAGAGTAAAATTATTTAATTCTTTAATCTTCGCGGCAACTCGACCTAAAATGATAGTTTTAAATTCAGTGTAATTTTCGGCTCTTTGAACGCACAAATCAGGATTATCTATAATTTCTTTTATGTCGGTAATTCGATTTTTTGTAACTATTCAGCACTGTAAAGGGTCATAATTATGAACCACAGAGCTCACAGAGGGCACAGAGGGGATTAAAACAGCAAATGAGTGTCTCACAGAACGAGACAGTTGCTTTCAGCACCTTCTAACGTGAAATAACTTGGATCTTAGTTTTATATTTCAAACACAGATTTGCAGAGTCGCTGATGTACAGAGGGTTTTGCTCTTGTCAAAGCCTTAATTTTAACTCCGCGTCTTTGAACTCATTTGCGCTATGAGCCATAGTAAACATATTAAATTACTTTCTTGCAGTTTAAATCCCCTCTGTGCCCTCTGTGGTTCATAATTAAGTCCCTTTATAGTGCTGAATAGTTACCACATTTATGAAAGAAGTTTTTTTTCAACTAAAAATAGCCGCACTCGGCCAAGTCGTGACTTGGCCAAGGCGCTTAGCATTTCAATTGACAACATTTACCCACACCGAGGTTCCTGTAGGCGGCTCTTCAGTTGGTAAAATCTTTGTCGACGGTCTTTTTTGTTTTCCTCTATTTTTTCCTCACCCAAACCCTCTAATTTTTTATTCCGTAATGCAACACCTTCTCGTGACTTCAGGATGATATTTTTTTGCTCGAGATCGAGATTCAAGAACCAAAACTCTTTTTCTAAATCAGATAAGGGCATGTGGAGAGCTTTAGCTTTCTGAAATAAAGGTAAATCAAGGAGTGAAATATCCCTATTGAGAGCCTCATCGACAGCCTCTAAGTCCACAAATCCGTCAAATTCAGGTTCTAGATACATATTCATTTTATCAAAGGCAACAGTTACCTGCCCTTTAACATAATTTTTGGGTGAACTTAAAATAAATGCTTTTGCATTCATATCACAGGCACCTCCAACACCAGGAAAAGTCAATTCTACGACCTTCACTTTTATTTCAGACGGCGTAGAAAGCAGTTCTTTTAAGCAATAGTCTCTTCCCGATCCGGGCAAGATAATGTAAATCAAATAGACGTTTCTATCTTTAAGATTTATGGTTGAACTAATGTATTCTTCGGTTCGGTTAGTGATCAACGTATTTTTTACCAACTCCGTCAGATCAGACGCTTCTTTAATTTCAAAGACATGACCCCATTTCATGTCCTCTCGGTATTTTATAAAACAATCACCGTGGTAGCTGCTAACGCCTATAGACATAAAAAACTCCTTACTTATTGAGGTAGTAATAGGGACGATATCACGAAAATTGAAAAAGAATCAAGGCAACTTATAGAAGCTAAAACATGGAAAATATTCCATTAAATTACATCCCTCAAAAAGGTTAAAATTAAAATTCACACAACAACAAAAAACAAACCTAATATTTAACTATTTTGTTTAAATCTAATAATTAATGTTATAATAAAATCAACAGATTTAACAGGAGTTTATATGGAATTCATGTCATCCATCTATAAATCCGTGTTTTCAAAAAAATTGCAATTAAATCCTAAAGAACATATTAAAGCCAAGGCAAATATTTATTTTATTAACGAACAATTAAAAACCAACAAACTAGCTTTTGCATTTTTTTTGGATAATTATAAACCTTTAAATAAACAGGCAGGGGCAGACATAGCTTCTTTAAAAAAGTATGAGTGGTTTGCAGGCTCATTGACTGCCGAACAGTTTGCTACAAGCCTGCATGAGTTTCTCCAATCTTCACATGCAGAAAATTTAACCCCTGAGCTCCGACAAAAAATCAAAAAATTTGCAAGTGATTTGCAACAATCCGAAGAACAGGGATACAGGGTGGATTTAATTCGATCTACCGATCTGAAACTCATTTTTCTCATATTGACAGGAATACCTATTGGAGGACAGATAGATGTTAACCAAGAGGATATTAAACCTATCACCCAATACACCCTGAATCAGTTGCAGGGATTGAAGCCAGGGGAAAAAAGGAACTATTTAGCAGGGAATTTATTTCATGAAACCCGATTATCGGTAGAAAAAAAAGAGGCGGGATGGGAGGTGGTTTATTTCGACTCCAATTCCTCTCAATGTAAGATTTTTGCAAGTAAAGATCCGAGCCCCTTGCTCGATCCACCATTTTGGGACAAGGTATACTCTTTGAAATTTAAGCCCGACAGCCTTTCTGACTTGACAAAACATTTAGAGAGTCACTTAGATCCAGTCGATGTCCCGAGAAATGAAATACGCGTCCAAAATAAGAATACCTGCCATTTTAGGGGGCTTCTGGCTGCCTTGAAACATGAATGCCTAGTAAATTTACCTATGGATCCTGAAGAAGGTTTACGGGATTGGAAAGCTTTTAAGATTGCCTTTGGGAATTACCTAATGCAAAATCCAAACCTTAACTCTAAGATCAAGATCTTAGCTTCAGATCAGCAAGACATAAGAAGCCGCAAAACAGAATTGACAAAGCTTCATCAAGACATGATTAGAAAAGGTCGAGGGGAAGAAAGCATTAAGGCATATCTTTCTGCGCTTCATATTTTAGGCTCAAAAGGAGAAGATACACAGCCCGGATTATCTCAAATGAAAATACTTGAAGAACTGGATGATGATTTTAAGCGTTATATGAGAAAAAATGTAATACACTTAGAAGAAATTGAACCGCGTCTAAAAGCTCTGAATAATCCCTGTATAAACTATACCATGGAAATATTTATCAAAGACTTTAGAGTTGAACAAAAAGAAAGTGAATCGAAACTCGATGAGGCGCTATCTAAAGCACGCGAGGAGCTACATCCTATTATTCAAGGTATCAAGGACCTGGGAATTTTTAAAACGGAAGAAACAGACGCAAAATTTATACCTGTGAGCAAAGAAAAATTGCGGGGGTGGCTGAATACAGTCGCCAAGGAGCCAAAGCTTCTGACTAATCTAGATCAAAAGCCTTTTTTTGCTAAGTTTTTAGTCCAAGGTATATATGTGGGCGAGGCGGCCAAAGTCATTGAGCTGTATGAGCAAATGGATCCCATAGATAAGAAGGCATTGCTAATGGCCGAAGATCTCGCATATTTTATCCCGTTTTTTGGAGGCAATATTTCTGAATCCGTATTCGACATCTACTATGCCATGCCTAGTCATCCCTTAATGGAACCCTTAAAAAATCCTCTATTCGAAAAGGCCGTCTCAACATCTTCATTACAAAATATATACCTACTAGAAAAATTTCATAAGGGGCGGATGCCCCTGCTATTCGGGTCAGATGCAATAAGACCTAACGAAGAACAAATAGAGGCGTTTTTTTCAGTGGTAAAAGAAGAAGACCTCAAGCTCAGCCCATCGCTGCGGACTAAAGTGAAGAGCTTCCTTTATATCTTAATGCATCAGGCAATCAAATCCGGGGAAATAGAAATATTACTTAAGAAGGTGCCAAAGTTTCTTTATGTTGTGATCAGTGATTTTAAGTCACAGCGTTTCGATATTAAGTTGCGAAATGAAGATGCTTTAAATAAACTGGAATTTTTTCAGGCTTCTCAAAAAAATGAGGTAAAGCTCGTTGATTTAAGGGAAGCAATCACCTTGAACCAATATAGTTTCAAACAGTTTGATAAGTTACTGGATCCGGCAAGATCTCTAGAAATCACAAGTCGTCCTGAGTTCGAGTTTTATATAGATGTAACTCCTGAGGATGTCGCTTCGCTGCAGAAGATTTTACTCAAGAGCAAATCTAAAGAATTCGATGCTTTGATCATATCCAACTTTTTGCAGAGCGGATTGGCTTCAAGAGATAAAAACTGCGTTGTTCAATTTTTAAAATTTTGTTGTGAGCACAAAAGGGATAACCTAATCCTTGAATTATCAAATCCTGGATATATTCCAGAGAAGAACCGTCTGTTTATCTTAGAATGTATTTTAGATGAACCTGCATTTTTTGATGATGAGCTAATAGAGAGAATAATATACATGAACTTACCATTTTTAAAAGAGGAAACATTGCATAAGATCGATAGCTTTGTTGCGAAAACAAATAAAAAAGAATTTAATTTAGAATCAGAGGTATTAATGACCTTGCCTGAAGAGATCCTAAAAAAATACCCTGACAGCCTGCTAGTCAAAAAATGCCAGTCGTTCTTGCCGAAAAAATTGTAAGCGATTCAAGCTATAGGTTTTAAACTACATTCTACTTTTAAAACAACGCTTTGTATCTAATTAACAATCAATGAGATAACACCACAGTGGGAAGTGTTGAAAAAACGCATATATTCAAAATTATATTTACAAAACTTAAACACAATTTGTGTGTATATTATAAATACTAATTGATTATCCTGTTTATCCTACCTACCCTGTTTTATTTATATCTCAGATGAAATTACTGTAGATGATATACACACAACCAACACCCAGCATATATATATATGAAAAAAAATCATGATTAATACATGATTAATACATTGCACGTTTATTTATCTTTTATTAAAATCTATTTCCATATAACAATCATACAAAAAAAACAAGGAAGTTTAAATGACATCAGCAGTCAATAATTTTAATAACAATTCCTCAACTCAATTATCAAACGGCACCACCAGCACCACTCCCATGGCAAATCGCCCTTTGAATCAAAGAATCCAACAAAGCGTCAATTCCAAAAAAAGACGACAGACTCATTCGGCCAAAAATGCTCATCAGCCCGCTTCTAAAAAAAGAAAAGTCACCTTGACGTCGCAAAAAGATGGATGTGTTTGTATGTCCAAAGAAACTCCTCAAGGAAAAGTTGATCTTACCTATAGAACTATCCGTGGGATTCCCCAAGGCCCAGCCATAGAGGTTAGCACGAAAGGAATAAAGCAATTTAATTTTATTAACGGAGTAAGACAGGGTCAAGCCGTCCTAACAAGCAAAGACGGGGTTGTTCATTTTGTTAATTATAATAAGAACAAGCTCGAGGGTTATGCCATTATCATACTTAAAAACAAAAACACTGTTAACTGTATGTACCAAAACGGATCCCCAAACGGGCCTGCCACAGAAATCATTTCACCAACAGAAAGAATAGTCTTTAATTTTGCAAACGGACAGAGAGAAGGTGAAGCCACTCGCTATAAAGACCAAACTGTCACCACTTTTTCTTATGTAAACAACGCTCCTCACGGGATAGCTAAGCTGGTGCATCCAGATGGAGATACAGAAACATATACCTATCAACATGGCATATTAGAAGGGCCTGCCACAATTGTCAAAAACGGAGAGTACAAAATAGAGTGCCATTATTCGCAAAATCTACTCCATGGGACTTTTGTTAAAACCTTTGATTACGGCTACATTGAGACTAGCCATTACGTGCACGGCGTCTTAGAACAGCAAACTATCCCACCCATGGTGGAGTTTGATTTTACAAAGCCTCAGGAAGAGTTTGTATGGAACGATTCTGATATTGATGCCTTCAATGCGATTTTTTTTGTTTAGGATCCAACCCCCTCAGCGTCTCGGGTGGTATTTATCAAACGACTCTATTAAACGCTTATTGGAAAGGTGAGTGTATCTATCTGTGCTGCTAATATGAGCATGGCCGAGCATTTCCTGGATAACGCGCAAATCGGCGCCGTTGTCCAGGAGGTGCGTAGCAAATGAATGCCGCAGCGTATGAGGAGAGATGGATTTGACAATATGAGCTTTTCCGGCATAGTGCTTGACGATGCGCCATACGGCAACCCTGTCTAAGGGTTCACCCGAACGACTCACAAAGAGGAACGGCAGTTCCTGATCAGGTAAAAATCTATCATACGATAGATAGCGGTCAATGGCTGAAATGGCCTGCCTGCCGATAGGCACCACTCTATCTTTGCCGCCTTTTCCTCTTACTCTGACAAAATGATCATCCACATCATATAGGCTTAAATGACACAATTCCGATACGCGTACCCCGGTGCTATACAATACTTCCAAGATGGCTTGATCTCGGGCGCCTCGCCAAGTACTCGGATCTGGCTGCTGCAGTAAAAGATCGACTTCCGTGGAAGTTAAGATATCGGGAATCAACTGCCAAAGTTTAGGTGTATCTAAATAAAGCGTTATATTTTTAGTTAGATAATTCTCTTTCTTCAAAAATTTGAAGAATATTTTTAAGGTAATCAGTGCTCGGCAAACGCTGGTGCTGGCATAATTATGCATCTTTAATTGAGACAAATAGGACACAATGAGCTGTTCATCGATAGCAGTAAAACTGGTAACTTGCAGGCTCTCTAAAAAGGAAATAAAGGAGCTAAGATCTCGAAAATATGCCTCCAGAGTATTTCCAGACAAGCCTTTTTCGGAAGCTAAAAAAGACATGAACTCTTTTTTTATCACATCAAAATGTTGGCATAGATCTTGCATACTATCAACCAGAATCTAGGAGGCTATTATGGGAAACAGACGTTGGAGAAGGCAGAGCGAACAGCGCAGAAAACACACCAAAACACCTCCGCTGGTCTATGTCCCGGTCAAAAAAATCAAGTAGCACATACCTGAAGATGGAGACTTTTTTGGATCTGATCTTGAATTTTGTGCACTTCTAGCTTTTCTAATCCCACTTTAGGCACAGAAAAAATCTCCTGGGTATCCGTATCTTCATATAGAAGACAGCTAACACCGCCTGCCGGTTTGAACTCTTTGCGCTCTATAAGCTTCTTCTTCCTCTTCAACAACATAGCCAAAATAAAAGCTTCAGCTTGCTGAACTTCACTGTCTCCAGCTAAAGCGAGGCGAAGCATCTCAAAGAGCTTTTCAACTACTGTGGAATCAGCTGGTGATTTGGGCGGAACAACGGGAATTTTGGATTTCCACAAAAAATAGATCTCGGGCTTTTCAGCCAAGAACTGCGCTTTTTTGTCTTCCTCCTTCCAACAGCCATCACATATATCTCTTCGCAACCAACCCCCTTCCGAGTTTTCGTATATCAAGGAATAACACTCCCTACGGGGTGTCCACTTATTTTGGCATAATAGGCACCCAGGAGCGCGTCGAGGGATGTCAAGTTTAATAAAACGATTCATAGATGCATTTAAATTCCATTCAAAATTTCAAGATAGGCGGCTGCGGGACGCGAGTCAGCTTTTGCAGGTTGTTTGCCCGTATTTTTGGCAGCGATAATTTCTAATAATTGGTTCGCCAATTCTTTGCCCAGTTGGACTCCCTCTTGGTCAAAAGAGTTGATCCCCCAGATAAATCCTTGAAAGGCTATTTTATGCTCGTAGTACGCCAATAGAGCCCCAAGACTATAAGGCGTTAGCTTGTTCGCCAGTAAGATGTGCGAAGGGCGATTCCCCTGAAATACCTTATTGGGATTGCTGCTATCCTTTCCCTGCGCTAAAGCAATGGACTGCGCAAACATATTAGCCAGCAACTTTTCTTGAGAAGATGTACCATTCAAATTCATATCTTCTCCTCTTTGACTGTCTTTAAAGCCAATAAATTCAACCGGAACAACGGTTGTTCCCTGGTGAATAGACTGAAAAAAGGAGTGTTGCGCCGCAGTGCCCGGTTCACCAAAAATAACAGGCCCGGTATTAAAATCAACAGCACGTCCCTGTTGATCCACTAGCTTGCCATTGGACTCCATATCCAATTGCTGCAAATGCGCGGAAAATCGCCCCAGTGCCTGGTTATAGGGAACTATAGCTAACTGAGAATAATTCAAGAAATTGCGATTCCATATGCCGATCAAGGCCCCCAGCAAAGGTAGATTGGTGTCTAGGCTATTGCTTAGAGCTGCCTTATCCATGGCATTTGCCCCTCGCAACAACTCCCAGTACACATCGAATCCGAAGGCAAAACTTAAAATCACCCCTCCTGTCAAAGAAGTCGTGGAAAAACGCCCGCCTACCCAATCTTGAATATGAAAACATTCTAAATATTTGCTAGGATCATCTAAAGGAGAGCCCGGCGTGCTTACGGAGATGAAATGAGCGTTTGGATTTAATCCAGCTTCTACGAATTTTTTGCGCAGCACCGCTTCATTGGTCACTGTTTCCAATGTGGAGCCGGACTTAGAATTGACTAAAACCAAAGCCTTAGAAAGATCGGTTTGGTGTAAAGCTCTGGAGACTTCATCAGGATCTATATTGCTGATAAAATGAACCTTTCTATTAGGCAGCAAGAGATGCTCTAACGCAAGGTAATGGGCTTTAGGGCCTAAATCAGAACCTCCAATACCCACGGATATCAATTGAGTAAATTTTTGTTCTTTCGTGATCTTGGCAATAAAAGCCTTAAGCTTCTCTGCTTCGCGTCTGGCATAATCTGCAGCATCTTTGGCAGCTTTGGCTTGTGCGGGGCTGTCAAAGTAATCTCTCGCAGCGGTATGCAATACAGCTCTATTTTCGCAAGCATACCCTTGGATATAATTTACGATCTCGCCATTTTGCATTTGCTGCATCTTTTCAAGCGCCTGAGTTTCTTTCGCCAATGCTTTTAAGGCTGCGAGAATGGCATCATCAATACGTTCTGTAGCGTAAAGTAGCTTGTAACCACATGTCTCGGAACTATAGCGGCGAATACGCTCAGCTGTCAAAATGCCAGAAGTCAAGTCAGGTGCAATTATAGCCAAATGCTGTAATCTTTTGGTAGGCTCGCTCCCAGAAAATGAAGTTAATATTCTATGGCTTTTATCTACAGCAGTCATAATGACTCCTCATTTGATATATCTTTTTTTAGGAACTACGTCCTTTGCTTTTACTTCTGTACTGTTTCTAATTTGCCAGCCAGATCACTTTTTTGCAAGCAAGATACGGGGATATCAGCAATTACAGTAGACCTCTGGCATAATTAATCTCCTTTCCCCTACCCTTGCCCGTGGCCCGTGAACCTAATTCATTTAGATTCCTTATGCCAACCCCTAATAAAACGATTTGAACCACAGCGTGCAGTGCGAGTAGTGCGAAAGGATTTGAACCACAGAGCGCAGTGCGAGTAGTGCGAAAGGATTTGAACCACAGAGCGCAGTGAGGGCAGTGAGATAAGAGTGGGTACAGAAATAAAGAATATGAATCCATGAGTGCAGCGAGAGTAGTGTGAAAAGACCTGAACCACAGAGTGCAGTACTAGTAGTGTGAATGGATTTGAACCACAGAGCGCAGTGAGGGCAGTGAGACATGAGTGGGTACAGAAATAAAGAATATGAATCCATGAGTGCAGCGAGAGTAGTGTGA
>CAYMKI010000004.1:38942-58238 GCA_964390695.1 uncultured bacterium
AAAGACCTGAACCACAGAGTGCAGTGAGGGCAGTGAGATAAGAGAAGGGCCTGTAAAATTAACTGTGTAAACTTAAATGCAAGTAACTTATATTATGTAACATGCGATTTAGTTTACACAGTTAATTTTACAGACCCCATAATGTATGGTTGTGCCCCTACCCTTTCCCCTGCTCGACCATCTTTGTTTATCTATTTATTAAATCTAGATCGTCATGCATGAACTCTCAGATATATACCTGCTATTAGATTAAAAAGTAGTCTAAATCTCTTTACTTCGACTGTGCAATATTTATAGAACCTTCTATAGTACTGAATAATTAAAAATAATTATGAATTTGAGTTATAACAAAAATTTGCAGGTAAGGATACATACCCATTCCTTTATTTCTGCACTCACTCATGCCTCACTGCCCTCACTGCCCTCTGTGGTTCAAATCCTTCACACTACTCTCTCTGCACTCAGGGATTCATATTCTTTATTTCTGCACTCACTCATGCCTCACTGCCCTCACTGCGCTCTGTGGTTCAAATCCTTCACACTACTCTCTCTGCACTCAGGGATTCATATTCTTTATTTCTGCACTCACTCATGCCTCACTGCCCTCACTGCGCTCTGTGGTTCAAATCCTTTCACACTACTCGCACTGCACCCTGTGATTCAAAGCCTTTCACACGACTCGCACTGCGCTCTGCGGTTCAAATCTTTTCATTCGGGATTAGGATAAGAAATTTAAAACAATTTGGGCAGCGACAAGGGCAGTGGCTATGAGATTAATTATGCCAGAGGCTTAATTTATATTTTAGAAATTGAAGATTGAGTTTTTTTTGCTTTCTTTGCGCAGCAAGGATTACATATAAATCTCTCGGCTACATTATAAACCACTACCGCAATATAAAAGCTTGCGCAAGCAGCTGCTAAAGATAACCAATAGACAGCTCCCGGTGTAAACAAAGGCGCCACCACAGTAACCCCCAAAACAGTTCCGCCAATGCTTATATTTGCCGCGGTCACGTCTATTAGGTATTGAGATATAATTCCCGGCAGGTAGGTCAAGGCCACTTGACGTCCATACCACCAGGCAATGCCGCCAGCTACAGCCTTTATAGGCGAATCAGGCACCCAGGCAGTGGCCACTAAAGAGACAGCACGTGTCATGTGGTGATGTAAAGAACTGCACATTCAATGCCCCTTTTGAGATAAATACACTTCTATTATAGTGATCAAAGCAGTCAAGATAACGGCAATTACAACTATCCAGGGTAAGCGCACAGCCAGTTTATGTATCAGCATAATCTGCTTTTTTTCATCTTGCCTAGAGGTGGGTTTTGGTTTAATGCTCTTCATGTCGTGAAAGTCTTTGCATGCGCACATGCTAAAATATGCAGCATATTTTTACCATGTAATTTTGATTGATTTTTATAAAAACATTTGTCATACTTCAATACTTAAAGCCCAACAAGAGGACAGAAACATGAAATATTTTGTAA
This sequence comes from uncultured bacterium, assembly GCA_964390695.1. Lineage (GTDB taxonomy): Bacteria > Chlamydiota > Chlamydiia > Chlamydiales > Parachlamydiaceae > CAWACC01. The sequence goes on from CAYMKI010000004.1 coordinate 40,433, forward strand.
ATATAAGCCGTGCAATTTTCTTAAACCTGTTCATCGCAACTTTGTTAAACGGCTGCTATCGTATGCCGAACGATGATGAATATTCTGTTGTGCCAAGGACCAATAATCCCGACCTAATACGGGAAAAGCCTAGCTCCTTTAACCCGGCTGTGAATTATTAACGGCTTAATTTTCTTGTATGTAAAAGAGACGTCAGTTACTCTTCATTTGAATTTTGTCTGAAACACAGCATCTTTATTATAGCGAGGTTTTAAATATATGTTAGTACTCACCCGAAAATCTGAAGAAAAAATCGTCATAGGCAAAAAAAAACAGATCGTCATTACCATTTTAAAAATCCAGGGAGATAAGGTTTCAGTGGGCATAGAAGCGCCGGAAGATGAACCTATCATGAGAAAAGAACTGCTCCTTCGAGATGCTGAAAAATCACGAGACAAATCCCAAGATAGAGAAGCCCTGCAACGCCTTCAAATGGAAGCGCAGAATACAAGAACCCCGTCGATGTCATCCGCTGAAAGATATCCAGAACAGATACATGAGTTCTCTGATTCTTAAGCTCTATGCAAAGACACGTAACATATAGTAAAGAATATGCCTGCACGTCCCATATTTTATGATACCGAAACCACCGGGATCAAACATGAAACCGAGCGTGTTATTGAATTAGCCGCTTTTGATCCCGTAAATCAAACCAGCTTCGTACAATTGATAAATCCCGGGCGCCCCATCCCGCCAGATGCGACGGCCATACACAATATTACAGATGAAATGGTCGCCAACGCCCCTTCTTTTGAGGCTGTGGCACAGGATTTTATAAAATTTTGCGAAGGAGACGTCATCCTTATCGCCCACAACAATGATGCCTTTGACATCCATTTCATGCGGCAAGAATTTTCTCGAAGCAATGTATCTATGCCTCCCTGGCGTTTTTTAGATAGCCTTAAGTGGGCTAGACGCTATAGACCAGACCTTCCCAAGCACACCTTGCAGTTTTTGCGCGAAATTTACGGAATTCCTGCGAATAATGCCCACAGAGCCTTAGATGACGTTATTGTTTTGCATCAAGTTTTCTCCTTTATGCTTGACGACATCTCTATAGACGAGGCGTTTGCACTCCTAAACAAACCAAAAGCTCTGCAACACATGCCCTTCGGAAAGCATCAAGGCGTGCCGCTGAACAAAATCCCCGCAGACTATGTTCAGTGGCTTGCCAAAAACGGTGTTTTTGAAAAGGAAGAAAACAAAGAACTCAAGCTCAGCTTTCAAAAGCTGGGACTGCTGTCAGCGTAACAAGTGTATTAAAGCATTGTCCAAGCCGGGAAATTGAAAGTCGTATCCTGCTTCAAGCAAGCTGAAAGGAACGGCTTTAGTACTTGCCAACACCAACTCCTCAGCCATCTCCCCCATCGCCCAACGTGCCGCAAAGGCAGGCACTGGAAAGCAAGCCGGCCGATGAAGAACGTTAGCCAGAGTCTCAGTAAATTGCCTATTAGTCACCGGCTGCGGAGATACGGCGTTGATAGGCCCTTTAAGCTCTTTGTGTTCCAAAGCAAACAGAAATACACCTAATAAATCATCCAAAGCGATCCAACTCATAAACTGCGTACCCGAACCTATGCGACCACCCAATCCTAATTTAAAAGGCGTAAGCATCATTTTGAGAGCGCCACCTTGAGATGAAAGAACAACACCTATTCGCAAGCACACCACGCGTGTACGTTCAGTTGAAGCCATTTCCGCAGCAAGTTCCCATTGATGACATACCTCAGCAAGGAAGCCGTCGCCTCTCTGGCTTGACTCATTTAATTCTTCCTCGCCACGGTCTCCATAATATCCAACAGCTGAAGCATTAATCAATACAGAAGGAGGTTGTGACATGGATACCAAAGTGTCTGTCAACAAACGGGTAGAATCTATGCGACTGGATAAAATACGCTGTTTTTTGGCAGTCGTCCACCGTCCAAAGATATTTTCCCCGGCGATGTTGATCACGGCGTCATATCCTTGCAATTCTGTCGGATCGAGGATATGATTTTCGGGATCCCAAAAGCCGACATCTTGTCCGCTCGCTTGTTTGCTGCGCATCAGCCGCTTCACATGGTGTCCCTTATCTTTTAAATAAGCCACAAGCGCAGTGCCTATGAATCCTGAAGAACCGGATATTATAATTTTCATATCGGATTGATTACCTTTCTTTATATTTGTTCTTATGACAGCTATAATCATATTCTGTCAAATTATTACATAGACTTTTAAAACTGTCCCATTATTATGTAATTAATGCGCTAATATGTGAAATGTAACTATTCAGCACCGAACAAAGTGTGTAAATTATTGAACCACAGAGCCCACAGAGAACACAGAGGGAACAACAACACGAAATAACCATTCGAACTTGCATTTTTATTTTTCTCTGAGGACTCTGAGGAAGTTCACTATCTTATTTTTTTTGAGAGATGGTGAATAATCAATGGGAAGTAATTGCAAAACTCGTAAAGGAGTTTGGATATATCCAATTACCTCTTAAGATCGAATACCTGAAATTTGGCTAGGAGGATAAGCATGAACGAATTTATACTTACCGGAAATGTTGTAGATCTTCGTCAAAAGAAAATAGTGCATGCCCATATCAAAGTATTGGAAGGGACTATTCATGAAATTAATGTCCTAGGCATTGAACACCCTGGAAGCTCCTACATTATGCCGGGCTTCATCGACGCTCATGTGCACATCGAAAGCTCCATGCTTGTACCCTCTGAATTTGCCATGCTCGCTGTGATGCACGGCACAGTCGCTACCGTATCCGATCCGCATGAAATCGCTAACGTGCTGGGAATCCGCGGCGTACGCTATATGATCAAAAACAACAAACAAACTCCATTTCCCATCTTTTTTGGCGCCCCATCGTGTGTACCAGCTACCTCTTATGAAACGGCAGGAGGATCCATCTCTACCGACGACATTGTAGATTTGTTCCGATCCGACAACTTGAAATATTTGTCTGAAATGATGAATTACCCCGGGGTAATCCATGGCAATCAAGATGTCTTAGAGAAGATTGACGCCGCCAAGAGGTTTCATAAACGCATCGATGGACATGCACCGGGCCTGAGTGGAAAAGCTCTAGAACAGTACATACAACAGGGTATTAGCACCGATCACGAATGCAGCCGTTTAGATGAAGCCCTTGAGAAAATTAATCTGGGCATGAAAATTCTCATCCGTGAAGGATCGGCAGCTAAAAATTATGAGGCCCTTAAACCCTTAATTCACTCCCATCCGGATCGCCTGATGTTTTGCAGCGATGATATCCACCCTAACGATTTGTTAGAAGGTCATATCAATAGACTCGTCAAAAGAGCAGTCAAAGATGGATTTGGCTTGTTCGATGTTTTGCGTATAGCCTGCATAAATCCCATCGCGCATTATGGATTAGAAATAGGCACTCTGTCGCCGGGTAGCAAGGCCGATTTTATTATCATAGACAATTTAAAGGATTTTAACACCCTCGCAACCTACCTTCAAGGGGTCAAAGTTGCGGAACAAGGACGCTGTCTTTTGCCTAAAGTACCCATCGAAACCATCAACAACTTTCACTGTTCTTTTGTGACACCTGAGCAACTACACTATAGCCACCACTCCAAAAATATACGCGTGATTAAAATTGTTCCCAATGAACTTATCACCCAAAATATCGAAATCACCCTTGACAAAGAGCACTCCACAAAACTGCCAGACGCCAGCCGAGATATTTTAAAGCTAGTGGTGATAAACCGTTACTTTGACGCCCCTCCGGCAATAGCTTTCATCCAGGGACTGGGAATAAAACATGGCAGCATAGCCTCCAGTGTTGCCCATGATTCGCATAATATCATAGCTGCGGGTACTGACGATGAATCCCTCACCTTAGCCATCAATGCCATTGTCAACGCCAAAGGAGGGTTGTCTGTAGTCAAACATGATCAAGTGAACTTCATGGCTTTGCCTGTTGCTGGCTTGATGAGCAATAAAACCGCTGAAGAAACCGCTAAAGAATACACTCAGATTAAAGCTCTGGCAAAGGCTCTTGGAAGTCCGCTTGAAGATCCGTTCATGACGCTGTCGTTTATGGCTTTACTCGTCATCCCCTCACTCAAACTAAGCGACAAGGGGTTGTTCGATGCAGAGCGATTTCAATTTGTTGAAATGCATTAAGATGCTCAACTCTGTGTGTATTGGGCAAAGATATTTGACAGAATGCTTTCGCTGTATTCCTTTTGTTTTTCCTCTGCTTTGTAGGGTAAGATATGCTCCAAGAAGAGCCTCTTCATGCGATGCGGTCCTTTTTCCCTAATCCAGGCAGAGAGAAGCAGGCTTTCATTTTTGGAGTAGATGCTCTCGCCGTTAAAAAATTTAGCCTGCACGAGTTTTCTTAGTACAGTATCATCCACAACCTCTTTTTTCCCACTAACAATATCCTCATTATTGCTTTGAAGGGTTTTTAGTGTCATATTATATAAAGTGGCTTCAACCTCGCGTGCCGCGAATTCTTCAGGAGTGATATGAGATAAATAGTTGAAGAAGAAGGCCGCATCACCTTGCGAAAGAAGCCGTACTTGCACTTCTCCAGTCTTTAAGTCTTTACATATGAGCACATTTTTCACCTCGAGCTGCCCATGCTTGAACGGTGTAGTATGGATAAAAGCCTCGTTAGATAGCTCTTTCTGTGTATCCTTGGAGGCATAGCCCACTATAGGTAAAAAATTATAGCTGGCTTCAATATCAAAGACATCCGCAAATTCTCGCAACCCTTCTTTGCTGCCAAGCACATCGGATACAGATAAAAAAGGCGCGTTCATTTTTGCATTTGGCCCATCAAAACTTGCCACTCTAGGGAATTCACTTATCTGTTTGCCTAATTCTGCTACGGTCATGATATGGTAAAAAGAACGCTGATAGGTCTTTAATGTGGAGTGAAAGTCCCAGCGAATAGGCCCCCATATGTTTTTTATCTCTTGATCGCTTAATAACTCCTTATTGACCAATGCCATACGTTCCTGCTGGGATTGTTGCAAGCTCTGCTGCTCAACCAATTGATTGGGAGCTTGAGCCGATGTAGAGGAAATTTGATCCGGCAAAACAGCATTTTCAATACATGCCCACAATTCCTTTCTCAAGGCCTCGGGTGTCAGACCTTTAGGACATAAAATTTCATCGGCCATAAACTCTTTCATTTTTTCGATAGCCTGTTCGATGACAGCTTTAAAGAAACGCTCTTTTACTGATGCAGGCTGGGTTTGAGACGTGGTTTCATCTTTTCTTGAACATCCCAAGTCTTCGTAAGGAGCATCTCTATTGGCATCTCCTATGAGTTTTTGAATCCTATGCGCTTTTTGTTTAATCACAGCGGGTGAAACTGCTGGATTCAGCTGCACAGCCAGTACATGCTGATGCACCACCTCTTTCAATTTTCCCAAAGCCGCCATCACGAGCTGATCATTGAGCTCACGTTCTTGGTTGATTTCGACCACTCGTAGGATATCGGCTGTAGATACCTTATGTCCCGAAGGCTGATTGAGCTCTTTCACAATGAAATCATGGCACTCTTTCGACAATATGAATTCGACACGTTTGCCCTGTGCAGCCTTTCTATCTCGCATATAACCTTGTTCCAAATCGCGCATTTTGGTGTTTTTACCTATCGAAAGCAGTGATTTGCCTGCTATCGGGAAATCTGTTCCCGTAGTGTGCCATTGATCATAGAAAATATAGAGATTTTTAGTATCTTGCCCCTCATAGCGAATGGGCTCATTCTTACCCTTTTCTAAAATACAGACCGCATTATCTTTGAAGAAAAGTATTCCCTTAATAGAGGGTGGTAATGTGGCCAATAGAGCTTTCGCTACCGTTTCGTTGTCGATGCCATTGAAAATGGCTCCAACATCTATAAAAGCATGATACTTGTCTTTCGCCTGGATCTGTGCGATGGCGCTGACGGTAGATTTAAAGTCTGCGGCGGAAACATCATGCACTGTCTGGCTATTCTTCCACATAATACCTTCGGTTTTTCCAGCGGAGTTAATATCACGCAAAGTCTCAATCCCTTGTGGAAATGTGTGATAATTCCAAGGAGTACCCGTGAAGCCTTGGGTTTCTTTGAATAATTGGAACAAGGCATAGGGCGTACTGGTCAATTTGCGCGTATGCATCCTTACCGCAGGAAATATATATTTTTTAGCAAAGCTATAGATATCCGGTGGATGTGCTTTATATAATTCTTCCAGTTTAGCTATATCGTTATCATTAGCCCTGAGAAATGGAATGTTGATAGAGTAGGATGTGCCTATTCCACATAGATCTAAAAAGGCTTTATAGCCTTGGGTATCTTGAAGCTGCCGGCTTGAATCCACCCGCAATTCGCTCATAGCTTGTTTTTGCATATCTTGAACGAGGCGTTTTAACAGCAAGGCATTTATCCCATCAGTTTTAAGTGTCTGCACAGTATAACCTAGCAAGGCATAAGGAAAACTGAATTCAGCCGTGGGGCTGGGGACACCGCTGGCGACATAGGGTACTGGTAAAATTTTCTGAGGATCGTTACTGTAGCCGTAATGTTCTCCACAGCGTCGTTCTAAGACTATCGGCAACAGCTCTTTAAATTCGTAATAGGCTATCGCTAACACATCTTTCTCATCCTCTCGAAGCTTAGCCACATATTCTATGCCTTTCTGGCCCTCTTTTAAATAATCCAGCACCCTAGTTTGATCAAGGTGAGGCATTTGCTGTGCGATCACCTCTTCGACAAAAACCTCCATCATCTGAGGTTTCATAGCCTCATATTCAAGCTTGGTAAAGGGTTTAAGCTGTTTCAGATGGTTGTCGATGGCTCTATAAAGATCTGCGACGATGTTCGCATGCAGTGGATTTATAGGTTCCGGCAATCCCATTGAGTACACCACCTCAAAGCGGCAATTGAGGAGCAGATCGGCTTCATCGAGGGTGGCTTTGCCTTTGGTTTTTAACAAATTTAAAATTTCGCGCATCATCTCTATGCGTGAGGCAAGTATGGGTGCATCGTTGTCCAAAGTCAGGTAACTGTCCCAAAGTTCTGAAAAGGCTAACGAAAGGCTATGCAGGCTTTTATCGGTAGCAACAATAAAGTGGCGTTGTTTGATGACCCGCAAGCACTCATCGCGAATCCTCGTCAAAGCATCTAACGAGGTGTCGCTTTCCCTGGAGAAATTCAGAGCATGTGCGACTTGGGCAAAGTTTTGTCCGGATTTGATCTGCATGGCTTGCGCTACACTGGCATACTGCGAAGAGTGTACCACAATCAGCGACAGATGCTCCCCATCGGCTTTAGATAAAGCAATGATAGGTAGATATACTTTTGTTTTACCAGAGCCCATTACCTTCTCAACGATAATGTTGCTGTTTTCTCCGGGAGCAGGCTCCAGCATTCTTATAAGATCTTTGACTTGCCAGTCATGTAAACCCACTTCTTCCATGACTTCAAAGACAAGCAATTCAGGATGTTCATGGGCTTTGTAAGGCGGTCTTCTGTTCAGCTCTTGCCAGCACTTTTCCGAACAGCGGCTGTAGGCATCATTGTCGTTGGGATCTATTTCTTCTAGCTCTTTATAGGCATTAATAGCCCGACTTAACTGCTGCTGCTGAGCTTTGGCTTGAAGATAACGGAGGCTCATATCCAATAGCTGCTTTTCCCGCTTTGCCAACCTCGGATTTTTTCCCGACAGGCTGAAGTGGGATGCCCGAGCTGTAAAAATAAGAATATCTCTTATATTAACGGGTTGGCGCAAGTGTCCCATTTTTTCCACTTCGTAAAGCAAAATACTTTTATCATCATCGGATAGATCGTTTGCAAAGTCGAGCATCTCCAACTCGAGTCGGTCCACTTCTTTGCCCATCTGGGCATACTCCACCATCAATAGTGTCTTTGTAGTAAGTATGGGTTGATCTGTGCTGATGCGATGCCAAGGCACAGAAAGTTCAGCTTGGCTCCAATATTTCTCTATATGCTGCACTCGCTGCAGGGCGTCATAAGCCATATTCTTTGAAGCACCAGGGCCTGCAATAGCCTTATTGAGCTCGGCTACTTCTTTAGCTTCTAGTCTAAGTCCTCCGTTGGGTATGGGTTTGAAATGAGCTAGCTGCTTTTTTTTTAATAGATCGGGACGCTCAGGAAGTTTCTTTGACCTGTCTGATGGCATTCTCTCTTGCCGCAAAGATATTATTTGAGCTTCCTGGGAACGCGCATAGGCACTGACCTTTCCTTTTATTTCTGGAGCTACTTTTTCTTTCGAAGCTCCCGCTGCCATTTTTTTTTCGATCTCTCTAGCGGCTTTCAACACCCTAGTAAAAACATCCACTTTATTTTCGATAATCATGACGAGCAACTCTTCCGGTTCTGGGGGAAAGATATATGTAGCGTTCTCCGGATGCAGTCGACAATAGGCAGTACTGCGCAATACTGTCAAAAGCTCCTTCTCCAAGCCCTTAGCCTCTAAAAATGCAGCGGAAAAAAACACATCCATGAAGGAATTCTCAGCATAGGCTCGTGCATACATGTCGTAAAATGCACTGTATAAATGAGACTTATGCAGCCTGGTGAGCATTTTATAGTCATTTAAATTGGCTTTAACTTCTCCACTTTGGCAAATCATCGTACCTAATTCTCGCAGCATTTCACGTGAAACAAATATTTCATTGGAAGATTTTACAGCGTCTAGCTTTAAACCATGTGGAATGATAATTTTGCTCTTTACTTCATCAGCAGCAAGGTCAGAAATCTGCATAAAAACATTCATTAGCTCTGTATTATATCCCAACTCTCTACCCATCAGTTTTTTCTGCATCTTTTGCTCGGCACTCATCAAATGCAAGATAGCTTGGCATAGATAGCTAGCAGCTTTTTTCTCTTCTTCGACCTGCAACTTTAGGTGAGGGACAACCCCCTCTTGGTTTTTATAGCTTATATACGCTTCACCTAGACCCCTCAGGGTTTGTTTAAGACGCTCTAATTTTTGTATATCATTATCGAGATCCAGCTTTTGGGGATCCGAAAGCAAAGCAAGCGCTGTACAGGCTACCGCACCGGCATGGGGAGAGCGGTCATGCATTTCTGATACCAGCAAGACGATTTCATACAATAGATTTTCTTCCTCTTTAGTATAAGGAAGCACGAGTGAATGAGAGGCTCGAATCAAAGCTTGGGCTTGGTCGTATTGTTTTTGTGCCAAGAACAAGGCTGCCAGATAAAGTTGCTGCATCTTCTGAACGGCTATTGGCCTGCCTAGTTTGTCCAAATCGTAAGCTAGGTTTTGTATCTTTTTATCCTTGTCCAAAGAGAACAAATTGAAATTCCTTTCCAAGCTACCACTACGGGCGCTTACGATTTTACCTATAGGCACTACCAATTTCCGCTTTCCTTCTTTACTTTCCAGCAAGATAGCCCCTTTCACCGGTTTCATACCAAAAAAGCGTTGAAGGGGTGCAACATAGAATCCTGGATACTCACGGCTATGTGCTTGCCACCCCCCCCCTTCTAATTTCATCTCAAATGATAACCCCCTAGAAACAAGTTCGAGCTCTCGTAATTTTCCTTCTAAATCTTGCCAAAGCATCCCCTCTCCAAATAAAGTGGACAAGTGGGGATTCTTTTCACGATTAACGGTGACAAGGTGCCAGGGCGCATCAGGGACATCCAACTTCTGGCATTCACGAACCTCTATTTTTCGGGGTATCGGTTTGTTTTTTTGTCTAAAAAAGTTCTCCATTTTATCCGTTAATTTGACATTGACAGAGCAAAACCTATGTGTCGTTTGCCCGCGGGAATCTTTGACCAAAATTTCAGGATTTTCAGTATTTTCAGAGGGCACCCACAGAATGGAATTTTTTAATAGGTTACGTAGATCTTGAGAGGGAATGTTCAATATTCCCTCATCGATATGTTGGTACCACTGCCCATTATCCTGTTTCTGTAAAATAATTTTATTTTGCACATCTATCCTATGTAATCGTTCATGCTCGTCGTTGAATTCCCATACATTTCCCTCAACGATTTTGTAGTTATAATTTTCTTGCGCAAACACTCTTTTAAATCCTGGTATGGTGTCTGCAAAATTAACTTGCAGTAAAACATTATGAACGGAAACTGATACATTTTTTACATGGATAGCAAACTGGCCATCTTGGCTTACGCACAAGGGGTAGTGCGATATGCAATCCCAAGACTGCTTCAGCACCATAGGATATACCGTGGCAAAGAAGTCATGGCAGATGGCGGATCCCGCAGGTCCTTTCAACATATCTTCAAGTGCCTTAGTCCATCTCCACTGCACGCGCTCTATCTGGTCTTTGAGATTTTCGGTTGTTTTGTACTTTGTAAGCTTGTGGTTTTTTATATGATAAAGACTTCTGAGAAGCAAAACAGCGTCGCCACTACCAAATTCAACAGGGGGATGAGTTTCATAGCTGGCCGCTATCTGCTGATAAATCAAATAGCTTTCATCGCTTCCATCTATAGTCCGCAGTAATAATTCGGAGCATTTATTTCTTACATCGTCAAAAATTTTAATTTTATCATTCAAAGATTCAAAATTTCTGGCTAGTTCTATAAAGAAAACCGCTGCAGGAACATCGTCGCGCTCTATAAAATGCTTCCACCCTTGCGATACAAATTGCTGCAACACTTTGTAAAAATGTGGATTCGTATCTAAAACGATTTCTAAGGATAAGGCATTAAACAGTAAATAACGGCAAAGCATCCGCCATTCGTGATCCACCAGCTTGTCCAGATGAGTGGAAAAATAGGATACAGCATTAATCACCTGCTGTTCTTGTCCAAATTGCCCTTCATTCCCATGGTACGAAACAATCAGCTTCAACTCTCTTTGCCAATCCTCTAAAGGCTTTAACATCACGTTTTGTTCTTGTATTTCCAACCACTCCATTTCCACTGTCATGCACTCTTTGAAAGCTTTGAAAGCTTCCTCTGAGGAAAAATCCCGAAATTTGTTGTTGTGTTTGTCATACTTCCCAAGCAAACAAATGCTCAATTGATCTTTGTAATACCCCTCTTGGTTTTTTTGTAGGTGAATATTCCATGAAGCCCGCAACTCCGGAATTTCCCTATAAAAGCTTAGGTTTTTTATTAGATTGATACGCCTCCATGCGCAAAAAGCCGAAGGTAAAACTTTGCCGTGCAAGTCTGCTAAGGCAAAGGCAACTTGCCAGTCACGTTCTGTATCGAGATAATCCACGTCACTATAATGGCTTGTTGTATCCACATTTGGCAGCAAAGGCTTTAATTTATCTTTTAGATCCGGAGTTTTTGCCAAAAAGGCATCTATAAACTGTAATTCTCGAGAGGTTGATCCCCAAGGCAATTTATAATTGAGTTTGCATGAGGGTATTACACTCGTATTGGAGTATAATATAGATATATGATCTCCAGTCGGGCCTATTTTCATTAACTGCAGTTTTTTTAATAGAGCTCTGTCATTTTTATCCCACAAGGCTTCATCTTTCACGTCTATTGAATAAAGCAAGGACTCATCGTTTTGTTTTCTAAGAACATCAAGGTCTGTTTTTGAGGTATCATGAGGGGGTTGATTGGGTTTATCTGCAAATAATGCTTTTAATTCAGGACTTCTGACTGCCAGCCTATGGCTGACAGCATGCATATATCTTGCATAAATCTCATACTCTCGGCTGTTACTCGGCAACAACCGAAAAGCATCCAATAGATATTCGGCAAGATCTGCTAACTTCACCATTACAGCAGCTATCTGGTCTTCAGGGATCAAATCCCATATTTTCTCATGTCCTTCTTTACCCTGTAGGCGGAAGAATGTCTCCAAAATACGTATACGCTCGGTGCTATTCTTGTCTATCGCAGCCAAACGGCTCATATGCTGAACAAGATCGGACAAACCCTTATCCATCAAGGCTGCATTTTCCAACCATTCAAAAGTCACCCCTCGAACAACGGTGTCTTTGGATGGGCTTTGCAATTCTGCTTCAGCAGTTGCATTTGACAGCTTTCCTCGCACTGTTATCTGTTGAGGCGCCAGGGCTTCATAATGCGCAATAGTCAAGACTTCTTCAGTTTGTTCTTTATGATCCTGCTGCCTTGTAACCGAGACCACATAATCTTTAACAGCCCTTAAGGTGGCATGGATTTCTTGCAATCGATCCTGTGATATCCCGCCTTGGTGGTAAGCTTCCAGTGCAATTCTTGCACACTCTGATAGAGCATGTGTCAGCATTTGAGTCGATAACTGAGCTGTTCGATTTAGAATTTCTTGTTGTTTTTTTTCACTATCTGTTGAACCTACAATTTTAGAAATCATAAGTTCATGTTTTATCTCGGCTTGAGCCTTCACACTTATGGGTGTATTAAAAAAAACACATAGACACTCTATAGCGATATCACTGAGTAATTTATGATAATCTTTAAGTGCAAGGTGGGTATGCATGACTGCGACTAATGATGCCCAAGTGCATACGCCGCTAAACTGAGGAGGCATAAAATCCTTTCTCTCTCCACGCGTAGAGACCACAGTTCCTCCTAAACCCTTGATGATCAACCCATAAATATCGCGGGCACCATAATCGGTGTCTTTTCCAGACAACGGATGTACACAGACTTGTTGAATTTCAAGCAACGCCTGTGTAAAGTCTTTATCTAAGAGCTTTTGCTCATCAATATTGATAATGTCAAGGAAAGGCTGATACAATGTGTCCGCATGCTCTTTGATTTTGGAATGATAAGTTTCTATTCCAGCCCCAAGATTGTAAATGACTAGCCTTAAGGTCCCATTTTCCAGCCGTTCTATTCCCATCTCCATGGCATGACCGCCAATTTTGTGACACCAACCTATGGGCACTAGTGTTTTCTCCCCGTTCTTTAGAGATTGCACTTTTGTCCTTAACGCTTGATGGAAATTCTCCAAAATGGATAAAAAATTACTTTTGTAATCATGAAAAGTATAAAATCGCTGGTCTTTTTGTATAGCCATAAATGCATCGGCATCCTTAATCATATGCAGTAGTTCCAGAAATCCATCCATATTCTGGTACTGGGATTTGTGCTTCTCTAGAAAATTTTTCAGAAATGACAACATACTAGCTTGATTATTGCCTTCTAAAGCCGACGAACCTTTAATCAAACTCTCTAATAGCACATGCGCAAACGTCCTGTTATCGATTACATCTCCTTTATATTCATCGAGTAACGTATTGATTTGAACATGATGCTTTGAAGTGGGCAATTCATTTTTTATGACATTTTCTAATGCGTCAAAATGCGTAGTCCATTCAGGCACAACCACTTGCTTGAATTGATCCAAGGTGTTTCTCACCCCTTCCACAAAATTTTTCAGTTCTTTTTTCTCATCTGCGGTACATGAACTATCGTTAGCAGATACATGACTATTTAAGAGGGTTAAATACAGCTGCATATCTTGCAGCTGTCGGCACTGTTGCTGAGGAGTATGGAATGTCTGCGAGGCAATTTCGAAAAGCCGATCGCGAATATCTTCATCCAAGCTTAAAGCTTTACGAAGAATTTGCACGGAGTCGTCTATGGATTTTAAGGTTATAACTTTATTTTTGACTTGACCGTAGGGTTGTAGTTTTTCAGCTACAGCGACCAATTGTTTCAAACGAGGAGTAATGTTGTCATCAATAGACTTTCTTTCCCCACTACCCATTGAATGAGGCTTAACCTCAAGGGAACTGGGTTCTTTTTCGGAAAATGTGTCCGTCGCCTCCTGACCCATGGGTAATTTAGTATCATCAAAGTTGAATTTACCATTGTTGATATTCATAATCACCGCCTTATTCAATAGTAAATTAAAAAAAACACATATACTTTATTATACAATAAAATCAATTAACACTAACATAAAATAGGTAATGTTTATCCAACATGTAACGAACATGCTTGTATATCAACAGTTTGACAGTTAGTTTATAAATATAATCAGTTGAATTTGATGCAATATTATAGATATCGATCTTTTAGCCATTTCTTTCTGTCTTGTACTCATTTACGTGATGAACCTTAGTTATCGTTAATTGCCAAGGTCCCTATTTGCCAAGTGACAAAAAATCTCGAAATCACCTATAATTCACTCATAAAATTTCAAAAGGAAAAGCCATGGCTAATTTGGATAAAAAAACCATCAAAACGTTGACGCAGCTCAGCCGCATTGACTGTTCTGAAAACGAACAAGACAAGCTGCTCGAAGATCTTAAAAAAATTCTGCATTACGTCGAACAGCTCGATGAAATCGACACCACACATGTTCCTCCGTGCAACCATGTCTTAGAGGATATGGCGAATGTCATGCGCGATGACATCGTAGGAGATGTTATGCCGCGCGAAGTCTTTCTTGCAAACGCTCCTTCACATATCGGTGGAATGATACGCGTACCTCCAGTCATTAAACAACAATAAAGAAGCATAAGGTTAAACATGCATAGATTATCGGCTAGAGAAATTGCCAACAAAGTCCGCCAAGGAGAAGTTTCTGCCAAATCCGTCGTCCAGCATTTTTTGCACAGAATCGAAAAATACGACCCGCAAATCGGAGCTTTTCTGTCCGTATACAAAGATCGCGCCCTGACTCATGCTCAAAAAATCGACCAAAAAAAATCGTTAGGACAGCCTCTAGGAAAGCTGGCAGGCGTACCCATAGCCATCAAAGACAACATCCATGTCAAAGGCGAAATCTCAACCTGCGCTTCCAAATTTTTAACGAATTTCAAAGCTCCCTTCGATTCCACCGTGGTACAACACCTTGAAGCGGAAGATGCCATCATTATCGGCAAAACCAACTTAGACGAATTCGCCATGGGTTCCTCTACCGAAAATTCAGCCCTGCTCAAAACGCATAATCCCTGGAATCTCAACTGCACACCAGGCGGCTCCTCTGGAGGATCTGCTGCTGCTGTCGCCGCTAGACTTTGTCCGCTTTCCCTGGGAAGTGATACAGGCGGCTCGATCCGCCAACCTGCAGCATTTTGCGGCATAGCTGGATTCAAACCTACCTATGGAAGAGTATCTCGCTATGGGCTAGTGGCATTCGGATCTTCTCTCGATCAGATCGGCCCCTTTGCCACCAACGTCGAAGATATTGGACTAGCTATGGAAGTCATCGGTAAACACTGCCCAAAAGATTCTACTAGCCTTGACATGCCAGCCGAAGATTATGTATCAGCCTGCCAAAACTCGGTCCACAACCTACGCATTGGCGTTCCCTGGAAATTTTTGGAGGGTTTAGAACCCGAAACACGACGCTTTTTCGAAGAATCCCTGGAAGTTTATAAACAAATGGGAGCCCAACTCGTTGAGGTAGATTTAAGCACGCTGAAATATTCCATAGCCGTATACTATATTTTAGCGACCGCCGAAGCCTCCACCAATCTGGCACGCTTCGACGGCATCCGTTACGGCCACCGATCACCCCGAGCCAAAACTTTAGAGGAAGTCTATGATTTTTCTAAAGAAGAGGGCTTCGGAGCAGAGGTAAAACGCCGCATTCTGCTGGGAACTTTCGTTCTTTCATCCGGCTATCAAGATGCATATTACAAAAAAGCGCAGAAAATCCGCACGCTGATGATCCAGCAATACAAGCAGGCTTTTCAAAGCTGCAATGTGATCGCTATGCCGGTTTCTCCCTTTCCAGCTTTTGAAATAGGCTCTATTACCGATCCCCTGCAGATGTATCTGGCTGATATCTACACGCTATCTATCAACTTAGCCGGCCTGCCTGGCATCAGCATACCAAACGGCTTTACGACCACAGGAAAACCACTAGGACTGCAGCTGATAGGACCGCAAAAACATGACAAGTTTGTCATCCAAACTGCCCACGCCTTTCAAAAGGCTACCCATTATCATAACGCTATACCCGATGGAGTGAAGTAACTATGAAACAGCCTTCTGCCTGGGAAGCCGTCATCGGCTTAGAAATTCACGCTGAACTAAACACCAAATCCAAGCTATTCAGCTCAGCCCCTAACCGATTCGGAGACGAACCCAACACCAATATCACCGAAGTTTGCACCGGCATGCCCGGAGCTCTGCCTGTCCTTAATAAAGAAGCCGTAAAAAAGGCCGTACAATTAGGCTGCGCGCTAGGTGCTAAGGTCGCCAAATTCAGCAAATTCGACCGCAAATCCTACTTCTATCCCGACAGTCCCCGCAACTTTCAAATTACACAATATGACCAACCTATAGTCATCGGCGGATCGGTCATCGCCGAAGTCCAAGGGGAAGAAAAAACCTTCCATATCAACCGCGTGCACTTGGAAGACGATGCGGGTATGCTCAAGCACTTTAACACGTTCGCCGGAGTCGACTACAACCGCGCCGGAGTGCCTTTGGTTGAAATTGTCTCTGAACCTTGCATCCATAGCCCTAAAGAAGCTGTAGCTTATGCCATGGCGATAAAGCAGATCCTGCAATATCTCGATGTGAGCGACTGCAATATGGAAGAAGGGTCCTTGCGCATGGATGCCAACATCTCTGTAAGGCTCACAGGAGAACAAGGACTGCGCAATAAGATTGAAATCAAGAATATGAACTCTTTCAGCAACATGGAAATGGCCCTCGAAGCTGAGATCAAACGACAAATTCGCGAATACCTAGCTCATCCGGACAAACCGCACAAAGAAGTCATCCACCAATCCACCTACCGTTGGGATCCTGAAAAAAAGGAAACCGTTCTAATGCGAAGAAAGGAACAGGCTGATGATTATCGATATTTTCCGGAGCCGGATTTAGTGCCTATTGTCCTTACCGATAGCTACATTGAAGAGATCAAAGCCACCTTGCCTGAACTTCCGCTTCAGCGCTTAAGACGCTATATCGATACGCTTGCTTTATCTCCCGATACAGCATTCTTCTTGACCAGCGATAAGCAAATGGCAGATTATTTTGAAGAAGCTCTTAAATCCTGCAAAAACGCCCGCAATCTGTGCAACTGGATCGTAGTGGAATTCCCCGGTAGATACAAAGACAGCGGCAAATCGTTAATGACTTCAGGTATTCCAGCCTCCCATGTAGGTGCGCTGATCAACCTGATTGACAGCGGCAAAATCACCGGACGCATCGCCAAAGCAGTAGCCGATGATATGGTCGCTCATCCAGGTAAAAACCCTGAGCAAATTGTTTCTGAAAACCCCGACTACACGCCCGTACATGATCAAGCCACGTTGAATGCCTTGGTAGACCAAGTTTTGGCGACGCATCCGCAGTCTGTTCAGGACTATCAAAAAGGGCGGGATAAAGCCTTTGCCTTCCTAGTTGGCCAAATCATGAAACTCACCAAAGGAGCCGCTTCTCCTCAAGTTGTCAATGACCTCTTGAAACAAAAAATTCAAAGCACCCCAAATCCCCACGAATAGGTAATCATGAAAAATGTAATTGACACTTTGGTTGAAAGAGGGTTTATCGAGACAGTCTCGAGTCCGGAGCTGGCAGCTTTGACCCAAAAGCACATGATGGTATATTGTGGTTTCGACCCCACTAGTGATAGCCTGCACCTTGGAAATTTGGTGCCCATCATGGGATTAGCCTGGTTTCAGCGTTTTGGACATACACCTGTAGCCCTCATGGGGGGAGCCACCGGGATGATAGGAGATCCTTCCGGCAAAGCCTCTGAACGACAGCTTTTAGACGAAAGCACTATTCAAGATAACATCAGAGGGATTCAAAAAAATCTTGCTTCCTTCCTGGATTTTAATGCCGAACGCAATCCAGCTAAGATCGTCAATAATGCCGACTGGTTTAAAG
>CAYMKI010000005.1:0-2671 GCA_964390695.1 uncultured bacterium
ATGACAGCGCTAAAATTGTGCGCTTCGCGCGCAATTTTAAGTTGTTGCTTCTTAACTCCGCGTCTCCGTGCCCTCTGCGTTGAACTTGAAGCAATAAGGATATCTTATAATTAATTTTCTAATAAAATGGGTAATGGTAAGCCTGTAACCTTAGGGCTTTTCAAGCCTGTATCTTATCGACCCTGCTCTTAATTAAAAACAAATTATTTACCATCTAAAAAAACGTACAAAGTATAGAGCAGCCTGTCAGGCTGCTACAATCAAAACCTCTCATTAACTCATCTATCCCTTAATTGCGTAAGATGAGTTAAGAAGCACAACTGGTCGCAGGATTTAAAGCGACTTTTTTTTCGCGCGATAGACCCCATGCAGCAGAAAGAGCTAAAGCAAACCAGATCCAGCGGATGACTTTGCTTAGATCATATCCTTGAAATTCTTGGGAGAGGTTGCCGATCAATATCAATCCTAGCAACACCGGAGCTATATATCTTAAGCTTATGCGGAATAAGCTGCTTCGGGTATTGCTAGACCAAATAGCATCGTTTTTGATTTCACGGTTACAGAACTGGAAGGCTATGACTAAAGCTAAGCCGCCTATCAGCATATTGGTTCCGATCACCATGGGAGCCAAAGCATCGATCAGGTGCGATGCATTTCCCATGCAAAACAGCGTGGCTAACAAGGTTAGAGTGATGACTGTTGCGGAGACGGCTCTTTTACGGGAGGTCTGAAATTCCACTTCCAGGTTGCCTGCGATGCTTTCAACGATAGAAAATACGCCTGTGATTCCGGCGATAAATATGCAGAAAAAGAAGCCTACGCCTACAAACTGAGACAGCGCAGGTCCGAAGGATTTTATAATCTGCGGGAAGATGATAAATCCGATTTCGAACGTGGAGTCGGAGCGCAGGATCGAGTCAAAGGGGATATTTTGCACGTAGCCGATGTGGGCTAAGCAGCCAAAGATGGCAGCGCCGGCGACGAAAGACATGGCAAAATCTCCCAAGGCAACATAAGCCATGGCTTTGGCGATATTCATCGATTGGCCCGTATGGCGGGAATACCCTACGATGATGCCTAATCCCAGGGAAAGGCTAAAAAATAATTGGCCGAAGACATCTCTCCACAAGCTGGGATCGAGCAATTTGGAAAAGTCTGGATTCAGGTAGTAGAACAACCCCTGGCTTCCGCCTGGCAAGGCGAAGATGGCCACGGCAGCAAATACTGCCACTATCACCGCCAGCAACGGCATAAAGAAAGAGCATATGCGTTCGATGCCGTCTTTGACATTGCGCACTAGCACCAGCCATGTCAAGGTTGCCACGCCGAGGGTCGATATAAACAGCGGGATAGACAGTTGGCCAAATTCGGACAAACTTGGGGTGGTTTTCAAGAAAGTGTGGACAAAAAAATGCTTGGTGTCTTCCGGGATGGCATTGGTGGCTGAAAAATACACATAGGCTACGGAATAGCCTGTCAATACGATGTAAAAACCGCCAATGGATAGACAGGCGATCACAGCCAGCCAGCCTAGGGTTTTACCCAGCTTTCCCCAGGTAGATCCATAAGCTGTCACTAAGGGGGCTTTAAATCGATAGCCAATGATTCCTTCCAGCATCAGCAAGGGAATGCCTAGAATTAGCATAGCGATGAAATACGGTATCAAAAAGGCTCCTCCGCCATTTTTATAAGCTTGAGCGCTGAAGCTCAAGATGTTGGCGAAGCCCACGGCCGATCCTATCAAGGACCAAATGTAACCAGCTTGGCTACCCCAAGTAGTTGCTGAGGACGAATTTTGAGACATATGTTCTCCGAAAAAATAAAAGTAAAATTTGGCGTTATTTAAATCTGTGGCAAGTGGCTGAAGACTTGAAATAACGGATGTAATTTATAAGGTATAAAAAGAGATGATTAGCCTAGGAGGCTAAGGAGGGGGCTAAGGAGCAGAGAGGCAAAGAGGGATGGAACAAAAGCGAAGAAAGGTCTGATTTGACGACATCGAGCGACGTTGACAGATGACATGGACTTATTGTCTCCTTAATTGGGGATTGTTTATATTTTTATGCTTTTATTTTATCAAATTTTAAAAATTTTGTCATCTTTTTTTTGATTTTGTGTGTATGACTTAACTTCTCTTTCCTCTTGATCACCTCTCCGAGTTTGCGTAACAAACGAGAGGAAGTGGTGAATAGCGTCAAGGTTCTTGAATTTTATTGGATTACATGATATAATATTTAATATTATAACTAATAACCATATATATATGGAGGAAGAAATGTCATATAGTATAAAAGTTTCGAATTTAGAAAATAACACCGTTTGGGAGAAGCAATTAACAGCTAATGAGTTTCCAAGCATTAAATCACACGTTAGAGGTTTTGCAGCCAAAACCATCTTTCCTGCAAGCCTAAAGCCCATCCGAACGAACAATTTTCAAAACTTTGCTAAAGATTTTTTTCTTCCAACTCTCGTCAATCACGCAATTAAGGTAGAGCATACAGTGGGGAAGATTTTTGCTATCTTGGGAGCTTTGATTTTAGATACTTTTACATTCCCTATTCGTTTGTTAACTTGCATACCAAGAGTCATATCAAATGCTGGCAAAGAGCAAAACCCTTTGAAAAAATACTTAGTCGATCAAGGAGTAGATCCTAAATTACTTGCATCCGAC
>CAYMKI010000005.1:2681-54104 GCA_964390695.1 uncultured bacterium
ATGTTAGAGTTCGGCTGGAATGGGAACAAACTAGTCAATTCCCGACATCTTATTGGACAACGAAAGATGGTGTTCAACATTCAAAACATAGTCAAGTAAAGCATTGGAGTGAGCAAAACGTTAATTTTATCGAAGTGCCAACTTACGAAGGTTATGATCATCTATCCTCAGGTCAAGGTTAGTCATCTATTTCAACGCAGAGGGCACGGAATCGCAAAGGCACGAAGTTAACGATTTTGACAAGAAGCAAAAACATAAAATTGCGCGTTAAGCGCGCAATTTTAGCGCGCCATTCAAACCCGTAGGATGAATAGTCACCTGTCTTTCAACCGCTTATTTTGGTCTAATTTCGTAAATTTGCATTTTAAGCTTGAAACAAAATAGCCAAATTAGGCATGATTAATCTCGTTCTAGTCTTAAGGCGCAGAATTTGATATATCCTATGCACTGGTAGCTCAACAGGATAGAGTACCCGGCTACGAACCGGGCGGTTAGAGGTTCGAGCCCTCTCCAGTGCGATGAATGTTGAAGTATTTCCTTCGGGTCCCTTTGATACCAACGCCTATCTTGCCATTTGTAAGCAGACCAAGCAAACGGCTATCATTGATCCTGCACCCGGCAGCTTTAGCGCAATTTGTTCCTATATCTCTGATCATCAGCTACTTCCGCAAAAAATCTGCTTAACCCATTCCCATTGGGACCACATCGCGGATGTGTCCAAGTTTAAGCAGCACTACGCCATTCCGGTCTATATTCATGCCGCCGATACGCCCAATTTAAAGCAACCCGGAGCGGATCTCTTGCCTTGTTGGATTCCTATACAGGGTGTGGAGGCGGATGGCGTTTTGAGCGAAGGGGAAAAAGTGACGATCGGCAAGTGCGACTTTCAGGTGATAGAGACACCTGGTCATACACCCGGAGGCATATGCCTTTATTGTCCTAAAGAGCACATTCTCTTTTCCGGCGACACGCTTTTCAAGGATACCATTGGCAATTTATCGTTTCCCACCGCCTGTCCGGATCTGATGTGGGGGTCATTAGCCAAATTGGCAAAACTTCCTGCGGAAACTCGCGTGTATCCTGGTCATGGGCCGGCCACGACGATCGGAGAGGAAACCTGGCTGCCCAGGGCGAAACAAATTTTTGGAAATTCTTATTAAATACAAAGGAGAGGATGAACATGGGTGTTTTAGTCGGTAAACCCGCACCGCTGTTTAAAGCTAAAGCTGTAGTGGGCGAAGAGATTGTAGAGCTGAGCATGAGCGAGATGCGCGGAAAATATGTGATCCTGTTTTTTTATCCCTTGGATTTCACATTCGTCTGCCCTACCGAGCTGCATGCTTTTCAAGAAAAGCTGCCCGAATTTGAAAATCGCAATACGCAAATTTTAGGTTGTTCGGTAGATAGCTGCTATTCTCATTATGCATGGTTGCAAATGCCTAAGGATAAAGGCGGTATTAAAGGCATTACCTATCCGATCATATCCGATCTAAATAAAACCATTGCTAAAGATTACGACGTACTTAACGTCAACGAAGGAATCGCCTACCGCGGTTTATTTTTGATCAACAAAGAAGGGATTGTACATCACCAAATCGTCAACGATCTGCCCTTGGGGCGTTCAGTAGATGAGGCGTTAAGGATGCTGGACGCTTTGATTTTTGTCGAAAAGCACGGAGAAGTTTGTCCGGCCAACTGGCAGGAGGGCAAAAAATCGCTCAAACCGACCAAAGAAGGCGTCGAGCAATACTTTTCCAAGTTTTCATAGTCTAAACCCAACATACTCCAATCGCGTTACAATAAGCGCGCAACTAGAGTATGTTGGGTTCTAATTGTCCAGGGGGCGGAGATGCTCTGCTCCCGGATGTTTTGCCTTCTTTCAGGCGCACGAGATTTCCATCATATAATCAAAAAAATCCATGGCGGTGATGAAGACAATGCTATGGAATTTATGGCAAATGGGCTTTAAGGCATGCAGAATTTCCGTATTGCCTACGCCGGGAATGCCTATGCCTTCCAAGTGGGTGAGCTGCGGCTGTTCGCGCAGGGCCTGCACGCCAAAATGATAGTCGCTGAGGCTATATCCCTCTTCTTTGACCCTAAAAAAGATAATATTTCGCTTAAAAAGCAGGGCTTGGATGGCAAAGTGAAGACCTAAGCTATGGGGAGGGGGATTTCCCAGCAGGTCGGCTAATTGGGGTAGAGAATAGCAATAATAGCCCTTTTCGAATTCCCCTTTTTCAGCTTCGCCAAATAAAGCAATGGTGCATGTAGTCATAATAGTTTGCCTGGTTGAATATTAACTTCAAATAAAAACTATCCTTTTTAATTTATTATAGTTTAAAAAATAATATTTTTTCAAATTAAGAATTGTTCAGGCGGTAAAAGAGAAATTTGACTCACCAGCGTAGGTGTTACCTATGTTGGTGAATCGGAGTCTTGGCTTAATTAATTTCCTTAGGAGGAGCTTCAAAAGTGAATAACCCGCCGGGCACAATCTTTGTGGGATCTTGGGGAAAGACATAGCCGCCGGCGACAAAGACCCTCCCCTCAGAGATTACCGGTGTGGATGTCAGGGGAATATTCATATTATATTGAGCCTGTCCATAGATGCCTGAAGCGGGTCCGGTGCGGAACTCGTAGAGGGTGTTACCGCTTTTAGCATCCAAGATGCGAAAATAGCCGTTGAAAAATCCTATGAAGACCAGTCGATTGGCAACCGAAGGCACGCCTAATACGGCGCTATCGAAGCTTTTTTGCCACAGAATGGCACCCGACTTAGGTTTTAAGGCGGTGACTGTGGATTTCACTTGATGGGTCAAGGTATTGAGCAGGGCGGATTCTTTTTCTTTGGTCAGCGGCTGCAGCAGATGCTGTGTGGAAAAGCTGTTGCTTTTGAGAGAGTTGGCCGCGGCATAGATGGCATCTTCATCATAGGCAGCCCCTGAAGGGCCTAGGACAAAAGGAATATCTCCTTGAGGCAAGAGGGAAGTGGACCATATCCACTCGCCATCTTCTCTATCCAGCGCATGAAAAGTATATTGGTTATCGCTGATTCCCACCAATTTTTTGCTGCCCCCTTTGAAGATCAAAGGCATGCCTTTGATTCCCCAAAAACTACCCTGTGTTTTTTTTCCGCTCCATATAGCTTTATTGTCGAATTGATACGCCCAGACTTTTTCGCCGTCTCTTTTGTCCGTGCGGTAGTTCAGGCATATCAAAGCGCTGGAGTGTTCGGAAGCAGGTTCTTCGTAGGCGTGCCCAGCAATCACATACGCGTAGCCTAATTTGGGGTCTGTGCTTACCGAAGAACATACGCCAGCACCCGCGCCGTCGCCGGAAACTTTGTCGGTGAGTAAGAAGCGCCATTTAAGAAAGCCGGATTCGGCGTCAAAGGCATAGACGGCGCCTTCAAAGGTATAGTTGTTTTTAGATTCAAAGGCTTCGCGTGAGGAGGAGCCTAGGAGGATGAGGTCATCTGCCGGCATGGGAGTGTGCTCGAATTGAGGGATGAGGTTGCCGCCTTCGGCGTAGGTTTTCCAGTTCATTTTTCCGGATTTGCGTTTGACGGCCAGGAGATGGGACATCTCTTTGGTGGTGGGCAATGTGGGTGTGATATTCACCGGGCAGGTGGTAAAGAGGGTGTCGTCGATGATCGCAGGGCTGGTCATGATATTTTTGGTACCGATCTTAGTGCTCCACGATTCGGCGCCATCTTCAGCGTAGACACAATGGATCATGCCTTGGGAGTCGCCGTAGAAGACTTTATTTCCATAGATGGTGGGAGAGGCAAGCACCGCGGAGCTCCCTTTAAACCATTTGAAGTTGAGCTTGTCGGCATTTTCCGCGGAGAGCAGTTTTTCGCTGGATTGGCAATGCGTGCCCTCGTTATCATGAGGACCTAAAGGCCAGTCGGTGTTGCCTCCTTGAAGGTTTCCAAGGGAGAGCAGACAAAGTGTAGCGCAAGAACATAAAAATTTAAGATTCATACATGCACCTAGCAGTTGTAAAGATTAAATTCTAATGTTGTACCCTAAATTGAAAGAGAAGGCAACAGGATTTATAATACCTCTTGCATAAAGAATCTCATCAGGACAGGTTACGCCCAGGAGCAGATAGGGCAATGCTGGGCGTTGTGTTTGCGCGCAGGGCAATGCTCGCGGGCAAAGTAGATGATTTGAAGGTGCAGTTTTTTCCAGGCTTGCTTGGGAAAGCATTTTTTTAAGTCCTGCTCGGTTTTTTTGACAGAAGATCCATCGCTGAGTTTCCAGCGCGCAGCGCAGCGGTGGATGTGGGTATCGACTGGAAAAGCGGGCTGATCATAGGCTTGGATCATGAGTACAGAAGCTGTCTTGTGCCCTACTCCCGGCAATTTTTCCAGGGAAGCCATGGTTTTTGGCACTTTTCCCCGATATTTTTCTATGAGGATTTTGGACAGGTTCCAGATAGCCTTGGCTTTGGTCGGAGCCAGGCCGCAGGGACGTATGATGTCTTCTATTTCGCTGGGCTGAAGCTGTACCATTTGTTCTGGTGTAGCTGCCTTGGCAAAAAGATGAGGGGTGACTTGATTGACTCTCTGATCAGTGCATTGGGCAGAAAGTAATACGGCTATTAATAAGGTATAGGCATCCTCGTGTTTAAGGGGAATGGCAGGATATGGATACAGCGTATCCAGAATAGACATGATCTTCTGGATTTTTTCTTTTTTGTTCATACGGTCTGCTATTTTCCGATGCAGAATTTAGAAAAAATCGCTGATAATATATCTTCGGTGATATCCAAACCGATGATTTTGCCAAGGTCGCCCAGACATTGCCGCATGTCCATGGTGAGAAACTCCGGCGAAGTCCCTTGTTTAAGTCCATGCGAGAGGCGCTTGGCTGCCTCGATGGCGCTGGAAAGGGCTTCGAAATGGCGGATATTGGTGATCACGATTTCTTCTTTAGATGGCGGGCCCTTTTTCCATAAGATCTGATCGATCTGTGCATGCAGCTGTTCGATGCCCTCGCGTTTTTTTGCCGAGATGTGAGCGATATGTGTGAATTTTAACTGGGGTAATTCGGCATGGGGCAAGTCCATTTTATTCCATACGGCGACGGTTTTATCCATAGGCACTTGATGGATCAGGTCTATGTCCTGGGGTTCCTGTATCCGGCTAGCATCTAGCACCAAGAGGATCAAGTCGGCTTCGGCCATGGCTTGCTGCGAGCGGCGGATGCCTTCGACCTCGATCACATCGTTGGCTGCGCGTATGCCGGCAGTATCCATCAGCTTGAAGTTGAGTCCATTGATGCGCATATGGTCTTCGAGCACATCGCGGGTGGTGCCGGGGATATGGGAAACGATGGCGCGTTCTTTGTCCAGGAGAGCATTCATCAGGGAGGATTTGCCCACGTTCGGGCTGCCGATCAGGCACATGGAGATGCCGTCATGTAAAATTTTGCCGTCGTGGAAGGTTGCTTTGAGTTTTTCCATGTCGTGGATGACCGCTTCAAGCTGCTGGCAGATGTCTTCTATGCTGGCAAATTCCAGGCCCTCTTCCGGAAAATCTACCCAAGCTTCTAGGATGGCTGCGGAGTCTGTCAGCCTTTTTTGAAAGTTCAGGATTTTGGTGGATAAAGAGCCTTTGAGTTGATTTTCGGCAGCATCGAGGGCGCGTTCATTTTTTGCGCATATTAACTCTTGCACAGCTTCGGCCTGCGCCAGGTCGAGCTTGCCATTCATGAAGGCTTTGAACGTGAATTCACCTGGCCGCGCCGCCCGCGCTCCGGCTTGCAGGACTGTTTCTAGGACTCGGCGCGTGATCAGGCTGCCGCCGTGGCAAAAAATCTCTACGGTATTTTCGCCGCAGTATGAGCGTTTGCCTTTCATTACCAGCAGCAGGACATCGTCTACGACTTGTGCTTTCAGGTCTATGATTTGGCCGTAGTGTACCGTGTGCGAGGCATATGTATGGATGGGCCCAGTGAAGACTTTTGCGCCGACCTCCAGGGCTTGATCGCCGGCGATGCGGATGATGGCCACGCCGCCTTCGCCTGGGGGGGTGGCGATGGCCGCTATCGTTTCTCCTGGGTAATAAGGGGTATGAATATAAGTCATAGGTTATAGTATAAAAAATAAGTAATAAATATTCAATAAATTTGCTAATTTGCAATATTACAGTATAAATAACTTGAAAAATGGAGTTGCATATGCATTTTAGCAAGCCAAAAATATTAAGCGGAATAGCAAAAATTCCCATGTTGTGGGTGTGGAGTATTTGCTTTGCATGCTGGATGGTTTTTACTGCTTTGGAGTTGTCAGCCTCTAGCGCCCTTTCGGGAAGAGGATTCAAAGAATACAGTCCTGAACAGTTGAAAGATATAGAAGACAATAGTCCCTGGATATCTCAAATTAAGCATAGCAAAGTCGGGGCGGCGAGAATTAAGGATCATGCCGCTAAAACAGGGAAACCTGTGCCGAAGATTAAAGCCGTGAAGCACCATCACGAAGAAATCAGCACGACCAAAGGCTTTGATGCCAATGCCACCGGTCAGATTGCACAAAGTTTAATAGGAACGACGTTACCTTCGTCGGTGGACAATAGCCAGCTGCCCTCCTTTCCTCCCATAGGCGACCAAGGGCAAATCGGCTCTTGTGTAGCTTGGGGATCGACCTATTATCAAGCCTCACATGAAATTGGATTATTAAACGGGACCAATAATAAGACCAGTCAAGCCGGGGTGTTGTCGCCCAAGTGGACATACAATTTGTTGAATGGAGGTCAGGATGGCGGACTTTGGCCGACCGACGCTTTCAATATGCTCGCTGCGAATGGAGCCATCAGCATAATGAATTTTCCTTATGACACGAATTATTTAGCTTGGGATACCAATTCACAGGATTGGATCGCTGCCATTTCCAATCGTTTAGCTCCAGCACAGATGGTATCTGGACTAGGCGGGAGCCAGACGCAGGATTTGACAGCCATCAAACAGCTCTTGACGAATGGTCACGTGTTGACGTTTGCAACTTATGTAGATTCTTGGGTGTACACATATGTGAAAGCGGATCCTTCTAATCCCAGCAGTCCTCATGTGGGAGAGCTAGCGGTATCTTGGATGAATGGATACAGTGGAGGTCATTATCTGACCATTGTGGGTTACGATGATAATGTTTGGATTGACGTCAACGGCAATGGCAAGGTGGACGCAGGAGAGAAAGGCGCATTTTTGATAGCCAATTCTTGGGGAACCTCATGGGGAAACAATGGATTTATTTGGATAGCCTATGATGCATTTCGTGCAGTATCAGGAGTACCGAATGGACCCTCTTCCGGCCGTGTGGCTGCAGGAGCTGCCATGAGTTCTATGGTGATGAGTGTGGTACCATTAAAACCGAACTATTCACCTAGTTTGGTAGCAACATTTACGCTGTCACAATCTGTGAGAAACCAGATAGCTGTGCAGGCAGGGATTTCTAGTACCTCGGCCTCAAATCCTTCCTCCACCTTGACCAATTTTGCTTTGAAAAACCAGGGCGGCGGCTATGAATTCAATGGCACCAAAGGGACAAATCCTCAAAGTGCCACTTTTGCCTTTGATATGACGGACTTGATACCGAATTCTAGCTCTACGATGCGTTATTATTTAAAGGTGCAGGATAATTTAAGGGGTGCTAGCACACAGATTACGAGTTTTAATTTAGTGGATCTGATTCATCAACAAAACGCCAGCTGCACACAGGTGCCGCTATCTTGCGATAATTCAGGTGTCACGGCTTTCGTAGATTATGGATTCCTTCAGGGAAATGTGAATGATACGAATCCTCCTGTAGTGAGCATTTCATCGCCTTCGGAGGGTGATACGTTATCAGGCACCGTCGGCATTACGGTAAATGCTACGGACGATGTGGCCGTGCAAAGAGTGGAGCTCTACCTAGACTCTCAGCTGATTGCAACAGATACCACAAACCCATACTATTTTAGCCAGGACACAACGCAATGGACTAATGGTACGCCTATGATACGGCTAACAATCAGGCTCAAAGTTCCATATCTGTGAATGTCTCCAATCAGCAATTTCCTGCGACGGCCTATATTAATAGCGGAGGAAATAATGTAAGCTACCAAAATATTTCTTGGCTGCAAGACTATGGTTTTGGTTCGCCCTCCAACACAATTTCAACGACGAGAACTTTTGCTAATCCTGTGTACAAAACAGCCAGGACGGGGTCTTTTAGCTATCAGATTCCCATTTCAAATGGCTCGCACCAGGTGACCTTGAAATTTGCTGAATTTACCTTTACAAAAAAAGGCAAGCGGGTATTCAATGTCTCCATCAACGGCTCACAAGTCATCAGCAAATTAGATCTGGTGAAGACAGCCGGAGCCGGAAAGGCTTATGACAGGACGTTTACGGTGAATGTGGTGAACAACTCCATCCTAATTACCTTTACGCCTGTAGTAGGGGATGCTCAAGTGAATGGCATCCAGATAAAATAGACGAATGCCCTAGCAGCCTTCTTGTATTATGGAGAAGGCTGCCTTATCAAGAGTAATTGCAAATGAACATAGTCATTATTGGAGCAGGGGATGTCGGCCGTTACATTGCCTCGCTGCTCTCCAGAGAACAGCATAACATTATAATCATAGATAAAAACGCCAAGTTTTTAGAGGAGGTGTCTACAAACTTGGACGTAGGTGTACGTCACGGCTTAGGTACTGATTGGCAGCTATTAGACGACCTTCTCGAACATTCTCCCGATATGCTGATAGCTCTGACAGATGATGATGAAACAAATATTGTCGCCTGCTCTATCGCAAAGCACCTTGGATACCCTCGTACGGTGGCTAGAGTAAGAGATAACAAATATCTGAATCGGACTAGGCTGGATTTTGCCCGCATATTCAATGTGGATTATTTTATAGGCCCCGAGCTGCTAGTCGCACATGATATCCTCAAATATATGCTGAGCCCTGGATCGCTTAATGTCGAGCATTTTGCACATGGGGCCGTGCAGATGAGGACCTTTGTGGTTCCGGATAAATGGCGCAAAAAAGATATTCCTTTGAGCCGTTTGGATTTACCTCCCGGTATCATGGTCGGTTTGATCCGCCGGGAAGCACCTTCCTTATCTGTTCTTGGAAATGAATGTGACTATCAGGTGATTTTTCCCCATGGGCATGACCGCATCTTGCCCGGCGATGAGGTGACCTTGATCGGCGAAACAGATCCTATCTCCAAAGTACATCAACTGTTTGGCATCGTGCAAAAAAAGATCCACTCGGTGACCATTGCCGGCGGTACCTCGACGGCCATCAACCTGGCACATTTGCTGCAGCATTACGATATAGAGGTAAGGATCATTGAAAAAGACTATGCTCAGTGCTGCCTATTAGCAGATATATTTCCTCATTCGACCATATTGAACCATGATTCTACGGATTTGGATTTTCTTCGAGCTGAGAAGATCAGCGCCTCCGATGTGTTTGTTTCCTGCCATCGACATGATGAGGTCAATATATTATCCGGATTAGTGGCCAAGCAGGCCGGCTGCGAAAATATTGTCGTCTTGTTATCTAACACTCAGCATGCGCCTTTATTAAATCAATTAGGTTTGCATCACACCGTGTCACCTAGGATCAGCGCCGTACACCATATTTTGTCGCAAGTGTTATCGAAAAAAGTCACCTCCCTGGTATCGCTTTATGACAACCAAGCGGAAATCATGGAGATTACGGTGTCTAGCGATTCCAAGGTGGTGGGCATTCCTTTGGCTGAAATGGGATCGCTGCTGCCTGCTGATTTTCTCATCTGCATGATCCAGAACCGCGGAAAGGTGTTGATAGCCAATGGGAATAGAGTCATCTCGCCCGGTGATTCGGTGATAGTAATTACTTCTCCCAAGCATGCCCAGGATATTGAACAACTGTTTTAGCTATGAATTATAAAATCATCTCCAAAGTCTTGGGCCTTTATCTATATGCATACAGTGTTGTCTTAGGGGTTCCTTTGCTGTTGGCCTTATATTATGAGTACGTTGCCCATGACAGCCTGCATCCTCAGCCGCATGTTTCGGGTGCTTTTTTGATGACAGCATTATGCTCCATCGGTCTCGGCAGTGTGTTCTATGCTTATGGACGCAAAGCTAAGGAGCGCATCTATCGAAGAGAGGGGCTGTTGATTGTCGTCGTTATTTGGTTTTTAACGCCGGCCATATCGGCCTTGCCGTTTTGGATCAGCGGCACATTGACCAATCCTTTAGCCGCCTATTTTGAAGCCGTTTCCGGATTGACAACCACCGGTTCTACCTCTTTGACAGCTAAGCAATTCGATCCTGTTACCGGGGAAGAAATCCCCATTTCTATGATAGTTCCGGGCGAAAAAGAAATCTCGTATGAGTATTACGGCACTGTTGCTCCTGTGCGCGATCCGCTTACGCAGGCTATAGTGTACGAAGGTATAGAAGCCGTGGGCAAGGCCCTGCTGTTTTGGCGGGCTTTCATGCAATGGATAGGCGGTGTGGGTATCGTGGTGTTGTTTGTAGCGGTATTGCCCGCCTTAGGTGTGGGTGGCAAACTATTATTTTACACCGAAATGCCAGGGCCTATCAAAGAAGCCCTGACTCCGCGCATCAAAGAAACGGCGGTAGAGTTGTGGAAGATATACTGCATGCTCACCCTTGCGCAAATCGTGCTGTTGAAATTTACGAATGACAAGATGGAGTGGTTAGATGCCATCGCCACGACCTTTGCCACCATTTCTACGGGAGGCTTTACAATCCGCAATGGTGGGTTGGAGCATTACGATAGTGCCATCACGGATTGGATCATCATCGTATTCATGCTGTTTGGCAGCATCAACTTTGCTTTGCTTTATTATGTGATCAAAGGCAAGATCTACCGCCTTTACGAGCCTGAATTTTTGTATTTTCTGGGTGTGGTCCTGGCTGTTTGCGCCTTCACTTCCTGGAACCTGATCGGCACGCCGCGCTATCCCTTGAGCCACTCGGAGAATGCATTCATGAGTGTACACGAGGCTATTCGTTATGGGTCCTTTCAGGTGATTTCCGCCATCTCCACCACTGGATTTGCCATCGCCAATTATGATAAGTGGCCGTACGCCGTGCAAACGCTGATGTTGATAGCGATATATATAGGCGGAATGTCGGGTTCTACCACGGGCGGCATCAAAATCATGCGCCATTATATTGTAGGCAAGCTCACGTGGCATAAAATTCAGTCACTCTATCAGCCCAAAGCAGTACATGTGTTTAAGATCGGAGAGCGGGAAGTGGATGACAATTCCCTGATCATGGTCCTATGTTTCATTGTCGTTATGGTGCTGGTATCTGTATCGGGGATATTTTTGTATGTGATCGATGGCATCGACCCTGAAACCGCCATCGGCTTAGTGGCGTCGATGATCAACTGCTCCGGGCAGTCATTTAGGGCGGCAGGTCCTAAGGAATCATGTGCCTTTTTGTCCAATTTTGGGTATGTGCTGTCTACATTGTTGATGCTCTTGGGGCGTTTAGAATTTTTTGCGCTGTTTGCTTTGCTGGCGCCTTCGTTTTGGAAGAAGAGTAAATAAGGAGGTTTCATGGTTAAGGGGATTATTTTGGCAGGGGGATCGGGGACGCGTTTGTATCCGGCCACTAACGTGGTTTCCAAACAGCTCCTGCCTGTGTATGACAAGCCGATGATCTACTATTCGCTATCGGTATTGATGCTTGCCGGTATTCGGGATCTTTTGCTGATCTCCACCCCGAAGGACATCGCCCGTTTTGAAGATCTTTTACAGGATGGCTCGCAGTGGGGTGTGAAGATACAATATGCTGTTCAGCCTAAACCCGAGGGGTTAGC
The DNA here is from genome assembly GCA_964390695.1 of uncultured bacterium. Taxonomy (GTDB): domain Bacteria; phylum Chlamydiota; class Chlamydiia; order Chlamydiales; family Parachlamydiaceae; genus CAWACC01. The sequence goes on from CAYMKI010000005.1 coordinate 14,527, forward strand.
TCAGGCTTATATCATCGCCAAGGATTTTATCGGCTCCCACAGGAACGCTATGGTCTTAGGCGATAATCTGTTTTTTGGCAACGATCTTTCTGTCTTGCTGCAGCGTGCGGCAGCGCAAAAACACGGCGCTATGGTCTTCGGTTATAAAGTGCAAGATCCTCAGCGTTATGGGGTGATTCAGTTTTCGCCTGATGGCAAGCCTGTATCGATCATTGAAAAGCCAGCCAAGCCGCCCTCAAAATATGCGGTTACGGGATTATACTTTTACGATCACCGTGTGGTGGAATTTGCAGAAAGTCTCAAACCCTCTGCCAGAGGGGAATTAGAAATCACCGATATCAACCGCTGTTATCTTGAACGCGGAGAACTTGAAGTGGTCTTATTTCGGCGAGGTATGACCTGGCTGGATATGGGGACCTTTGAATCCATGCTAGACGCCTCCCTGTTCATCCAAACAGTGCAAACCCGTCAAGGCATAAAAATAGCCTGTCCGGAAGAGGTGGCCTATAGGATGGGCTATATCCCCCTGGAGCAGTTGCACCGCTTGGCGTCGCACATCCCCAATGCTTATGGAGAATATCTGCTTGAAATAGCCTCAGAAGAAAAATCGAAGATGTAGAATGAGCATACGATGCATCTAGTATTTTAATCGTATAATAAGTATGCTTCATATTAGGGTTTTTATTTCAGAAATAATTATTAAGAAAATATTTAGATATTAAACTTCAGACAGCGTAATTATCCCAAAACATGTAACAATTCAGCACCGTACAGAGTGCGTAACTTATTGAAACACAGAGTCCACAGAGAACACAGAGGGACAATACTTGAAGAAGACTATTTAAACTTGCATTTCTTTAACTCTCTGTGTTCGCTGTGGTGCCCCATCTTATGGTTTATGCGGGGTGGTGAATAGTTACCAAAAGTCTCAAAATTTGAAATTTAAACTTTTTTTATATCTATTCGGGTTAATAAATAGATTTTGATATTATAAAGGAATTCATGCTTATGTCTATACATTCAGATCAAATATTTCAAAAAGCCGGCAAACTCACATTGCATTTTTTGCCGGATGAGGCTCTTAAGTTGAGAAGGTTGTTTCAAACATGTGGAGAGTGGTCGAATACCGCAACAGAAGAAGTGGCCAAACGCGAAGTGCTGACCCGATTGTTCGCATTCAGCACGGTGCCTATGGCTGCGCTTTATTCCCTCTATTTTTTTGCGCGCGGGCTATTGCATGCCGGAGCTTGTATTTTGCATGGGCGATTTCGTGAAGCTTCCTCCTTGGCATGGAAAGAATCTGGCAAGGCCCTTCGCTGCTTAGTCTTAACTGTGACCAATATAGCTTATGCCTTGCTTGGACTAGCCTTCGGGCATGAAGTATTTAAACACTTTATCCCCCATTCCCTGGAAAAGGTCGATGAGCAAGCATTAATCCTAACGTGGGAAGGCTTGAAGGATCAGAGCAAAAAACTGCAAGAGGAAATCCAGCGGTTAAATGACAAAACTACTCTCCTAAAACAAGAGCACCTAGACCTTGAGCATGCATGCGATGAGGAATGTCAAATGCTGAAAAAATACAAAGGCGAAGTGGTGGCTAAGAAGAACGAAGTGGAAAGGTATCATACCCAAATCCGCGAACTGGAATTAGCCTTGTCTTCGTTAAATGCCGCAGCAGCATTAAAAAAAGATATCGCTGAACTGCAGCAGCAGCTGGAACATAAAAACAAAGAACTCGAAGAGAATCTGCAAGCTATCCAAGCCAGCCGTTTAGAAGTCGATAAGCTCGCGCAGGTCAATCGGCAGATGCAAGAGGATTTGTACAAATTCCAAGCAGATTATGCTAAAATCAAGCAAAATGTGGAGCAACTCCAGCATGACAACGCACTGCTAAAAGATAAAGAAAATCAGCTGCAAAAATCCTTGGAAAAAGCGGAGGAAAAAGTAGCCGATCTCATCGACCAATTAGAAGAGGTGAAGACACCCTTTTATGATGCCGAAGACCGTAAAGACTTTGAAATTCCTCCAGTCGTGGTAAGTCAGGAAAAATCTGACTAATACTTGCATTTTTTAGGTGTTTTCAAAGGCTGATATTAAAGCCGCTTTGTCAGAATATTCCCGAATACTTTCAAGAGGCGTCTTACCGCGTACATCTTTGGCTACAGAGGTTTTGGCGCCATAATCTAAAAGTAAGGTGTTGAAAGGCGACTCGCTATGGTTTAAATAAAAGGTAAAATGCAAGGGGACTTCGCCGTGGGCATTGCATGCGTTGGGATCGATTCCTTGATCTAGCAATAACTTCAAGATTTCATAATACGCTTCGATTTCTTCCTCTGATTTATGTTGATTTAAAGCGCGGGTAACAACCAAATGCAATAGGTTGTTACCGTAAATGTCATTTACGTGAAGATTGACAGGTGTTTTTAGAAGACTTTCTACGACGTTAAGATCGCCTAATTGGCACGCATTGATCAGGCCGAGAGTATTTTGCTGCTTGCGATAAATGTCTATCACCATATCCCCTTTAAGATTGGGGCAGTCCTTAAAACCCTGCAAGAGATAACCAGTTGAATACAGGTGTTCCATGAGGGGGGGATGGCTACGAGCTAAGAGATGAAAAAAAGTATTGCCATCTTCATCTAAGTTTTTTTGTAAGAGCTCTTCTTTTATTTCGGGCGAAGGAGCCAGGAGATTGAGGAGCAGATCCAATTCCTCCAGCAAGGTTTTAAGATATTCGGGTTTTACGGGTTGCGTACAGTCACAGGGTTCGTAAAGAGAGGGCATATTGGTGATATTATAACCCTTGGGATAACGGTTGGCGTGCAGCCCCCATGAGCGTATCCAGTCTTCAGCGAGAAATTCTGTATATGGTAGAAAATAATCGCTTTTAAGGTGTAAGCTTGAAGGACTCATGTGCTCGAGCAGTTGATCTCGAAACGGTAGGCTTCCTTTTCGAATCGCCCACCAGAGTGGTGTATGCCCTTTCCCATCTAGTAAATACACCTGATCGGGAGATTTATTTAAGAATTTTATTAAAATATCGGAATAATGATCTTTACTGGGTGTACGCCATTTTTTGACAATAATGTGAATGGGAAAGTCGCCTTCAGAAGTGGGGATGTCTAACGAGGCTCCGGCCTCAATTAAAGATAAAATCTGTGAGCCATGGACCCGGATCAAAGCCTTATGTAAGGGAGTTTGTTGTTGTTTGGAAAGCTGATTGACGTCCGCGCCCAAGGAGCTATACCAGCTATAGAAAGTCTTCCATCTCATTTCATCAAAAAGACCGATGGAGTGAAATAGATTTTCCCCCTTAGAGTCACCTTGAATAAAGCCTGCTCCTAGGCTTAAAGCTATTTTCTTTAGATTTTCAAATTTCGAATCATCCCAAAATCGATCAGAAAACACATACTCATAATGATTAAGTGCATTTTTTGAACTACTCGTGGGTAGACTGGGGTCGGCGCCACACTGGATGAGCTGGGATATCAGAGGCACATACTCGTTGTTTTTCAAGGAAAGATCGATGGCTATTTTTAAAGGTGTTGCTCCAATTTCAGTGATATAATTTATCGCATGGGTTTGATGAGGCAATGGAGCAGGTGATGTGGATTTGTACTTGTTCACATAGTGGAACCAGATCCTGCCTTGTTCTGTTAAAAGCTGGTTGAGTTTGTGGATAGGGCCGCAAGGTGGCTTTTGCAGTCGTATTACACTGATCTGGTTTTCTAACGAACAGAATGGACCTTCTAGGCTGTAGATCCAGGTCTGCCACTGCTTGCAGACTAACGAGATGGTTTTAATCGTCTTAAGATTGGTGATCCGGCCGTAAATGCCTACTTCTATCAGGTATTTGGACGCTAACTGTAAAAATAGAGATGAGTCTGAGGGTATTGAAAGCGACATGCAGGTCTCCTGAAAAAAGTGCGGATTATACGCTTCTGATGAATAGATCTCAAGAAAAATGGGGTGTGAGGGTGAAGGGGTTAAACCCAACATACTCCAATGGCATGATTATTGCATTAGCAAACATGCACTTTGAATTTTTTACAGGAGGATTTTATATGACTAGTATAGATAAAATTTCTGGGTCTTTTCAACAGCCTCATTTAAAGGAATTAAAAGCAGAAAAAGCCCACCATGAACACTCTCATTTTGTCCATGGACTTTTTTCTAAAATCAATGAATTTTTTTACCTTAACTTTACTAAAGCCGGCCAGCTTGAAAAGAAAGAAGCCACACTCATTAAGAAACTCAATGGTACGCAAGGCGAAATCAGGAAAGGCGAAAAAAAACTTCGGGAATTGGTCAAGCGATTGGATGCTTTTGAAAATGATTTTAAAAAACGAGATCCACATTACCATTTACCCAAGTATCGAGAAGCGCTAGGAAATGCAGCAGGAAAACTTCGCGTCGGTCAATATCAGAAAGTCCTTGAAGAAAGTCATCGCATAGATGCAGAACTCCAACGCGCTTGTAGCAGTAATGAAAAGACCCTGAAGCAGCTGGAAGAGGTTATGGGAAAAATTAAAGCCCTGCGGGACAAAAATCAAGGTTTGCAAACGGTTGTTAAAAGATTAGATCTACTTCAAAAGGACATCGATAGGGTTTTTGAAGAAAAGATAGAATCCGAAGATCAATTGCTCATTGAAAAAGGCGTTACCGATTTGAAAGCCTTTGAAAGCATTCTTAATAGCATATTTGATGAGTATAAATCCGTAATTAAAGCCCATCCCGAACTAGAAAAGACATTTGTGACAATCACCAATCAAATGTTCTCCAGCGTCATGCGTTTACGCATCAAAGACTTGAAAAATGAAAAAATAAAAAATGAAAAAGTGCTTGAAAAGCAAGTTTTGGAATTACATAAGTATGCCATAACTCAAAATCCCTATGTGAAGCAGGAGAAGAACCTCACGAAAAAAATAGGAGAGCTTAAGGAAGAGGCACAGCAATATACCAAAGATTACCGTGCTGGTAAGATAGATATTTCACAGGCTGATTATAAAGTCCAAATTGCAAAATGGGAAGATCAGGATACACAGTTGCGCAAGGAAAGAGGCGAAGTCCGAGAGAAAATAGAAAATAGCAAGCCCGTATTTGCCAGATATGAAGCCAATATCCAAGCGACCAAAGACGATATTAAAGTGATTGATGATAAAATCAGCGATTTAGAAAGATATGTAAAACCTGAAAATTTGAGAAAATGGAAAAAACTGGAAAAATTGGATGAGCTCAAAAAAGAAGTGGCCAAAATAAATAAAGATTTGCGCGTTATGCATGAAAGGGGTCATTCAACTATCCCAATATCTCATGCTAGACTCAAAGCAAAAATATCCAAATTGCAGGATGAATACACTGCCATATAACATTTAGATACACAATACAATAGAGCTAAGGTAAGCCCGTCCTTGCGACGGGCTTTTTTTATACTCTTCCATTTTTTTCAAGTAGTTGGGGTGTAAGCCAAACCCAAGGGAAGATAAGAAGGCTATCTTTTTAGCGCCTGTGTGCGTTTGGCGTTCATTTTTTCATAGACCAATTTAACGGCCAAATTTTTGTCCGAGACGGCACATTTGCCCTGCCCCTTGCAGCTGCCTTTGCCGGCGCAATCATTTTTATCTGTGGCACAGGCGTTCAGTCCGGCACACGGATTGGTTTTTGCACAGCGCATGCTGGCTACGGTCAATACGAGCTGCTTGCCATCTGGGCTGAGGTTATTGTACATTTTGGTCCCCTCATCATTCAGCTCTAGCAGCAATTCGTCTTCGGTGAAAACATGATAGCCAATGTTGCTGTCGTTGGGATTGTAGTCCGGTTCTTTTTTGGGAGTTTTATTGCGATCTGCAGTCAAGCCGGGGCACCCATGTTTGCCTGGACATTTGGCTTTGTCGGTAGCGGCGGCTAGGTACTGATCTATGTGTAAGCTAGCGGTCTCCGCGCTAACTTCCTTGGAAGTGAATACTAGGCCTCCGGCGAGACCAAAAAGAGCTAAAGTTTTAAAATCGGGATGTTTCATGGGTGACTCCTATACATAATTTTAAAACCTTACATTATTTCAGATTATTTCTTTTGTCAATCATAGAAGTTAATTTTACCGCTTCTTCAGGGGTGACTTTACAGCTGCTCTGGCCTTTACAGCTGCCTTTGCCGGCGCATTGATTTTTTGAAGTTTGGCAGGCATTCTGCCCTTTGCAGTCATTGTGTCCGGCGCACTCGTGGGCAGACAGGTTCATGGCCATGATTTTTCCCCGGGTGCTGAGCTGTTGATACTTCTCATGTCCTTGAGATGATAAACGCGAGAGAAATTTGCCTTCTGTCGTCGATTTTTCATGGAGATTATCGGGTGGAGTTTCTTCCGGAAGTGTTTTTGACTTAGTATCTTCTGTGTTGTCAGCGAGTTGTTCGCGGTTGTATCTATTGATATCTATGTCCTGATATTTCTCTGGGGATCTCTGATAGTTTTGATTCTGGTCTTGGTCTTGATATTCGTCCGAGGGTTGGTTGGGTCGTGTGCGGCTGCGTTTTGGATTTTGTTGGTAGTAGTAGGTGTTAGTGCCTCTTCCCTGGTCTTGGTTATAAAAATAGCCTTGGTTAGAATAACTTTGGGCAATATTGCCTTTGCCTGAATTAGAGCTGTCTTCTTGAGTGTTTTTTTCGGCGCTTGGAGTTCGCGGTGCCGTTTTGGTTGTGTTTTGCGCTTCTACGTAGGATTGAGATGTAACGACCATGCCGCTGACGATGCCCATGAGGGCTAATTTTTTTAGGTCTTTGTTATTCATACATTATCTCCTTATGCAAAAAGCTAAAATATTTTAAACACCCATATTTATCAGGTATTATCACCAAAGAAAATGCAACGCAAGTTTTTTTTTAGGGCTAAGGTTCCAACCCGTTAAAATCCAAGGTAAAACATAAGATGTTGAACCACAGAGCCCACAGAGAATACAGGGAGAGATAATATGTAAGTTTGAATTGTTTTTTTTCGGATTTAAAACCCAACCTATACCAGGTGCTGGGAACAAACTAAGACCAAGAAGATGAATGTAAATCCAATAAAATCCAGCCATGGCATCCAAATCCCATAGGGCAGCACAGCCATTGCCAGTAGGGGGTAAACCAGAGCTTCTCCTACCGGAATAGCCCACAGGATGCCTTTTTCTCCCCAGTAGTGCCCCCCGATAAGCATGCTGATGATCATTATAATAGCCCCTGAAAGTATCACCACCATGGATCTGAAAGAATTGCCTACGGCAAATAAAAAAGGGCTGAGCGTAGCTGTGATGGTTTTAACGCAAAAAGCTATAGCCAAAATTTGCAGCATCCAGCCGGCTTCGGAATAGTTCTTGGGATATAGCCAGTGGATGAGCTGAGGGCCCCATAAGGCAAGCATGCTAAGCGGTGCTAAGCCTCCTGTTATTAAAATACTCCTGACTTTGAGGATTTTAGGCTTAAGGTCATGGGAGGCGTGCTTCCATAGGTGCGAATACAGTGGGACTAGGACATTGGAGCCTAAGGTTTGGATCACATCAAAAAATACCGAGGCAATGGCCCAGGCCAGGCCATATAATCCCAAATCTCCTAGGGATAGGTATAAGCCGAGGATTATTTTATCACTGCGAGTCAGTAAAAATCCTCCGATGCTGCTGACGAAGATCCAGCGTCCGAATTTTACGATTTCACTCAGATACTCGGTATACCAGCAAAATTGCATTTTAGGACCCAGGTAGATCCAATGGCTGAGAGAGGTTTTGACTATAGAATTCACCAAGGCTCCCACCACCAAAGCCCAGACACTGCGTGAATACCACGCCACGATCAACATGGTTAAAGTGCCTAAAGTCTGAGAGAAAAGGTCTACCATATAGACTTTTTTCAATTCTAATTTCCGGTAGCATAGGGTGAGATTCGTCGAGGCAAATCCTTCAATCAGACAACACAGCCCGGCTACTGGCAAAATTTGTGCTAATAATGGCGCTTCGTAAAGATTAGCTATAGGGATGGCCGCAAGGAGCAACAGCAGTTCAATCAATATCCCCCGGATGAATTGAAGGGTCCATGAGGTGCGTAAAAATAAAGGATCTTCTGCTTTGTGATGCTGCACTAAGTTCGTGCCCAAGCCTAAATCTGAAAACATGTTAATGGCTTGAATGAACACAAACACCAATTGCATCAACCCAAAATCTGCCGGAACCAGTATGCGCGTGAGTAGGAGATTGCCGATAAAGCGTATGCCTTGGCTGGATCCATGTGCGCATACCGTCCAAAAGGAGGCTTTAAACGTTTTTTTGGCTAGGCTGATTTCCATGGACGTTTTCCATACTTTGCTTGTGAGCTTCTGGGTGGTTTAAATTATTGCCAAGTTTTTATAATTTTTTTGCCAAGCCGCACCAGATCAATAGCCATGGCTAAAGGCAAACCCGTCAAGGGAGGGGAGTTAAAACCCCATACTTGGAATATACGGGCAGTCCAAGTTAGAGAGTCTATCCATTCTGAAGGTTCAGCTAACAGATCTTTGTATTCAGATGCCATTATGCGATAGGGAGAAAGTTGAATATATAGATTTTTTAATTTGTTCTTTAATTTAGCTGATGGAATGTCGGATTCGAGTGGCAGCCAAGGCTTCCAACCCTGACTGTGAATAAATGCGGGCATTCCATATATCAGATTGTATAAGCGTTCATGGGTGGTGTAGGCGGAAAAGCCAAAGTATTGGATGATACCCTCGCCCCTTCGGATGATTTTTAGTGCAAGGTTTTCATATTCTTTACTTCCAAGCAATGCTGTTAGAACGTCTTGGTCTCCAAATAGATGAAAAGGCCTGACGGAGCAACTTGTGCCAGCTTGCAAGTAATCTGCGCTATAAAGCAGCTGACCCCACTGTTTGATTAGGGGTTTATGTTTTTGAGTTGCGCGGATTACTCCGGTGTTATAGCAAAAAGGCGGCCTTTTTCCTACGGGCAAATTCCACGCTTCGGTGCGCTTGCCGTTGTCTTCATAATGGCCATAAAGCGCTTCTTCGCATATCACAAATGTATCGTTTGAAAGGTTTTGGTATAAAGGGATAAAATTTTTTGTGACCAGGATATCGCTATCTATCCACCAAACCTCTTGATGTCCTGCTTCTAGCAGATGAAGCAGAAGGTGGGCCTTGATATTCCAACTTTGCAACATGGAAGGATCATGTTGGTTCCACAGCTCTTGATCCCATGAGTATACGCACGAGGGTATTTTATGCAGCCATGATAAAAAACTAGAGGGGGCGTTGGGAAATGATAGATAGATAGGAATTTCGGGCATGTGTTGTGTTAAGCTTAGCAGCAGTAGTTTCAATCCGACGATTTGATCGAGTCTATTTTCAGCAGTACATATGATCATTATATATTCTCAGTTCCGCATGTGTTTAGCGAGGTAGTTTTTAAATTGCCTCACTTTATGGGTTAAGGATCTAAATATCATGGATTTATCTAACCAGGCATCTGGGGCAATATCGCTGCGGCTGCTTCTTTGATAGCCCAATGAAGGGTTTGCGACTAAGGTTTTCAAGCTCGGACGTTTGAATCTAAAGGTGGTATAGGCTCCATCTACATCCATAGGTCCTCCTTTGGGAGATCCGGCAGGTTCTTTAAGGAGTCCCTGTAAAAAAAGGACCAAGTCGGGGATAATGCGTTTGTGAAATCCTACGAAGTGAGCCAATAGTATGTTGTCGGTATATTCCTGAAAAAAGCCTTGATGGTTGTTAAGGGGGAGGGTTAGGTTATGTCCAAAGTAAACGATATCCCAATCTTGAGACTGCAGTTCTTTGACACAGGCTTTCTCCACAATTTTAAATTGCTTTGTCACTTCCAGGTCGTCTTCTAAGATTAATACGCATTCCCATCCCTGCTGCATGGCAGCTTCTAAAACACTCAAATGGCTCAGAAAACATCCATGTGCGCCAATGGATCTAAATCCTCCTGTATCTTTGGGCTTAATTCCTGGAAAAAAGGAAACATTTGCACCTTGAAGCCCGGCGTGTGACAGCATGCGTTCCATTTCACGTCTTCGGTCTAAGCGCTCAGGTAAATTGATCACGAAGATGTGAGAGAAGTAATCTTTTAAATGCATGCCATCACTTGTTTGTATTAGTCTCAATTAAAGCTGAAAATTTAGGGGCTGTGAGCTTTAGCTTTTCCATGTGTTGCAGTTGCTGCAGCTTTTCCAGATGTCCCCAGGAACCGAACAGGGATTGTCTTTTAGAAACATAACTAAAGGCACAGAAGAGTTTGCAGTTTACTTCCGGAGTGGCGTGCTTGCTTAATGCTTTGATATACAAATCATACATCTTAGGATGGATTTGGGCATCCCAAACGGCTTCATTATAAGGCGAGTTTTCTTGAGATTGCAGAGGTAGGAAGTGCTGTCCTCCTTCGTAGACCAAAAAGTCCACCCCCCAGGCTTTAGCGCATGCGGCGGTTTCTTGCGTGAAAATGCCGGATACTTCTTCATATTCTTCCAGGACCCTGGATAGAATCAAGTCAGGTGTGACTTCTGTTGGAGCCATCGCCAGCCATCGCTGTTTGTCTGGGTCGCTGAAAGAAAAATACCCGGCGGGGGCAAGCGCATCGCAGCCTTTTCCCAAGCTAGTAGATGTGATGGGGTTGTTCAAAGGTTGGCCTTTTTCATCCTTTTTGAATAGATAGGCCAAGATGCGTTTCGAATTGTCTACCCATACATGCTGCACGGCAGCTACGCGCGCCAATCTCTTAGCGTGAATCCCTTGAAAGACCTCCTGCCAGATATTAAAAACCCTTTGCATCATATAGGCGTCTTTTTCAGGATGATCTGCGGATGCCGGGTTTATTTTTTTAAGGTCCGCCGTTACATATGAATTGATCGCCCCTGGAGCATTATCAAGGACATAGTGAGATTGCGAGAACATCCAATTCCAGATCTCATTAGAATACTCTAGGTAGACTTTTAGTGTTGGGTCGAGAGTATCGCGCACGAGAACGGCAAATTGCCTGATATAGTCATCATCGGCCTTATGGGGCACGCAGAACCAGGCATCGGCTTTCAATTGATTGCATAGGGAGATGGCATACTCGATGGCTACGCCTCGATCATTGCCTTGTGTATGATAGTCGGGGTGCTGGCGCGATGACCAAGTGTCTTGGATGGAGTTGTTGGTGGCCATCCAATCCATAAACCGCAGGCAGTGGAAAGTTTTCAGGCCTTCCAGATAGAGGGGGTCGAAGAGCGGCATGGATGTCTCCGATTCATGGACTGCTGGAACGATACGGATGTTCCGTACGTGGTTACCCCGTTTGGATTCCAGGATATTGATCCATGTATTACCTCCTGAACCGTCTAGGGAAAAATAAGTGATGCCATCTTTTTGGTGGATGTGGTTGCCCACGAGAAATTCAAATTTGCCTTCGCCGTCATAAAGAAACTTGTAGTGGCCGGGATTTTGGTTGTTGATCAAAAACCTTACCCCTTGAGGATGAGATAGGTTTTTTTTTGCAGGGATTTCCAATGGGTAGCCTTGTGCATCGGTTTCGATTTGATTCCTTTTTTGGGTATCCCAGGGAGTTTCCCCTGTCAAGTTGAAGGTGATCCATTCGCTAGAGGTTTTCTTTAGGTCTACAAAGGCTGTAGCCATCATATAGTAATTCAAACTGTCGAGGTTTATGCCAATGGGCAGCTGGGGCGGATTTTGAGAAAAGATTGAGATGGGGAGCATAACGCTTGAAGCTAGCAGACAAGCCAGGCGTATAGAGGAAAAGATATAAGAACGCATGGCTACAACCTCGAAGGTGCTTCACGTTTAGGTAATTATTTCTATAGCAAAATAAAAAAAAATATAGCAATACTGAATAAACATTAATGAATCATCAAAGTCCATGGACGCCCTTGTTGTATTTGCGATATTTATCCTTTCGCTAGCAGTTACGATTATTAAGTCGCCGGCCAAAGCTTTGCTGAATGTTTACTTATTCGTTCTTCTTCTCACACCGAGCACGCTCAGTTTTAAATTGATAGAGGGTATTCCGAGCTTATCCATGGGACAGGCGGCTATTCTTCCTATATGTTTGTTTTCTTTAGTGACAGCTAAAATTAAATTTTCATGGACAGATATTTTGGTTTTAGGGTTTGTCATCACGGCATCTATCTCTGACTTTGTCAATGACGGTTACAAGCTAGCTCAAAATACGACTTACTTTAATATCTGTGCTATCGTATTTCCCTATCTAGCCGGAAAGCAGCTGATCACGAAGCGTCAACTCGATGTTAAATTTGCGAAGCGTTTTGTGAGTTTATCGGCTATCTGCGCCTTAACCATGGGGTACGAATTTTTGACGGGAAAAAATATATACGTACAGGTCTTTTGGCAGTTTTTTCATCAAGTTCACACTTTTGGGGACACTAGATTTTTCTTTCGCAGAGCTTCTGGGCCGTTTGTGCATTCCATCATTGCTTGTATTGCGATGAGCTCGGCATTTTTTTTACATAGCTGGTTGGTGTTGTTTAAGGAGTTAAAGCGTAAGTTCTTAGGGATGCGTTTGTCGACATGGATATATGCAGCCTTAGGCTTAGGCATGCTTACTCCATTGTCTAGAGGTCCATTGTTAGGGTGGTTTTGCGGCTTATTTGTATTTTCTTATGGGATCAAGAGTTTTATGGCGCGCCTGCTGCGAATGGCCTCTTTGGCGATCATGTTGTTGGGTTTTTTGTATGTGTACAACATCCAGGAAATCATCGAAACATCTGCAAGTGACGAATTGGCCCAGTCGGCGTATTATCGCAGGGTCCTTTGGGATACCTACTGGGAGGATTTAATGCAGAACATTTACTTCGGAGTGGGCAGCCTCAATTTAGAGGCTAAAAATAGCCAGGGCTCGATAGACAATGCTTATATGTATATAGCACTGCTTCACGGTATTTTCCGCTTGGTGTTTTACTTTTTGATCGTCTTGAACTTAGCACTTAGGCTTATTTTTAGGCTTAGGCAGGCCTTGCCCCTGGCTGAACGGCAGCTAGTGTATACTTTTTTAAGCCTGATTACGTTATGGTTAGTTTCATTTGGCACGGTGTGGATTTCTGGGGAAATGATGTCGATCCTTTTCTTGCTATACGGTTGGATGGAAGGGTATTTATTGGCTAAAAAGAAGCCCCAATTCTCAGATGAGGCATCACTTCCCCTCAAGCAGGGATGAGTAAATTGCCAGCAAGTGCTCGATTTTGTGTTCCCACGAAAAGGCCTGCGCTCTACGAAAAGCGGCTTGCCCCATTTCTTGCCGTAAATGGGGGTTTTCTAGAAATGCCAAGATGCCTTTAGTTAATTCTAGGACTATATGTTCTTTGGAAATGGGGGCTATTTTGAAGCCCGCTTCCGTGGTGACGTACTCGCCAACGCCTCCGTAATCGACTACTAGGCATGGCAAGCCGCTGGCCATGGCTTCCAAAACCACAGCTCCGCCAAATTCGCGAATGGAGGGGAAACAGAAGACATCCGCTTGAGAGTAGTAAGTGTGAACTTCTGTATTGGGAATCCAACCTTTAAATTCCACGCGTTCGATAAGATGTAGGTTTTGGGCCATCGCTTGCAAACGGCTTTTTTCCGGTCCATCGCCTATGATGGTAAGAAAGACTTTAGCTTTGCAATCATCCGGAAGCAGCGAAAGGGCTTGAAGGATGAGGTCGGCGCATTTATAAGGGACGAGTCTGCCTACGAAGAGTAGATGAAGGGGATCATTTAAGGATTTTATTTTTACAGGTGGATGGAAGAAGTCTTCCGTCAGCCCATTCTCGCAAAATAATTCCATTTTTTGAACATTATGGGGAAATCGGTCTTTCAGCATGTTCAAAGTATACGTAGAGCCGGCTAAGATTCTGTCGGCTTTTTCGTAGGTTTTTTTATATCCAGGAATGAGATGAGTCAAGGATCTTAAAAAATTGAGGTAGCTGAACTCCTGCAAGCCGATTTTTCCAAATCCCTTCGGAAAAGGCAACCCGCCATTCACAGGACCCAGCACAAAGGGCGTGTGTTGACACGCTTCAATCATTTTTGACGGGTATCTCGGGATGATCGGCGTAAAGACATGCACGATATCATAGGCGCCTTGTTCGACCTGCTGTCTCAAGGCCTTATAAACATTTCGGTTAAATTCGGCATAGATAGGGTAAAAAAGGGCATGCATCAGCGGCCAGTTAGATCCACCCAATAGAGTCAGGGGAGACAGGCATTTATAATAATAGCGTGAGAACAAGCTTTCTTCGAAAAATAGGATATTAGACTTTTTGTGCACGGCTGATAAGGCGGCTTTATTGCGCCCATGTGTGCATAAGGTCACCTCGATGCGTTTATCCAGTTCCCTGAAAAAATGATAGCCTAGAAGCGGCACTGAAGCTAGGTAGGGATGGCATTGTTCTACGATGAATAATACGCGCATAGGTTTCATGGGTGTGGAGTTTCATTTTTTCTTAGAGTTCTATTTTTATCATGGGGACTTTTTTTGAGTATTTTCCCCAGCAGGGCCACTTTCCATAGCAGATAAAACGGCGCTTTAAGCAAGGCCATGTAGTCATTGAGTTCGGCTTTCCCTATGATCATGGCCGTGCTGACATGCAGCATAACAACTAGACAGGCGAATATGGAGATGGCTTTTACGAAAATGCTAGTGAAGCATAGCAGTAATAAAATCAGCATGAGGTGATAGGAAAGGGGTAAAGTCAACAAATCTAATGTAGGTTCTATGAGTCTCCACTGCCCCTTCAAGATCAGTGGCAACAATTTGGGGATATTCACATAGGCGGAATGCAGGCGTCCTTTTTCCCACTTGACTCTTTGCAGCGCCTGACTTTGCCTATGCACCGGCATTTCTGCCATCACATGCGCTTGGGAGCAGAAATGTACATATTTTGATGCTTTCACTAAAGATAGGTGGTAGTTGAGGTCCTCTACTAGCGCATTCTCCTGAAAGGGTACATCGAGAAGTGTTTGTTTAGAAAGTGCAAAGCCGTTGCCGAAGATACCGCAGGAGAAGCCCCAAAAGTTTCTTCCTAAAGGTTTAATCCAATTGGATGCCAAGTAGGCTATTTTCATGAGACGCAAAGACGTGTTATTTGGAGCATTCAAGACGCCATCAAAAACTTGTAGGGCGTCGATGTTGCTATGAAATGCAGCTTGTATGACAGTAATCAAATTAGGAGAGGCGATGCTGTCAGCATCTATCACCACGAAAATTTCATACCCATCAGCTAAAAGGCGATCGAAGGCAAATTTTAAGGCAAAGTCTTTGCCCCTGCGTTGCAGATCATGCCGTTCTAGTACCTGGACACCATGTGCTCGGCTGACTGCGGCGGTGCGGTCGGTGCAGTTGTCAGCTATGACGTATATTTCAAATATGCCAGAGCATTTTTTGAGACTGTCCAAGGTGGAAGAGATGCCGGCTTCTTCATTATATGCCGGGATGACCACAGCGGTTTGTTGGGGAGGCTGCGCTGGCGAGGAAGGAGTTATTTTTGACTTAGGGGCTAAAATAGCCCCTAAGGTGAGCATTAACAATTCTAGCGTGCCGCATAGGCAAAATAGAGCTAAGGGAATAGCTATCAAGCTCATATCATATATTTTAGGCTATGCCAATTTTAAGGTTTTATCACGACCAAACTGTGGGCTGGAATATGTAATGTTACCTTCCTTTGTTCTGCTTGTATGGCTGTTTGGGCAATCGAAGGAGCCATTGTATCTTTCCCATCTATTTTCTCCGATGGTTTCAGTGAAAGAGTCAAAGCTGTAGCCGGTAGGCTGCGGTCATCTTCTGGAAATTCGAGCGTGAGTGATGTGGGGGTGCTGCGTGCAGATACAATAGCGGCCGCCCACTCGTTTCCGCTTCTAAAAGCTGCTAAAGTTAAGTTTTCGGTGCTGTTAGCTGGTGAAGCCTGCGGCTGGGCCTGAATATGGATGGGGTGCAAGCTGCCTCCCAAGACTTGGTTTAATAGACTGGCAGTATAAATCTGTGTGTCAGGTGTATGAGCATCTGAATCCGCCTTTAGCACAAGGGGAAAAGTGAAATGTTGCAGTATTTTATTGAGGATAGATTGCGCAACGTGTGACGGGTCAGAGTTGCTATCTAGCGAATGGTCTTGCGCAGGACTTGCACTTAGGTGTACTTGTGGTCCTGCAATTTGGGCTAGTTCTGCTAATAACTCCTGAGAATTGTCTTCAGAAGAATTTTGAGGAGGATGCGAATCAGCACTAGAAGTTTCTGTGGAATTGCTGCCGATAAATTCGATCAGAACCTCAGAAAAGACCTCGGTGGTGGCATGTTGTGCTAGGAATTCTCCTAGCATATGGATGTCGTTTTGCGTAAGTCCATTCGGAACTGCTATCCAGGGATTAGCCCCTATCTGTAAGCATAAATTGAGGAATTCCGGCAGCGTGGTAGTAAACACAGTTGCATCTAAAAGGTCTGTATGTGCCTGATTTGGCAAAGGTGCGGTAGGGCTAATTTCATAGCGCAATACCGAAGGGTTAAAGGCTTTTAAGGTATCGGTAGGTAGGTTATAGACATGACTATTGGATGGAGTTGCTGCAGATGGAGCTTGGTCGCCCTGTAAGGGCTCGTTTAAGGCTGTCCAGTTTAAGCCTAGGCGGTGAATGGAGGGGTCGGTAAATTTGGGATCTACCTTTAAAGATATCACAGAGTTGTCGTTGGGCAGTATTGGGGAATCGGCGATGGGGTAGCTTAAGTAGACGCTTAGGGACAGTACAACGATTGCGGATATGATGGCATAAGCCAGTGTTTTGCTAGAGTTTTTTGGCGAAGTTTTGGTCATGGTTAATTTCTCTCCAATAGGTTCGACGATAAGAGGTTTGCTAAATGGTCTATATTCACAGAAAAATTGAATTTTTCTGTAATAGTAAGCCGTGCTTGCTTGCCGAGTGTATCTCGCAAAGCGGGGTCGTGGTTGAGTTTTCTAAGCGCTTGAGAAAGCTGCAGCACATCTGATGCAAACACTAACAGCCCATTTTTTTCATGGGTAATTAATTCAGGTATGCCATTTATGGCTGTTGCAATGCAAGGAATTTCAAATGCCATCGCTTCCATTAACACGACGGGCAAGCCTTCGGCGAAACTGGTCAGTACAAATAGATCTGTTTGGCGATAATAATCCAGTACCGCATCGGCATTCAGTGCACCAGTAAATCGAATATGTGTATTCAATCCGCACGCTTGCACTTGTTTTTCCAAATCAGCTCGATCCGGCCCCTCCCCGATAAACGTGAGGTTCAGATCGAGGTTTTCAGCGATCAAAGGCTTTATTGCTTCAAATAGTATTCTTTGGCCTTTGTTGGCACAAAGACGGCCTACGCATAATATTCGCAGCGGTTTTTTAGCTTTGGGCTCTTTATTGATAGGTCCTGAGGAATGATATTTTTCTACGTCTACACCCAGATAAGCAATCTGGCATTTATTCCAGTGAGAGGGAGGCAACAAGCGCAAGATTTGGCTGCGGGCATAATTGGAAATACACAGAATGAATTCTGCATGCGCAAACTTTTCCAACAGATGATGGAAGGATACGTCATAGAACTCATCGGGACCATGAACTGTGAGGGAAAATTTGATAGGAAAAATTCGCGAGGCGATCAGAGCTACCGAAGCGGATGGATTGGCAAAATGTACATGTAAGTGCGACACTTGCTTTGCCTCCATCCAATGGCCTACGATGAGGGCTTCTACAAAATAAAATACATGATAAAGGCACTGTTTGAGGTCGTATTTACCTAAGCTCAAAGCATATCCGACACCCAGAAAAAATTTGAGAGGCCTTTTGCATAGGGACAGGAGGATAACAAATAAAATATGAAGGAGGGATTGGCTTTTAATATAGAAAGTGTTGTGGTATTCTTTTTGGTCGGATGCTGTGAAAGCCGATGCAGGGATATCCGGGCGATTAATTGAAGCAGTATGAATGATAAAGCCTTTTTGTCTAAGGCCCTCGATTTCGCGTTGAATGAATGTATGCGAATAGGCAGGGTAGCGACTGATTAGATAGACTAGCTGACATTTTTTATCCTGCATGGAAAAACTATCCTGGTTTTGCAGAGAACTCTGTATATAAAACTGTATTTCAAGAAATATATTTACGGTCAAGGGGTTTTCAAGATTTTACAACTTCAAAAAAATACCGAAAGTTGATAAGAGTCGGACTATGGAAAATATAGTATCTGATACAAAACCCTTAGTTTCAATCCTTGTCGTGTCGTTTAATACCAAAGGTCTTCTCAAAAGATGCCTAGAAGAACTATTGAACGAAGTAAACGATGTGCCCTCGGAAATTATTGTAGTGGATAATGCCTCCAAAGATGGATCTGCGGACATGGTGACGGAAGCGTTTCCTGAAATGAAGCTCATACGCAGCCCGGTGAATCTTGGCTTTGCGGCGGCGAATAATTTGGGATTCAAAGCCTGCGAGGGAAAGTTTATCGTACTTCTCAATTCAGATGCCTTTATCCGTTCGGGAGGACTAAAGATCGCCCTAGATAAAATACAGAAGGACCCTTGGGTGGGATTAGGCGGGGCTAAGTTGGTGGGAGAGGATGATGCTTGGCAACCTTCTTTTAGGCAGTTTCCCTCTTTGTGGAATGAATTTCTACAATTGAGCGGATTGGCAGATCGTTTTCCGCAATCAAAATTTTTTGGTAAATATAATCACACTTGCGATGATCAAAACAAATCCACAGAAACCGATTGGGTTCCGGGAGCTTTTGCCATCATGCCTCGTCATGTGATCGAAAAAATCGGTTTTTTTGACGAACAGTTTTTCTTGTATTATGAAGAAGTGGATTTGTGCAAACGGATCCAGCAAGCTGGATTTAAAATCGCCTATTGGCCTGAAGTGGTAGTGACCCATTTAGGTGGGGCCTCGGCCATGACGGTTCAACAACAGTCTGTAACTTCCAAAGCCAATCAACTGGTTTTGTGGTCATTTCGAAGCCAGTTTTTGTATTATCGCAAGCATCATGGACGTTGTTATGCCTGGCTGGTGTACCGTTTTCAAATATTATGGCACGCGTTGCGCAAGCTCAAAAATTGGGCACATGCTGATAAAAGGGAAGAGTCGGATTGTTGGCAAGCTCTGATACGCCAAGCTTGGGTGGATACCCAAGGCGGTGCTGTGAGTCCTGATAGGCCCTGGAAACTGATGTGAATGGGTGATTTTAATTCATAAAGAAAACCATTTCTAGTAAGTCCATGAGGAATACACCAAGGCAGCCACCGGAGAAAGCTTGCAAGAGTCATTAAAATTCAAGTAAGTTCTCAAAAAGTCCTGACACAATCAGCTTGAGGTATTCGCCTCACTCATGCCCAAACTGACTGTGCCATGACTTTTTGAGAACTTACTTGAAGTAATCCTGATTATACCGTACAATTATTCTTTTAATATGGGAATTTTATGGTTAAAAAGATAATTAGATTTGTTTGTTTAGTAATTTGTAGTCTTATATTAAAAGTTGAAGCATGTTCTACTTTTTTATTAGAAAAAGACACTCAACTTTTATTAGCAAAATGTTATGACTGGATTGTGGAAGATGGTTTAGTTGTTGTAAACAAACGGCATATTGCTAAACAAGCCATGACTTCAGAACATCCTATGCGATGGATCTCAAAATATGGAAGCGTCATTTTTTCTCAAGCCGGAAGAGAGCTGCCTATGGGCGGCATGAACGAAACAGGGCTTACTATAGAATTAATGTGGCTTGACGACACCTCTTATCCAGCGCCAGATTCCCGTTTCTCAGTCTTTGAACTTCAATGGATTCAATATCAATTAGATACCGCGTGTAGTGTCAACGAAATTTTAGCGAGTAATAACATTTTAAGAATTGATAGACAGAGCAAATCTCTAATACATTTTATTGTTGCTGACAGCACAGGAAATAGAGCGATGATTGAATTTCTAGACGGTAAGATGATCGTCCATGCGCAAGGTGAAGTGCAATCTCCTGTTTTGACAAATCATACGTATCAAAATTCGTTAGAATTTTTAAAGGAACATCAAGGTTTTGGTGGTGAGAGAGAACCTCAAGAAGGTTTTGCATCTTTAGATCGGTTTGTACGCCTTTCAACGTTACTGAAAGAGTTTTCTTTAAATGCTGATGAAGCCAACATGAGCTCTGCATTCCGTATTCTTTCCAGCGTTGCAAATTTTGAAGAAGCTCCACAAGCGGAGGTATCCTTTGACAATATGGAACAATTAATGCGGGCAAAATGGAATATCGTTTACGATATCTCAAATAAAGAAATCCACTTCCTGACAGCAAGTCATCAAAAAGTGCGCACCATTCGCTTGAACACGTTTGACTTTAATGGTGATACAGAGGTGCAAGTTTTAGATATTCAGTCTCATCTCGCTGGAGATGTAAGCTATAACTTCATTCCGTATAGCTATGAATTGAATCGAAATCTAATCGATCGATATTATAATAAGATCCCATTTTTAAAAGATCTTCCAGAGGAAATTAGAGAGTTAACCGCCAGATACCCGGAAACAACCTATTATGTGGGTCAATAAAACCTGATCTAAAAATTGAGATGCCTTCAAAGGTCTATGATGAATGCGAGAGTTTACAAGTTTTTTTCTTATTACAAACCCTACCTGGGTCTTTTTTGTGCCGACATGGTCTGCGCCGTGATAGCCTCGGCTTCCACTTTGGCAATTCCTTTGTGTATCCGTTATATCACCACGGATTTGTTGCAGGTGGGATCTGAGGAGTCTCTACATCAAATCTATCTGATGGGAGCTCTTTTATTAGCATTAGTCGTGCTTTATACGGCATGTCACGCCTTTATCGACTACCAAGGTCATATCATGGGAGCTTTAATGGAAAGAGACATGCGCAAAGAACTCTTCGCGCATTATCAAAAGCTGTCCTTCAAATTTTATGATGAACATAAGACCGGACAGCTTATGACCCGGATTTCGCACGATACATTTGACCTGGCAGAACTTTTTCATCATGGGCCAGAAGATATTGTCATCTCTCTTTTGAACTTCATCGGGGCATTCATCATTTTGATGAATATCAATGTTCACTTAGCCTGGATGGCTTTTGGATTTATTCCTTTGATGGGAATCTATGGATTTTATTTCAGTAAGAAGATGTATGCAGCTTTGCGCCAAAGCAAGGATAAGATAGGCGATATCAATGCTCACGTCGAAGATGCCCTTGCAGGGATAAGAGTGGTCAAATCCTTCACTAATGAGGAACTAGAAGAACAGAAGTTCGCTTGCGAAAATGATTTTTTTGTGGCTAGCCGTAAGAAAGGATATAAGGCAGAGGCGTTCTTTTATAATGGTTTGATAGCTTTTACCCAGCTTATGACGATCAGCATCGTCATTTTTGGCGCCATAAATATTGTCAATGCGCGTTTAGGACTAGCCGACTTGCTTACATTCCTACTCTATATTGTGATTTTAATAGAACCCATACAAAGACTTGGCAACTTCATCCGCCTTTATCAGGAAGGTATCAGCAGCTTCACTCGCTTTATGGAAGTTTTGGAAGTGGAACCGGATATTCAAGAAGCCCCACAAGCGGGCAGTTTAGCATGTGTGCGTGGTGAGATCGAATTTTTGGGCGTGAGCTTTAAGTACAAAGAGACTTATGATCATGTCCTAAAAAATATTTCACTGAAAATCTCTAGCGGCGAGTATGTGGCTCTGGTGGGTCCTTCTGGGGTTGGAAAGACGACCTTATGTTCTCTGATTCCGAGGTTTTATGAGGTGACGGAAGGAAAAATATGCATCGATGGGTGTGATATTAAAGATCTCAAAATTTCAGCTTTAAGGAGTTCTATCGGCTTTGTGCAGCAAGAGGTGTATCTTTTTGCCGGAACCGTTTTGGATAATATTCGTTATGGAAAACCCGAGGCGACAGAAGCTGAAGTGGTCGAGGCTGCCAGGCAAGCTAATGCGCACGATTTCATTATGGCTTTACCGCAGGGATATTCTACAGACATAGGACAGCGTGGGGTTAAGTTGTCGGGAGGTCAGAAGCAGCGGCTAAGCATTGCCCGCGTATTTTTGAAAAACCCGCCGATCATCATATTTGATGAGGCCACCAGTGCCTTGGACAACGAAAGTGAACGGGCTGTGCAAAACTCTCTGGAAAGACTCAGTAAAAATCGGACTACGTTGGTTATAGCACATCGTCTGTCCACGATCAGAAGGGCGGACAGAATTCTGGTGTTGACCGATTGCGGTATTCAGGAGCAGGGAACGCATGAAGAACTTATAGCCTTAGAAGGTACCTACGCAAGTTTGTACAACATGCAGGTGTGTGTCGAAGATTCTCCTGAAAAAGCATAAAACTCTTGTTTCAAATTTTTTAGTTTTGCATAACTGTACTCGTACAACCAGCCAGTATAGATTTGGCTAGGTTGAAATTCCGAGTTTTCACGGAGTTTAAAGTGATTATTTTTCAACAAAGGAGAATGCCAATGACTACACCCATAACTGCAGATAAACCGATAGGCTACATGATTCCGGTGGGAGAAGCCGACAAACAACGTTTAGACGCTTTAGGCGCTATTCACAATCCAAGGTCGGTAGAATTAATTACTTCTAGATGTCAAACACAAAAGCCTCGTATTCTCGATGTGGGCTGCGGTAATGGGAGCTTGACGTGTTTATTTGCGAAAACTATCCGAGATTCTTTTGTTGTAGGTGTGGACATCAGTCCTGAGCAAATTGCTATTTCCAAGCAGAAATCTGCTGAAGAAGGTCTGAGCAATATGTCTTGGGATGTCTGCGATGTATATAAGCTTGAAGATCTTAAACAAAAATATCCAGACCTTTTTGACATTGTACACACGCGGTTTGTATTGACGCATGTCACGGATCTGCCTAAGGCTGTCGATCAGCTGTTGACAATGGTCAAACCCGGAGGGCTATTGATTCTTGAAGAAGTGGGTGCAAAAAAGCAGTTTAAAGAGACTCCTGTGAAGGCGATGCAAGCTTGGAAAGCCATGGTAGATATGCAGCACAAACTCCAAAAATCGCATCCTGATACCGTTGAAAGGGTGATTGAACATATTCAGCAGTCGGATGGCGTAGAGTCATATACGACAGAGTTATTTGACATGACTATTGAGGGTCAGCTCAAAAAGAGCATGTTCAGGATGGGAGCAGAACATGGCATTAAAAAATTTGCCGAAATAAAAAAGCCAGAACTGATCAAGACGTTAGGCTATGAAGATGGCGAGGCTTGGCTGAAAGATATGCGCGACTTTGAAAATGACGATACGAAGACTTTCGTGGTGGAAGGCAATGAAAGCATCATTGCCATCAAGGTATAAGGGTGTTTTGAGAAAAATACTGGCGATGAGTATTTATTTCTGCCGCTGCTACCGCAGCTAGATGATGTTTATCATTCCATACCCCACGTTCCGGCCTGTGCTTTGCACATGGCCTCTACGCGGGGCTTCCCACTTTTTTAGGCTCCCGCCTCAAACCTTTGGCAGCAGAAGCTAAAAGGTCATCTAGAGGTCCTTTCTAATTAAATTGCGTCTTAGATATCAAAAGAAAATTTGTAATTATATTGTATTTAAAGATTTATATTGTTAAGCTGCTGGCGTTATGCGTAAGGTTAGTTATAAATCTTAAAGTGCAATTTGTATTTGAAAAATCAAATGGAGTTTATTTATGAGTTTAAATGTAAGCGTGATTCCAGTAACAGATGAAAATATAGATGCTTATGTCTACATGATACAAGATATGTATAATTCGGAAGGTTGCGGAATTTGTGAGAAAGAAGGAGCAGAAGTTTTTTGGTTTAGCCCTTATAGTCGTTGTGCTCATGCTAAATGCTTGACAATGATCCAAGTCGCTGAAAGTGCTCTTATGCAAAAAATTGATGATGTCTTTAAAAAGTCAACTAACCCTGGAAAACGAAATGACGCTCATATTCACGCCATTCAAGCCGTAAGGGCTGCTTGTGGTCAAGATACGATATTGGCATATCTAGAAAAAAAAGGCTCAACAGCCCTGACAAATTTATTGATTACCGTTGGTATAGAGGCAGTTAATCAATACGCATCCAAAAGCAGCTCGAAAATCTAAATAACACGCTTATTGAATAAGCCTTGGTTTAAAGTTTTTACTTTTTTTAGATGATATATAATTTGTTACTACAAGCAGTGACTAAATAACATACAGGCTTGAAAAGCCTTAATGTTACAGCCCAGGTCAAGCGGAGCGAGGCCTGGGTGGCAATAAATAAAACGCAGAGTCCTGCAAGGACGACATGAATCCATTCCAAAAATATTTTAAAAAAAATGTGCTCTGCGAAATTTTGAAAGATCTTGAAGGGCATTCGCTAGGTCCAAATTACAAATTTTCATGTTATTGGGGAAGATTTCTTTTCTTTATTCAAATCACCAGATGGCAAGTAGTGAATCATAGGAAATAATGATAGACAAACTATTATATATTAGGTATAATATATTATATACCTAATAAAATAAGGATTAACTTCATGGATTCCTTTGATGTAAAAATAGTCAATCATTTACTGACGAATGGAAGAGCTACCTGGGCAGAGCTCGCTAGCCTGTTGGGTTTATCTGCACCTTCGACAGCAGAACGGGTGAAAAAATTAGAGGAAAAAGGAATCATTCAAGGATACCAGGTAAGCTTAAATTATAAGCTTTTAGGGTACTCTTTGACAGCCTTCATATTTCTTTCGCTTGCACACCCCAAGCATAGATTGAGTTTTTTGAAGGCTGTGGAGGGAATGACCGAAATTGAAGAATGCCATCATGTTGCAGGAGAGGATGATTATCTGCTTAAGGTGCGATGTAAAGATCCTGAGCAATTAGATGAATTTTTAAATGAAAAACTCAAAGTTTTACCTGGAATTTTGAGGACGCGTACGACGATCGCGTTATCGTCATCCAAGGAAAAATTTAAAAAGGATATTAAGATCTCGACGTAATGTCGAGAATATAACCAAGGAAGGGATGGTGTTTATAGAATTTCTAATTAAAGGGATGCTGATAGGCTTTTCAATAGCCTTACCGGTAGGTCCTATTGCCATGTTATGCATTCGCAATGTCTTAACTTTTGGAATTTTAAGCGGACTATATACAGGACTTGGGGCTGCATTTGCCGATGCTCTCTATGGGGCTGTCGCTGGATTTGGAGTGACAGCGGTCAGTCATTTTTTAGCAGCCCACAGTGTGTATCTGAAAATTATCGGAGGGATTTTTCTGTGCTACCTAGGCATTAAAACGTTTTTTTCTAAAGGTGCGATCTCGACAAGTGATCGAGGAGGGGTATTGAAGCCTTCAGCGGCATTTATGACTACCTTTTTTCTTACACTGACTAACCCCATGACTGTAGTGAGTTTTATCGGAATTTATGCGGGATTAGGGTTAGGTGATGTGAGCTCTAATTTCAGTAGTGCTTGTGTCGTAACTGTAGGCGTGTTTTTAGGATCAGCTATTTGGTGGATAGTATTGTCTTTAGTGATGGGATATTTCAAAGAGAAAATCGATCCTAAGAACTCCTTATGGCTGAATCCTGTATCCGGATCACTTATTTTTGTATTCGGGGTCTTGGCGTTGATTTCATCAACAGATGCACTTTAAACGCAACATGAGACCTCTTGCATAATTCATTTCCTTGGCCGAGTAGGCTGATTTCGGTAACGAAATCAGCCTACTCGGCAATGAATTATGCAAGAGGTTTCTTATTCGATGGCATTCAGGTAGGATTTACTGGTTGCGGCTATCTGGAGGAGAAGGGTTTGATCTTGAGGGCATAGCGAGGGTGCGTTTTTCAATAAGCTGGCTTTATATTGATATAGAAAGGTGCGCAGCCAAGCTGCTTTGGGAATGAGAGGTGAATCAGAGCGGAAAACCACTGTATATAGTTGGATCATAAGATCCGTGACAGATTCAAATGAGGATCCGCTCATATTTCCCATGATGATTTGAAACTCTAGATCGGCAGCGAGATGGATATTGAAATCCCATTTTCGCTGTTGGGCTATAGAGGAGTAGGCCTGTTCCAGATAAGGCATCATCTCTTGATATAAAAGGTCTTTGGAATCAATGCCGATTAAATTGAGTTTTTGCAATGCATTTAGGTAGGCTTCGATGACGGGTTGTTCATTTGGCACACCAAAAAAATAGGCGATGTCTTTTTCGAAAATTTCTAGGGTGTTTTCAACAGTAGCATTCATTGTATATTTCAATTGAGGATTCTCTGTACCTTCGTTAGTTATGTGATTCATTTGTAGAGCCATCAGGCTTTTATGAATAAGCACGAGGGAGCAAATCCAGGTCGAAAAGTGTATTAAGGTACTCATATTTCTTAGGAAGTTTTTGGGTATTAAAAATAATGATAGTTATGGTTTGTGTATTGGTCAAGGTATTTGAATTCGATAGAGGCAACTTGGTGCAAATGTCAAGATTCACCAGTGAATAAAAACATTATTCTGAAGATGCCTCGAAGGAAAAGATGTGCTTCCAATCATTCTTCATGCTAATGATCAACCAGTTATTTTTTTTAGCCTCATCGAAGAGAGCTTGGGTAAAGGTGCCTATCTTTGAGTTTGGCAAACCCTGAGCTGGTCCATAAGCATACTCACGTATTGGATCATCATGTAAAACAAGCATGACAAGCCTATTTCCATGGCCTGAATGGCAATATTCTAGCATTTGGCGATCGCCTTCTGAATTTCCAAAGGCAGCACGAGGACGGCGACCTATGATTAGGTGTATGGCTTCGGGTTTTCCAGCGTTATTGTCGTTTAATACAATGGTTGGCTCTTTGGTGAGAATGGGTTTTCCTGCTTTATCGTAACTGAAATTTAAACCCGTTGCGGTGCCTATCACTTTTTCTGGCGGTACACCATAAATTTCTTGGGCATATACTCGAACAAAATCCTGCCCTCCTCCAGTGACGATATAGGTTTTATAACCATTGGCGCGCAAATATTGCATAACTTCCTGCATGGGTTGATAAGTCATCTCGGTGTACAGGCGATTCCATCTTTGATTTTTAGCTGTTTTTATCCATTGACGGACCTCTTGTTCAAATGCCTCCACAGACATACCGGTCATTGTGGCAGCTGCAATTTTTTCGATGTCTGAAAGGGACAGATTTTCAATAGCTTTAGGGCCGCCAGACAGTAGAGTTTGGAAAGGCTCGGTGTTTTTCAATTCAGGTTTGGTTTTGACGATTTCTGCGACACGGTCAAGACAGTACAGGAGTTGTGTGTAAATGGGTTGTTCTACCCATAGGGTTCCATCTTGGTCAAATGTGGCTATTCTGTCATCTAGGGGTACGAATTCCAAATTACCTTCGCTTGTGGTGGAGGTCACAAAATCAATAATAGCCTTTTTGGCGTAGCCATTATTCCATGAGGGGAGAGGATCAGCGGTGGGTAAATGTATAAATAAATAGCACAATATGAAAATAAGGCCTAGCACAATAAAATATAGGCCTGTTTTTGCCTGTTTGTGTATGTTCACAAAACATGCCTCTTGTAATAATAAATTTATGATATACTGCGGGCACGTATCGACATACGTGCCCGATTTATGCAAGATTAGCCTCTTAGGTCATTCTATTGACCGGCTTGATGCTGTATAACCTCTTCAATTTTAGCTTTAATGGCATCCAGATTGAACGAGGCGGGTTTTTGCATGGGAGGATAGTCTATGGCTGTTTTTGCCAGATTGCCGACGAGTTTCTGAACAGAAACGAAACGCCAAAACTCTCTTGCAAAAAAGTCGTTTAAGTATCCTCCGCCCATATCGTTCAAGCTCTGACCGCGTATGCTCGGAGTTCTCTCAAAAGGATCTTGGCGAAGATTTACGATGGTTGGCATATCTGTGGTTATTTTTTCACCCGTCCATCCCCAAGGCTGCTGGAAGAATTGGAATTTAAAGTCATCTACCCGGATAGCTCCCAAGTTAGGACCTTCGAAGTAGAATACCTCGTGGCGAGAGGAGGGGCCTTTGCCCAGCAATAAGTTCATCTGGTTGTACCCGTCGAGGTGATTTTTGTATGTACTTTCTCCCAATTTGATACCCTTAAGCAATTGTTCTGAAATATCAGGATTGCCTGCTGCGGTTAGGAGGGTGGGGAACCAGTCAAGCCCTGAGAAAATACCATTTTCCACAGTTCCCGGTTTTACATGTCCAGGCCAGCGGATGATGCAAGGTACTCGAAAACCGCCTTCGAAGACGGTGCCTTTGGTGCCCTTAAAGGGGGTCATCCCGCCATCTGGCCATGTGAACACTTCGGCTCCGTTATCAGTGGTGAAGATGACGATAGTGTTTTCCGCTTCGCCTATATCCTCTAGATGTTTGATGAGTTGGCCTACACAATCATCCAATTGAGTCATGCCGGCTTCTTCCACATTATAATTTGTTGTGGAGTTCATCAAATTTCTATATTTTGGCGACAGGTAAGTAAAGACATGCATACGTGTAGGATTATGCCAGAGGAAGAAGGGTTTGTTGTCAGCCTTTGCCTTGTCCATGAACTTGATAGAATGTTCGACGAGGACGTCGTCAAAGGTCTCCATATCATATTTGGCCTTTCGTCCTTCCTGCCAGTTTTGCTTATCTTTCATATCAGCAAATGGGGCTAGCGGTCCTTCGTCTACAATCTTTTGCTTTCCAATTTTACCCCAGCGAGGTTGGATGGTGGGGTCATCAGTATTCGTTGCCCAGGAATGGATCAGATTGCGCGGGCCGGTTTTGTCTATCCAGTCTTGGGGGTAGTCAAACCAGTAGGGATCGGACATGGCGTCTAGGTGATAGAGATAACCAAAGTATTCGTCGAAGCCATGAACCGTAGGCAGGTATTTGTTCAAGTCGCCAAGGTGGTTTTTGCCAAACTGACCGGTAGTATAGCCTAATTCTTTGAGCGCTGTGGCGATCGTACAGGCTTGGGCGGGTATTCCCACATCCGCTCCGGCTTGACCTACAGTGGTGAGTCCTGTGCGGATGGGGAGTTGTCCAGTAATGAAATTAGATCTTCCTGCTGTGCAGCTGGCTTCAGCATAGTAATCGGTAAAGCGCATGCCATCGCGGGCGAGTTTATCTAGATTGGGGGTTTTGACGGACATGATGCCTTGGTGATAGGCGCCTATATTAAACCAGCCTATGTCATCTGCCATGATCACCAGAATATTGGGCTTTTTAGAAGTATTTGGAGATGTAGAGGTAGGCTTTGCAGTGTCATTTTGGGCATATGCTATACAGCAGTGTGTCATGATCCCAAGATACAAAGCTAAATTGGCGAATTTATATAACAAGTTTATCTGCATAGCAAATCCTTTGGTTATAATCTATAATTCCAAGAACTAAGGTATAATAGATATTATGTAAAGTAAATATTTTATATTCGCTGTGTGGTGGATCTTTGCTGTTTAATACATAGATGTATTTGGAAAAAATTTTGCAGTGATGAAGTCGATGAAACAACGGGATTTGGAAGGCATAAAGCGGCGCTGTGGATAAGCCACGTAGAGGGGGATTTCCTGGTGGGTGTAATCCCTGAATACTTCTTGTAAGTTACCCTGCTTTAAATAGGTATTAACCACGTAATGATGAAGTTTGACGATTCCTAGACCCTCCAGTGCGAAATGCAGCATGGTTTGAGCGTCATTGACACGGATATAGGGTTTTAATTTAACCACCTTGTGCGGGCCGAATTCAAGCTCGTCGTCTGGGCGTCTCATGCTGTGGGTGATATAACGGTGTTGATGAAGATCATCCGGCTTTATAGGGGTGCCATACTGATTGAGATAGTTGGGAGAGGCGCAGTAGGCGTAACGTGTGCTGGCAATTTTTTTTTGGATGACATCTCCCGTGGCAGAGATGCTCATGCCTATCATCACGTCTATGCCTTCAGCATGCAGGTCAGGTATGCGTTCGGCAAGTTCAAGTTGCAGTTCGATTTGAGGGTAAAGGGACAAAAATTCGCTGATACAGGGGGTGATATAGGTAGAGGCAAAATGACGTCCGCTTACGACTTTTAATTGTCCATGCGGCATGGCTTTGACTTGCGATACCAAAGCAGAGGCCGCTTCGACTTCTTCAAAGATTCTGCGGCATTGCTGGTAATAATGGTTGCCAATTTCTGTGAGTGCGATGCGGCGCGTGGAGCGGTGCAGCAGCTGCACACCCAGTTCCTGCTCCAGTCTGGTGAGCTGTTTGCTGATGGCCGCAGGTGAAATCCCCAGTTGACGAGCGGCGGCAGCTAAGCTACCTAGCTCGGAAGTAAGCACAAAGGTCTGCAATTGGGCCAGATCGGGCATTGTGAATAGGGGGTTAATAGTGATTATCTTTTAGATGTATTCTAAATCAGTGTTCATTAGAGTGCCATCAAAATTTTAAAAGTAGATCCATTATGCAACCGGTCTAATATTAACCGATTTCGAGAGTGGTGACTCCGAAAATAGAGGGGAGATGTTGTTGTGGGGGAGAGCCTTTGTACATGCGTGCCGTTTCGCTGAGGCGTTTCAGTCCATGATGAGCGGCGAGGTTGAGGGCTTGAGGATTTTTTTCTACGATATCCAAGAAAATGTCGTGGCCTTCAATAGCAGCCATCAAGGCTGAGTATAGTTGATGGGCGACCGTCTCAGAACTGGCAAATAGGGGGCCTATTTTGTATCCTTGAGTACATTTTCTAATTAAGCCGTATCCGACAAGTTGTCCTTTTTCGATTTTGGCTAGGGCATAGCTATTGGGTAAGGTGATCCAATGTTGTAGAAAAATGGCGCGATTAAACCCTATGATCTTGGAGTCGTAGTCGGCGAGCATATCAAAAGGAACTGCATTTAAGGGAAGGAGTGAGGGATCGGCTTTGCCTTTGGCTTTTCCTCCAAAGCGGATATTGTTATAGTAGAATTCAAAACCGGATTTGCGGTAATTATTTTGCTGTGCCACCACGCCATCAAGGCCAATGGCTCGTTTGCCCAAATAGTGGATGGCATGATTCCAAAGTTTGATCCCGTAACCTTTATGGCGATATTTTGGGGCTACGACATAAAACCCCATGAAGCCATATTTGTCATTGTAGGCTACGGCTGAGATACAGCCTATGGGGGTGTCAGCTATTTTTTCTATAAAAAAGCCATTGGGATCGCTGAAGTAGAAGGGAATAGCATCATGCAGTCCGGGATTCCACCCCTCGCTTCGAGCGCTATCGAGGAGATACTGCATATCGCCTAAACAAGCTTGGATAAGTGTTGCATTCATATTTTAATCTATACATATCCTAAAGGTAAAAGTCAATTCATCACCTTAACCCTGGGGCTCGAGAAGTTTCTTTGAGGAAACTGCTGAATGGTCTTGGGTCAGCACTATAATGTGTTCGTTATTATTAACAAATGGTTAATAAATGTTAACTCATACGTTTATTCTAAATAAATATTCATTAATATATCATAGTTTTACACAACGCATCTATCCCTTTTGTGTAAGGTGAGTTAATTAAGTACCTAATCTTTATGAGGTAAAGTCATGAAAGCTGCTTCTGCAGGTAAAATTTCCGTGGGACTGCTGATAGCCTTGGTAGGCTTTCCGCAAATCAGTGAGACGATCTATACACCGGCTTTGCCTAGTATATCTCGTGGGTTGATGGCGGAAGCTTATTGGGTCGAGGCCACTTTGGCTATCTATTTTCTAGGATTTGCCCTTGGGGTTCTTTGCTGGGGAGTGATTTCAGACTATCTAGGGCGTAGGACTGTCATGCTGATGGGGATAGGGGTGTATGGTCTTGCCACTTTGAGTTGTGCCAAAGTAGGCAGCGTGGAGGCACTCCTGGCGTGGAGGTTTTTTCAAGCCTTTGGAGCAAGTGTGGGCTCGGTCATTACACAGACGATTCTGCGCGATGCCTATGCGCCTGCGGAGCGGACGAAATTGTTTTCAGTGATCTCTGCGGCATTGGCCTTTTCTCCTGCTTTGGGACCTGTTCTTGGCGGGGTGATTAGCGAATATATGGGATGGCGGGCCAATTTTTGGGTGCTCGTGGTGTTGGCATTGGTTTTGGGGGTGTGGACCTTTTGTGCATTGCGAGAGACTCGCCCTAGTCATCTGAAGCATTTGTCTACAGGTTTCTTGCGTGAGTTGTTTGGGGCTATGTCCACATCGCGAGCCTTGTGGGGTCATGTTTTGTTGATAGCAGGGGCCAATGGGATTCTATTTGGATTCTATCAAGAAGCTCCCTTTATCTTTATCGAACAATTCGGAGTATCACCCAAAGTATATGGTTGCATGGGGTTACTGATCGCTGCGGCTACGATTTTGGCCGCGCGTGTTTCCTATCGCTGCAGCGAACGTTTTTCGCCTCGTGCTCTGATTTTATGGGGGGCGGCTTGCGTATGTACCGGTGGAGGCCTTTTGGATGTATGCGTTATTTTCGGAATTTACGAATTTAATATCGGAATAGGCGTCATGATTTTAACTTTGTCTTTGGTGTTTTTTGGGGTAGGTTTGATTATTCCCAACAGCCTAAGCCATGCATTGAGGCCTTATCAACAGGCAGCCGGTACGGCAGGTTCGATATTTGGGTGTTATTATTATATCTTGATCGCCGGATTTATGTGGTTGATGAGCGCCATGCATAATGGTACGGCGCTTCCTTTGCCCATGTACATCCTGCTATTAGGTTTGTTGTTGGTGCAAGGGGCTTATCTGATACAAGCTAAACCCGCTGTCGAGCTTAGTCGTTAACTGGTTTTGATCTTATATTTGCTTGACAATATATATGTATGCATGCATATAATATATATACATATAAACAAACAGAGGTATCTATGTTCATCATTAAACATACCATCGAAACCAAAGCCACACCGCAGGATATTTGGGAAATTTGGAAAGATGTTCCGAATTGGAATACTTGGGATCACGGCATTGAGTTCAGTACCCTAAACGGTCCTTTTCAATCGGGAACTACCGGCACCTTAAAGCCCAAAGGTGGGCCTCTTGTACATACTCAGCTGACGCGGGTAGAGCCTTTTAAAATGTTTATCGACGAGTCTCGCTTACCCTTGGGGCGAATCCTGGTTGCGCACTACTTAACAGAGGCCAATGGATCTACGCAAGTTACACATCATATCGAAATGAAAGGTCCGCTGGCCTGGTTTTATGCGATTGTGATAGGTCGTACCATGAAGCAGAATCTTCCGCAGGAAATGAAAGCGATGGTTCAAAAAGCTGAAGCGCGCGCGCGGGCAGGGTGAAGATGAAGGAGATCTCTTGGAATACAGTCAGTGAGTTTCATGGCCCTGAGGATAGTCCCGGTTTTTTGTTATGGCAGGTGAGCATCCGCTGGCGCCGCTTGGTTGAAGCCGCTTTGGCTACTTTGGATTTGACTCACGTGCAATTCGTACTTTTAGCTAGTGTAGGGTGGTTGACACGAGATAAATCTCAGGTGACACAAATTGAAATAGCCAGGCATTGTGGCACTGATATTACTATGACCTCTCAAGTGTTGCGATCATTGGAGAGAAAAGGCCTAATCGAGAGGGTTCAACATGAAGGCAACCAGCGCGCAAAATTTCCTCATTTGACTCAGAGTGGAAGAGAGCTTGTCAAGCAAGCTATCCCCTTGGTAGAAAGTGTGGACCATAGCTTTTTCGAATCTTTAGGCGATGATTTGAAAGTCTTTAAGATGTTGATGCATAAACAGCTGCAGAAAAATTAAAATTGAGTGCTAGTATGCAAACGTCTCCTTTAGATCGTTGTGCTTCTATGAAGCCTCCTGATGTGGGTGTAAAGCAATTATATAAAATGTACACCCATATGTGATCCAGGAAGCTGTAGAAGCGATCCAAGAAGCCTGCATTCTATTTTCGAATGTTTTGAAGATAAAAAATGGGTTTTAAATCTTATTCCATAGTTGTATAATTATCTCTACTGTCAAACCTGATCTTTTCATCATATCTTCAAGAGCCAATTTCCAGCCGGGTTCGTTTGTGTTGTCTTGCCTTGCATAAGACAATAACATAAGAAGAATGTCCTCTGGGCTCAAGTAATCAAAGGGAGTTTTGCCTTCGGCATCCACCGTTTCTAGAAAGGTTTTGGCGTGGTGGGGATAGGATTCAAAGAGAATCCGTATAAACGCCATATTATGGTGCATGCATGCCACGTGTAAGGGAAGTCTTTGATGGTTGTCTTGGATCAAGGGATTTAATTTATTTTTATTTAAGATAATATTTTTCCATCCGTCTTTGTCATTTCCGGCGCAGAGGTGCAAAGGAGTTTGCCCTTGGTGGTTCTGAATGTTGAATGCGATATTATGTTTTTTCGATTCCAATTCAAAACTACCCTTATTTAAAGAGTATGAAAGATGAATGACGGTTTCGCCCTTGCTGTCTTGTTGGTTCACAAAGCCTATTTTAATAAAATCATGCAGTATTTGCGGGTTAGTACAGTCAGATTCCTGTTTCAGTAGCTCTTCGCGGATGATGCTGACATAGTCATCCCATTTGTGGATGAGAATAGCTTTATGTTCTTTGAGGGCGTTTAAAAAGCGGCTGTATTCGAAAGAACGGTAGACGCGATGAACAAGAAAATGGGTCAGCTTTTGAAAGATTTCCGGGTGTGCGGCGACAAGATGCGCCTGCTCGGTCAGTGCATTTAAAAAATGCGCATGCGGCACAAAGGAATAAGAGGCTTGATACGTCGAAAAATCATTCTCAAGCTCTTCAAGAGAAGTGTTGCGGAGATGAGCAAAGGCATCTTGAAATTGGAGCGGATTAGCCGTCATGGTAATTTTTGGAGGGTTTGTATTGTCTAATGCTTCCTCTATGGGCAAATCGAAACGGCTGCTGATAGTTAACTGTGTCCCTAGGGGTGTTTTTTCACCTAATTGTTTCATTAGGGAGTGGGAAATGAGGATGGCTGATCCTGAGTAGGAGCTGCAATTATTATTAGTGTAGGCATCGACTTCAAGGACCTTGCCTTGGCACTGGATTCTCACTATCCCTAAAGCCTCGGGTGCGTTTTTTTTTAATTCAGTATATTTGTCAATGCCGCATAAGGGATATAGGTGTTTTTCTAAACGCAGATATTTTTTTTGCATGTGAGTGAAATAGATTTCAGGCCTTCCT
The DNA here is from genome assembly GCA_964390695.1 of uncultured bacterium. Taxonomy (GTDB): domain Bacteria; phylum Chlamydiota; class Chlamydiia; order Chlamydiales; family Parachlamydiaceae; genus CAWACC01. The sequence goes on from CAYMKI010000005.1 coordinate 49,664, forward strand.
TCTACGGTGTCTTTACAGTAAGACACTAATGTGCCGATGGCCCCGTAGGAACGGTGAACCCAGTCTTGACCGAAATGGTTGTCTGTATTGTTTTTGCATGCCCACTTCACCGCTCCTATATCATCCAGCTTACGTTCAATTTCGATAGGACTGCCAGCTTTTATGTTTAGGGTATCTGCCACTAGCTTGGTGATGATAATTTCTTCAGGATGGGTAGTGCAATAGGGACCATAGGCATTATAGATGTCGACCTGCATGGTGGCTTGTGTGTGTGGATTTTTAAGAGAGAAGGTCCCAAAGGAGGAGTTTAAATTATTCGTTTGCATGGCGGAGAGCCCTATAAATGCCCCTTCTACTGTGTCTGAAATCGCGTTGACGCGGCTTAGCACTTTGGTACTTTCAAGGGTGCCTAAAGCGCCCCAATTTTTGCCGAATACCTTCTCACTGCCTATTTTCACTGGATCCATGTATATCTCCTGAGGTTTATGGGTAAAAGACAGTGATGATATAGCTTTGAATGAATAGAAAGCAAGAGGTCTCAGTTAAGTCTATTCTTATGTAGCTTTTTTGTGGCAGCCTTACAGGCTGCAAATAATATCTAAATCGCACCCAGGGCGATGCCCTGGGCTAAAACGTATCAGGCCTGCAGCCTGATAGATACACCTCATCGTACCCAGGCAATGCCCTGGTCATTACCTATTTTATTAGAAAATTAATTGTATGATATCCTGATTGCTTCAAGTTCAACGCAGAGGGCACGGAGGCGCAGAGTCGCGGAGTAAAGGCTTAAGAAGCAACAACTTAAAATTGCGCGCGAAGCGCACAATTTTAGCGCTGTCATTCAAACCCGTCGGGTTTGAATGAACCCTCTAAAATAATAATTCACAAGGTCCTGAATAAGGCGAAAAACGGTAGCTCAGGGAAAGACCGCCTCGAAAGGTCAACGGGGGCCCAGGTTAAAAGATGATTTAGCGAAAAGTGCTGGATACACCTGGGGCATATAATGGCGATGCTTGTCCAAAATTCGCGTTAGGATAGGATTTTTCCTAAGGCAATATCGTGCAGGCTTGGAGGTTCTCCGCTTGGATCTTCGAAGGGCATTTCTGTATATCCGTTTTTGCGATAGAAGTTAAGTGCTGATGGCCTGGCTTCATCATGCAGAGATTTAGTGCCTAGCTTGTGCAGCCACTGTTCTATGAGCTTTAGAAACGCGCTGCCGAATCCATGATTTCGATATTTTTCGTCCACAACAATAATTCTTAATGCAGCCCTTTGATGCGGCCAAAATTGAACGTGGGCATATCCAATGATATCCACTCCATAATACAAAACAAGATGCGCGTGTTCAGGGTGATCGAACGTCCATGTATAGGGATCGGAGATAGAAAGCGGGTCGAAGAAATATTTATTTCGCATGAGTTTAACCGCATCCCATTCAGCATAATGTGTGCATTTCATCATGCGAAGCCGGTTGAAACCTGCAGCTTGTAGGATTTTTCGGATGAAGGCATCTTTGCCCAAATTGTAACCCGTGAATACAGATTTGTTTTTTTCATAGGAAGACTTGTCTTGGAGGAGGGTAGCCTTAAGTTTGGCGTACTCGTCTCGCGCTTCTGGATGTTGTCTTAGATAATCTCTAAAAAGAAGATTTAAATCGATTTCCGGATGGTTTTCCTGATAGACGTGAAGGTTGGTATCGATTCCTGTAGAGCGGTTGAAATATAACCTCATCGGAATGTTATACTCGCCTTTATATTGGAAGCCTAAGTTTTCTAAAGGAGCTACAGCGGTGTCCGGGTTCTTTATGACCGCGATCATATCGATCACTGGTTTGGCCGATAGCCCTGGAACAGACGTAGAGCCTATATGATGAACCGCTATGCAATTATCGCCTAAAGCCTCTTTGATTTTTGTAGCTTCTTGTGCATACAGCTGAGGCCAATCGGTTTGATAAGGCACTACGACGATATGTTTAGTTTTTTTTATGGGGCGTTGAGTTAGCCAGCCAAGTAATTCGCTGTCAAATAGGGCTGCTTCTTCATATTGAGGCGAGTGTCCGCTGTGTTCAAATACTCGCATGGTGAGATCGCGGAAATGCGGTCTATAAGTATCCCAGGCAGAAGTCGGAGCTATGATATAATCATATCTTCCCAACCCTAAAAATACCGGTAGGGCAAAGCTTTCAAGATTTTTGGCGATGTCTAAATCACGCAGCACTACGCCATACAGAAAGTCAAACGAAGGCATGTGAGGAAGCACGCCTTCCCAGAGAAAAGAGGAGTTGAATTGATAATCATACCAAGCCTGAGGGTCTCTTCTCACATACCAGGCTACAAAACGCTCTGATGGGGGTAATTTGTTTAGATCCGCATCAGGAAGCTCTTTAATTCGGTTCTCCAAGGCTTTTTTCCTCTCCCTGCCTGCTGATTGTTCCCAGTGGCATTGAGCCATGGTCGCCATGTCTGCACTCAAATTTGGCGATATGCCTATCATGACTACATGGGAGACCTTGTCCGGATATCTTTTAGCATATTCCAGAGCCATTAAGGCATGTGCAGAATGGCCAATGATGATGCAACGATCATAGCCAATTTTTTGGCGGATTAGTTCTATATCTTCAAGAAGTGTATCGAAATGCATTTGAGGGTCGCATGACGCTGGGGTTGTTTTTGCAAATCCTCGCCAGTCGACAAAAGCCATTCGGAGATGATTTCGAAGATTTTGTGAAAAGCTTTTGGGATAATATAAAGAGCTGCCGATGACGATGGCAGGTAGCCCTTGCCCTTCTACCACATATTTGAGTTCAAAACCTTCGCGCTGTAGCGAGCCCGATTCACTTTTCGACATAATATGCTCCAGATAGCGTTAATTTTTGAATAAAACGGTGTAGATGAGGATCGGATTTTTCAAAGGGAATTTCATCTAATCCAAACCACCGAATTTGATAAAATTCCTCCTGATCATAATGCAGTTTAATATTTGGATCCCCATTCAGCACATACCATAGGGAAACATCAGTGTGCTTGATCACATTTCCTACCGTTTCGGTGACGGTGATAAAAAGAGGTTCTTCAAGAAGGAAATCGGCGTGCACACCTAGTTCTTCTAGGGCTTCTCTCTCTACTGTTTCTTTAGGATGTTCACCTATTTCTACATGCCCACCCGAAGGTAGCCACAGCTCTGCTTTCTTATGATCAACCAGCAGTATTTTAGACTCTTCCGGAGAGAAAACTAAAAAATAGGCTACTAGATGAGTGGGAGGGTGAGCGGGTTTTTCTAGACGAAAAATTTCAGCGCCAGAATCTATCCACTGCAACACAAAATCGCGATGGGCTTTTTCGAGCTCGTCCAAGGGCTCTATCAATGATATGGTTCTAGCAATTTCCGACCGCAAGTTCATGGTCACGTTCTTATGTTTTAGGGGGTTTGTCTAATTGTTTTCGTAACATATACACCACTATTCATCAATAGCGGAGGCAATTTTTTTTGGAGCCATAGGACAAGGTCATCGTCCATAGGATAGGCAAGACCTGGCGTAGTCGGTTGATATTTATAAGTCATGCCTAGCCCATCAGGAATGTATCCAAGGTGTATATAGAGCTGCTGGGCTTTTCCGTAGTCTTTGTAAAGGCCTACTCCGATGCCGATTGTGCGATAGTTTTCTATTTGAGCCAGACCTTCGAGGTGGCAAATCAGGCGCTTGCCAAACCCATGGCCTCTATATGGTTCCAAGATCCAGACATCGTGGATTTCGGGGATATTAAGCGCCTTAAAATGCGGATATGCGGAATTTTTTAATAATGAGCCATATCCAATTAATTTCCCTTGCCATCGTGCCAGGCAGGCGATCCGTTGTCCTGCTTTTTGTTCGGATAAGTAGGAGTTCCATTTATTTTGGGTTTCTTCTGGCGAGGTCCATGGAAAACAGAAAGAGTGGGTTATATCGTCGATATCATGGGTGTCAAGCGTGGATATTTCCAAGAGACTTGGATCGAATTTCATGGTTATGTCTTCCTTCATGATTTAGATATAGGGTGCTTTTATGGTATCATGTTTATATGAATTTTTAGATCATCCACATTGAATTTAGCGAAAATGAAAGTATGATGTCTGGTAAGGATGTAAAATGAGGTATGAATTAGGAGATATAAAAGCTATGTTTTAAACTACATTATATCTGTTTTTTGCTCCGAGTGCAAGGCGTTTTCTTAATGTTTCCTTAGCCTCTTCCAAATGTCGCTAAAAATATGAACACCTTTCAGCAGCTTCTACTTATGTAAATGGAACCAGGTGTCCACAGAAAACACAGAGAGGGTAAAATACGACCAGACTAATAAATAATACTCTCCATCTCTACATAACGTATAAGATTTAGAACCGCTTTATTTCTGAACTCTCTCTTCCCAATGCACGAGGAAAGGAGAGGGCCAAAAAAATTAAG